>CAILAZ010000058.1 GCA_903832295.1 uncultured Acidobacteriota bacterium
CACCCCGATGGGAACCAGCCCCGGCAGCAACTCGGCCACCGAAAAGATCCGCATCACCGACAAGGGATACCTCGGCATCGGAACCACCACTCCCGACCAGCCGCTCACCGTCGCCGGTGCCATCCACAGCACCACCGGCGGCTACATCTTCCCCGACGGAACCACCCAGACCACCGCTTCGCAGGGAATCGCTGGCCCCGCCGGAGCAACCGGTGCCACTGGCGCAACTGGCCCCGCCGGACCAACCGGAGCAACCGGTGCCACTGGCGCAACTGGCCCCGCCGGACCGACCGGAGCAACCGGAGCAACAGGTGCAACTGGTCCGGCTGGACCGACTGGTGCCACTGGCCAGCAAGGCCCGCAAGGCTTTACCGGAGCGACCGGCCCCCAGGGACCAACCGGAGCGACCGGTGCCACCGGAGCCACCGGCCCGCAGGGCCCAGCGGGAGGTTCAGGCGGCTATCTGTCGCCCATGCGCTGGTGGACGTTCCCAAGCTACGCCGCGGGTACCTTCCCTGAAGGTGTGGCAGCCGACGGAACCTATATCTGGGTGACGAACTACGTCAGCAACACAGTCACCAAGCTGCTGGCCAGCACCGGAGCGATCGTTGGCACCTACGCCGTGGGAAAGGGGCCTGCCGGAATGGTCTTCGATGGCTACTACATCTGGGTGGCAAATTCGTCCGCTAACACCATCTCAAGGCTGCTTGCAAGCACAGGCGCGGCGGCCGGTGGCCCCTTCACGGCCGGATCCTCGCCCGTGGCTTTGGTGCTCGACACGTCCAACGTCTGGGCGGCGAATTCAAGTGACAGTACAGTGACAAAGATCCTGGCCACTACCGGAGCCCAGGTTGGCACCTACCCAGTAGGTAGGTATCCGGCTGGCCTCGCCTTCGATGGGGCAAACATATGGGTAGCGAATTCGGGCGACAATACCGTCACCGAGCTGCTCGCCAGCACCGGAGCCTTAGTGGGCACCTACAAAGTGGGCGCCAATCCGGCCGGCATCGTGTTCGACGGAACATACATCTGGACGGCAAACAGCTTCGCCAACTCCGTCACCAAGCTTCTGGCCAGCACTGGAGTAGTGGTCGGTACTTACCCGGCGGGTGTCAATCCAAACGCGATTACATTCGACGGAGCGAACATCTGGGTAACAAACTCGAACGACACCCTCTCCACCGCTACCAAGCTGCAGGCCAGCACCGGAGCCATCCTCGCCACCTACAGCGTGGGCATCCTTCCCGATGCTCTGGCATTCGATGGCAGTAGCATCTGGGTGTCATGCGAGAGAAGCAACACCGTCACCAAGCTCCCTGACTTCTAGGGATTCCCGCTCCATCACAGCCAGGGCCGGCCGGTCACATCGTGATCGGCCCGCTCTTTAAATATCTCCCCGCCCCTCCATCCCTCATCGAATGCAATGTACGGGCCAATTCCCCATCATCCTCCGCAACTCCAAGGGAGATTCATGACGCCTCAATCCAAGCTCGGCGGAACCTTTACCCTGCTCAACACTGCAATCACCGTCCATCGCCTGGGTTATGGCGCAATGCAGCTTGCCGGACACGAGGGCGACAAACGCGTCTGGGGACTCCCCCGCGATGTTCCCGCTGCCATCGCGGTTCTGCGCCACGCCATTGCCTCCGGCGTCAATCACATCGACACCAGCGACTATTACGGCCCGCACGTTACCAATCAACTCATCCGCCAGGCGCTCCACCCCTACCCCGGCGATCTCGTCATCGTGACCAAGGTCGGAGCCCGCCGCGCCAGCGATGGCTCATGGCCTCACGCTCGCTCGCGTCAGCAGATCATCAGCGCCGTGCATGACAACCTCCGCAACCTCGGCCTCGATGCGCTCCACGTCGTCAATCTGCGCCTCGGAGGCTTCGCTTCTCCGCTCGATGAGCCATTCGAAGAGCCTCTCGCCGCCCTCGCCCAACTCCAGCAGCAGGGCCTCATCCGCCATATCGGACTCAGCACCGTCTCTCCTGCGCAACTGGCAAAGGCGCAGGCAATCACCCCCATCGTCTGCATCCAGAACCTCTACAACATCGCCCAGCGCGCCGACGACGCATTCATTGACGCGCTCGCCGCCCAGGGCATCGCCTTCGTCCCCTACTTTCCCCTCGGAGGCTTCTCCCCCCTGCAATCGTCCCAGCTCAATGCCGTCGCCGCCTCCCTCCAGGCCACCCCCATGCAGGTCGCGCTTGCCTGGCTGCTGCGCCGCTCTCCAAACCTCCTGCTCATCCCCGGCACATCCTCGCTCGCCCATCTCCAGCAGAATCTCGAAGCCGCCACCCTTCAACTCCCCCCGGAAGTCCTCGCCGATCTCGACCGCATCGGCACTCCCACCCCCTGACGTCCCTCCGCCCTGCCGCGCTCTTCCCTGCCCATCCTGGCTGCCGCCGCCATCTCGCTCCTTGGTCGCTCGCATCTCACACACTCATCCCGGCGGTTGCCGAGACTGAGGCAGCCATGGCGAACCAACCCGAACCCATCTCCGAACAGCCTTCGCCGGATCTCAAGCAGCGCCCCACCGCCCGCAAAATCTTCCAGGGTGTCGCCAACAATGCCCGCGACGAACTCGGCCGCTCCACCCCCGCCCTCTTCATCTCCGGTCTCGCCGGAGGCTTCAACATGGGACTCACCGGACTCGGCGTCGCCATCGCCCAGGTCCACCTCGGCCCCGGCAAAGCCGCCGAACCCCTTGCCATGCTCTTCTACCCGCTCGGCTTCGTCGCCGTCATCATCGGCCGCGCCCAGCTCTTCACCGAAAACACTCTCTACCCCGTCGCCCTCGTGTTGGACGAACGCCAACACCTGCTCAACACCCTCCGCCTCTGGCTCACCGTATTCCTCGCCAACCTCGTCGGAGCCTCCGCCTTCGCCGCCCTTGCCGCCGCCACCCCCGCCCTCGCCCCCGAGCACCGCGCCTCTCTCGTCCAGCTAGGACTCACCGCCCTCCAGGGCGCATCCCCCCACCTCTTCTGGAGCGGCGTCATCGGCGGCTGGATCATCGCCCTCGTCGCCTGGATGGTCACCGCCAGCCAGCACACCATCGGCCAGTTCGTCCTTATCTACCTCTTCACCTTCCTCGTCGGCCTCGGACACTTCTCCCACTGCATCGCCAGCACCTGCGAAATCCTCACCGCCGTCCTCTCCGGAGCCGCCCCCCTCCCCAGTTACCTCCAATGGCTCCTCCCCGTAACTCTCGGTAACATCACCGGCGGCATCGTCATCGTCAGCCTCCTCAACTACGGCCAAGTCGCCGCCGGCGAAACTCCCGACAACTAACTTGTTCCGCACCCATCAGCACCTTAAGTTCTCCTCGCCCATCCGGAAGGAATTGAATAGAGGCGAGTTGAGGAAAGCACTTGGAAAGACAAAAGGCCAGCATGCGGGAAGTTACGGGCCACCTACCCGACGCTACTTCGCCGCTTTCGCGACCTCCTTTGAATCGAAAAACGGAGCAAACAACTCCTTCAATTCTGTGAGTGCCGGTTGATTCGCCATCGTGATGTGCCGTGCGATTAGGCGGCCTGTGCCCGTCTTGGAGTAATTTCCAGCCCCAAGCTCGTCATAAATTCGTTCCAGAGCACGTCCGCCCTTTATTTGCTGCTCTGGTGCATGCGGCTTTCCCATTGGAAAGAGCTTTGTATCATCGCAATCCGATTTCAACCTCTCGAGAATTGTCTCAACATCTCGCTCGAGGTTTGCTGGAGCCACACCCTCTGCCTCTTCGCAAAGAGCCTTAGCGATAGCCTCAGGCACTAGGAGGTAGTTCTCAAGCTCCATGCGAGGCAAGAACTTAATCGGCAACGGATCCGTTTCCCCTTCTGGCCTCGTACCGCGCAGGAGTTTTTGATCATCTCCGCTTCTGTCTAAATCGAACAGATAGATCCTTGGCTGTTTCTTCCTCCCAACCGTAGCCAGCAACTTTTCAAAGCGAAGCACCGCTGTCTGTTGCTCTCTCGAACCTTCGGGAACGCCCCCTAGCGCTGGGAAACCGGTCCGGTCAAGCTCCCGGGCACTGAATTCGCACGCTTTCAGAAGAAGCGGCAACACCCCTTGCTCTGTTATTCCCTCCCCAATGATCAGCCGGTCGTGAAATAGCACGTCTGAGTTACGGTATCCGAGGCCAAGCAGCAACTTAGCAGAGCTGGCCGCTGGCCTGAACTCTGAGTAGGGGCAGCCCGGCGGTTCGATATGAACGATGCTCGCTGCGGTTACCGCATTCATCATCACCGCAGAGTGCGTCGCAATCACAAATTGCTTGTCTTGATGCTCAGATAAGAACTGCATCAATTTCCGCTCTGCGTCGGGGTGCAAGAACGAGTGCGGCTCATCGAGCAGGATTAATGTGCCCGGTTTGCTGGTGACGACTTGGGTCGCCAACGTCAACATCTGCTCCACGCCAGTGCCACAGCGATCAAGCGGGACCTCCGTTTCTGTCCCCTTTAGCGTCAGCGTCAGTTGTACCTGATTGCTACGACTGCGCGTGTTCACGGACTCAAACTGCGCAAATACACCAATCACGAACGATTGGATCTTCTCGAACTTCTTTTGTTCGTTGCTGTGGAGTGTGTGCAAGAACTGAGCGAGTTCACTGCCGCCTTCGGACAGACCCTCTTTCGTTATGAGTGGCATCTGGGTGTTGACAACACGGTGTGGCGCGACAAAAATAGAATTGCGAAACGTCTCCAGCACTGAAAACTGCTGCCCCATCTGAGGACGAACCCAAGAACCTCCAAATTGTTGCAGGCCTAGTGCACGTGCCCCCACTCGCGCGGGCGGCACCACGATATTCGAATACCGCGGACCGTACGTTACCAACATTAAACCATTACTTTCCACACTAATGAACGGAATTTCATTTAGCTTTGCGGAGACTAGGAATGCGCCGGTACACCCAATCCAGTCGCTGCCCTTAGTCATCGGCGCGGTTGTGAACCGATACACAACGAGAGGATGCTCCTCGTCAATTAGCCTGTGCCACCACCTTTCATCCTGCCTATCCACGACGCCGTAGTTCGCGCCATCCTGCTTCTCGGCCTCGGCATACACATTCACTCCTACCTGGGTACTGGAATATGAATGCAGGCTGGACGCGTTAGCACTATCGGGTAGGCGATTCAATGCGGCGAGCGCTCGCAAAATTGAACTCTTCCCTGCGTTGTTCTTTCCCACTAGTAGCGTTATCGGATTGTCGAGTGGAATGTACTGGTGCTCTAGAAGCCCCAGATTTGTAAATTCAACGCCAAGTAGTCTCATAGATGTCGTGATCCCATCCGAAGTCCGTGGCCGGATTCATGCTACCTTCCAGACTCGTCGAAGTAAGTGGCAACAAATCAACACTGGACAGTCAGCGAATTATACCGACAGGGTCCCCGGTAAGGCTCAACAAAACAATTCAGTGTGCAGTATCCCAGCCCGCGTCGCCGCCCCACTCTAGAAAGATTTCTGACCACCCCACCGCTCCGCCAACGACCACCTCTCCAACCAACATCGTTCTCGACTCTAACCTCTCAGCCAATCGTTCCACGGGTCCCTCAACCATTGCCCAACGGGTCTGTTGGACAGTACTGATACGAGATCAGCGTTACCCAACCAAACTCCGCGATGGTATGCTGATCTCATTTTGCATACAACGCATTCTCCGAGGGGCCATGCGCATCTTTGCCGGTTTTTGTGTCCTGTTCTTTTCTTTATCTGCTGGTGCTCAAATTCAGGTGGAAGACGATTGCCCTCACCTCCAGGGTGACGCACACACGAGGGAGTGCTTCAATCTCGGCCTTGCGGCTTATAAGGCGGGCAACTATGCTCTGGCCGCCGCGGACTTCAACCAGGTCGTCACCATGGTTCGAGCGCTTGGCCTCAGAAGCGAATTCACCGAAGAGGAAGCGATCTTCAACCGCGGATTGGCCTTTTACAGTAATCGCCAATACCCCGATGCCGTCCAGGACTTTTCGTCCTGTCAATATAGATCCAAGTGCGTGAGGCTGCGCGGCGACGCATACCTCAAGTGGGGCAAGAGCGACCTGGCAGCCGCCGATTACGAGGAGTACCTCCGCCAGGTTGGGGAAGATTGGTCGGTGCGGAGCAAGTACGCCATCACCCAGCACCAGCGGGGCGATGATGACCGCGCTCTTTTGGAATTCGGCATTGTCATCCGGTCGAGTCCGAATTTAGCGGAAGCCTATAACGGTCGCGGTCGTCTGTACTTCGATAAAGGCCAGAATGACCTTGCCATCAAGGACTATGGTCAGGCCATTCTCCTCGACCCCGGCTATGGGGAGGCACTCCACAACCGCGGTCTCGTGTTTTACAAATTGGGCAGGCTCGAGGAGGCAATCGCAGACTACCGGCGGGCCTTGGTGCGTCCTGATGAACACCTCCACCCAGACCTCGGGAGCGCGTACTTCGACCTACAGGACTACGACAACGCCATCGCCCAATTCAGTGAAGAGATCGCTGCCAGTGAGGCGCCCGTTCGCGTTCCAAATCTTGTCTACTCCCTCTGCCGACGCGGCGAGGCCTACCAGCGCAAGGGGCAGCACGAACAGGCCTTGCGGGACCTCAACCGGGCGAACACCCTGCTGCCTCGGGACGCCTGGGTCTTCGCCAGCCGAGCAAAGATTCTCTTTCAGCAGCATCAGTATCAGGCGGCCATCCAGGACTACGGTCAGGCCTTCCGGTTTGATCCGAAAGACCTCGAGAGCCTGTACAACCGCGCCGTCGCATTCCTTTGGAACAACCAGCCCGACCTTGCCATTCAGGACTGCACCCAATACATCCAGGCGAAGCCAGACAGCCCGAAGGTCTTCCTGAGTCGGGGAATCGCCTACGTGGAACTCCACCAGTTGGATCGCGCCATCCAGGACTTCGACGAGGCCATTCGTCAAAAGCCGGATTACGTCGAGGCCATTGTGGATCGCAGCATCAGCTACTCTCAGAAGATGCAGTTCGACCGCGCGGTGGAGGACTCCACCCGTGTGATCCGGCTCACGCCGGATGACTTCCAGGCTTGGAATAACCGTTGCTGGTACCGCGCCGTCGAGGGAGACCTTGCAAATGCCTTGTCGGATTGCAACGAGTCGCTGCGCCTGAAGCCTGTCTCCGTCGCGCTGGATAGCCGCGGGCTCACCTACCTCAAGTTGGGGAAGTTCACCCAGGCGATTGCAGACTACAACGAAGCCCTGCGGAACGCACCCCAATCAGCCCCGAGTACCTACGGACGCGGCCTCGCAAAGAAGAAACTGGGAGACGCTGCCGGAGCAAAGGCAGACATGGATGCTGCCATCAAGCTGGATCCGCTGATTGTCGAAAACTTCAGCAAGTGGGGCGTGAAGTTCTAGAGCGCGGTACATCAAAGAACTGCGTGCGCGCTGGAAGCTCCGCGAAGGAGCACCCGCGCTCACGCAGCGCAACCCGGAGTCAGTTCTGCTCCCCCTCTGGAGACTTCACGAACCAGCCAGCGCCCTCCCCCATACATTCACTGACTCAACATCGAAAGCCGCTCTCCCCGATGACCCGTAAGTCAATCGTTCCTGGGGTCCCTGAACCATTGCCCAAAAAGTAACGGCAGCGTTTTCAACGATTACCCGCCGAGTTAATCGTTGCCCTGCCCTGCCGGCTCCGCCATTTTCCGCACTTTTCCCTTCGCGGATTTCGCCGCCCTCTTCTTCCCCGCATGTTTATTGGTCGAAAAGAAGCTATGCCGGTGCGCCGCCATGTTCACCTTCAATCCCACAAACCCCACCCCCTCCGCCCGCAAATGCATCCTCTGCTCAAAACCATGCTCTCCCGTCAGCAGAATTTTCCCTTCCGCGCCCACAATCCTGTGCCACGGCAAACCTGCGCTCGCCCCATGCAGAGCCCACGCCACCTGCCTCGCCGCACCCGCATATCCAGCGGCGTAGGCGATGTCTCCATACGTCGCCACCTTCCCCTTCGGCACCCGCCGCACCTGCCGCAGCATGTCGCCAAACATCGTCGTCTTCTCTTTCTCAGCTTTCACTTCCCCGCTCCATTTTTCTTCTTTTCCGCCGTTTTTCGCATGATCGGCTTCTTCGGAGAGCGCCGCGCAACCTCGCGGAAACCCGCATGAACAAAGGTCGGCATCACACCCATCCACACAAACGCCGGCGGCAGTTTCTCCTTCAACTCCTGCGGATACCCTTCTACAATTTTCGCTCCGCGCCCGCGCGCAAACTCCACCGCCGCCTCCAGCACCGCCACCGAGAGCCCCTTGCCGCGCGCGGGCTTGTCGATGAAGAAGCAGCTCACCGCCCACACTTTCTCGTCGTCCACCGGAGCCCACACTCGCGACGCGCCCAGCCGCACATACTCTTCGCGCGGCGCTACCGCGCACCACGCCACCGCGCGCCCATCCTCGTATAGCAGCACTCCAGGCTGCTTTCCCGCATCCACCAACGCTCGCATCGCGCGCCGGTTCCCCTCGCCTTCGTTGGCCTTGAACTCCGGACGAGACAATCTCCACGTCATGCACCAGCATCCGCCGCATGCTCCGCGAGGCCCAAACAGCGATTCAAAATCGTTCCATGTATCCGGCGTCAGTGGCTTCCACTCTCGTCTGCGTTTCATGATCAACAAGAATACTAGCTTCCTCCGCAGGGTTGCAGCCCGACAACTCAGGGATGCTGCTGAGCCGCACTCTAGGCGGTTGCACTGACATCCGTCGCAGCAAAACAGGGTTATGATAGAAGCAGCATGGAACAGTCGAATATCCGCTGGAAGAAATATCTTCCGAAATCAGTCCTCTCGCTGAAGGACTACTCTGGCCGCATCTTCGCCGCTGATCTTGCGGCGGGCGTCACCGTGGGACTAGTGGCTCTGCCACTGGCCATGGCCTTTGCCATCGCCAGCGGACTGACTCCGCAGGCCGGCATCTACTGCGCCGTGGTCACCGGTTTTATCATCTCTCTGCTCGGCGGATCAAAGGTGCAAATCGGCGGCCCCACCGGCGCGTTCGTTGTCGTCATCGCTGGGATTCTCGCGAAGCACGGCATTCACGGGCTCTTCCTCTGCACCATGATGGCGGGCGTGATGCTGGTCATCATGGGCGTCACCGGATTGGGCAAGGCGGTGCAGTTCATTCCGCGCCCCGTGGTGATGGGCTTCACCAACGGCATTGCGGTGCTGATCGCGA
This sequence comes from uncultured Acidobacteriota bacterium, assembly GCA_903832295.1. Classification (GTDB taxonomy): domain Bacteria; phylum Acidobacteriota; class Terriglobia; order Terriglobales; family Acidobacteriaceae; genus TOLSYN. Next base: position 9,176 of record CAILAZ010000058.1, read on the forward strand.
GCACGCAGATCCGCGACTTCTTCGGGTTGCGGCTGGAGCACAACCCCGGCGAGTTTTTCGCGCGCATGAAAGAACTCGTCGAGCATGCGGGCACCCTCTCGCTGGCGGCCACAGCACTGGGCGTGGCTTCACTGGCCATCATCCTAATCACGCCGCGCATCAACAAGCGCGTGCCCGGATATATTGTCGCGCTGGTGGCGGGCACGGCGGCAGCGGCGCTGCTGAAGCTTCCGGTGGAAACCATCGGCTCGCGCTTCGGCGGCATTCCTGCGGGCCTGCCTCATCTACAAATTCCCGAGTTTCACACCGCGCTGATTTTGCCGCTGATTTCCTCGGCGGTCACCATCGCCATGCTGGGCGCCATCGAATCGTTGATGTCCTGCGTGGTGGCCGACAGCATGAGCGGCGACAAGCACAATCCGAATGTTGAACTGGTGGCGCAGGGCGTGGCCAATATTTTCTCGCCGATCTTCGGCGGGCTGCCCGCAACGGGCGCGATCGCGCGCACGGCTACCAACATCCGCTCCGGCGCAAAGACTCCGGTGGCGGGCATCATTCACGCGTTCACGCTGCTGGCCGTGCTGCTGTTTGCAGCGCCGCTGGCGCGGTACATTCCCATGGCGGTGCTGGCGTCCATCCTCTTCGTGGTCAGCTACAACATGGGCCAGTGGGGAGAAACCTTCCGCCTGCTGCAACTCAACAAATCCGCGGTGGCGGTGTGGCTGGTCACCTTCGGGTTGACGGTGATGGCCGACCTGACGACGGCGGTCGAGTTCGGCATGATCCTCGCCGCGCTGACCTTCATTCGCAACGTGGCGGAAACCACATCGGTCTCGCCGGTGACCAAGGATTACATCCTTACCGGACGAGCCCATGTGCTGCATGACAAGCATATTCCCGACTACGTTGAGGTCTTCACCGTGCAGGGCGCGCTGATGTTTGGCGCGGCGCAAAAACTGGAAGTGATCCTCCACCGCCTGCACACACTTCCTCCGGTTGTGATTCTGCGGCTGCGCGGAATGAGCGCAATCGACTCAACGGGGCTGGGAGCTATTGAAGATATTGCCGCAAGACTGCACACCTCCGGCCACCACCTGCTGCTCTGTGGAGCCAAGGAGCATCCTTCAAGGCTGATTCACCAGGCGGTGTTCGTCGAGCAGATCGGAGCGGAGAATATCTGCGACAACATTCAGCACGCGCTGGACCGGGCGAAGCAGATCATGGAAGCGACGCACGGGGTAAGCGCAGTGGAGCAAATGCAGAAACCATAAGCACATTCCTGTCATTGCAAAGAGGGGGCGCCGCGATTGCGACGCCCCCTCTATTGCGCGGATGAAGCAGGTTACCTGGTGACTGCGGTCGCGGCCTTCGCGCCTTCGCGCAGGGCTTCAGCCTTGTCGGTCTTCTCCCAGGTGAAGTCCGGATCGGTGCGGCCGAAGTGGCCGTAGGCGGCGGTCTTCTGGAAGATGGGACGGCGCAGGTTGAGCGACTCGATGATGCCTTTCGGCGTCAGCGAGAAGTTCTTGCGGACTAGGGCTCCGAGGGTTTCGCGGTCCACGGTTCCGGTGCCAAAGGTTTCCACCAGCACGCTGACAGGTTCGGCGACGCCGATGGCGTAGGCGAGCTGAACTTCGACGCGCTCGGCCAGGCCGGCGGCGACGATGTTCTTGGCGATGTATCGCGCCATGTAGGCGGCGGAGCGATCAACCTTGGTTGCGTCCTTGCCGCTGAATGCGCCGCCACCGTGACGGCCCATGCCACCGTAGGTGTCCACGATGATCTTGCGTCCGGTGAGCCCGGTGTCTCCCATGGGGCCGCCGACAACGAAGCGGCCAGTGGGATTGATGTGGTACTTGGTATTTTCGTCGAGCAGGTTGGCCGGAAGGGTAGCCTGGATGACGTACTTGAGAATGTCGGCACGGAGCTGCTCGGTGGTGACCGAGTCGGCGTGCTGGGTGGAGATGACCACGGCGTCAATGCGAAGCGGCTTGCCGCTCTCGTCATACTCGACCGTGACCTGGCTCTTGCCGTCGGGACGCAGATACTGGAGCTTGCCGCACTTGCGCACCTCGGTGAGTTTCTGCACCAGCTTGTGGGCCAGCGAGATCGGGGTCGGCATCAGCTCGGGGGTCTCGTTGGTGGCATAGCCAAACATCATGCCCTGGTCGCCAGCGCCGCCGGTGTCCACACCCATGGCGATATCGCCGCTCTGCTTGTTGATGCTCGAGATCACCGCGCAGGTGTTCGAGTCAAAGCCGTAGAGGGCATTGTCGTATCCAATGGAGCTGACAACGCCGCGCACCAATGCCTGGAAATCGACATAAGCGCTGGTGGTGATTTCGCCGGCAATTACGACGAGACCGGTGCAGGTGAGGGTTTCACAGGCTACGCGGCTGTACGGGTCCTGCTCCAGGCAGGCGTCGAGAATTGCATCGGAAATCTGATCTGCAATTTTGTCGGGATGCCCCTCGGTCACCGACTCAGAGGTGAAAAGAAAACGGTTGTTTGACGACAATTGTTGCCTCCTAAGGCTAGGCTCGTAAGGTTCCGGACAGGAGAGGGTGCAACAAGCCGGACTCCGGGCTATAGCTTCTGAAAAGTGTACCGTGTGCAAGCGGCGGAGAACAATGCAGTTGGTACCCGAGAGGGAACATAAGGCTGTGAACGGGGAGTACAGCGGTGCGAGCGGGAGCAGTGAAAGCTGGGGCTGCGGCAAGCGGCCCAACTTGTTACAATCAGCTTTCAACATCTCAAGACGGGAATTTACCTAATTTTATGCAACGCTGGTCCAAGTTGTTCATCCCTACGCTTCGTGAAGCGCCTGCTGACGCGGAAGTCGCCAGCCACAAATTCCTGGTGCGCGCCGGATACGTCCGGCAGTTGGCGGCTGGAATCTACTCCTACCTGTTCCTCGCGCAGAGGACCATTCTCAAGATCACCAAGATCGTGCGCGAAGAGATGGACAGCATCGGGCAGGAGCTGTACCTGCCAGCGCTGAACCCGCGCGAGGTGTGGGAGGCGAGCGGGCGCTGGGACGTAATGGGCGACAACATGTTCCGCCTGAAGGACCGCAAGGGCGCAGACCTGTGCCTGGGCATGACCCACGAAGAGATCATGACCGACATTGCGCGCAAGGAACTGCGCAGCTACAAGCAGCTTCCGCAAATCTGGTACCAGATCCAGACGAAGTTCCGCGACGAACCGCGCCCCAAGAGCGGACTGCTGCGGGTGCGCCAGTTCACGATGAAGGATTCGTACTCGTTTGACATCGACCGCGCCGGGCTGGACAAGAGCTTCGATCTGCACGATGCGGTGTACCGCCGCATCTTCAAGCGCTGCGGGTTGGAGTTTGTGGCCGTGGAGGCGGACTCGGGTTCGATGGGCGGCTCGCAATCACAGGAGTTCATGGTCTATACGGACGCGGGCGAGGATCTGGTGGCCTCCTGCGGCAAGTGCGGCTATGCGGCCAACCTGGAGAAGGCAACGAGCAAACTGGAAGCCGTGGAAGAGTTGGCGGCCAGCGGTCGCGAGAAGGTTTATACGCCGGGGACGAAGACGATTGACGATGTGGCTGCGTTCCTCAAGACTCCGGTGAACAACAACATGAAGTCGCTGGCGTATGTAATGACTGACGGCGCAACCGCGACGGGCGCGCCAGTGTTCCGCCCGCTGCTGGTGCTGATGCGCGGCAACGACCAGATGAACGAGGCGAAGCTCTCCGGCGCCATTGGCGGACGCGAGTTTCGTCCGATGGTGGAGGAGGAGATCGTCAAGTACTTTGGCTCTCCGGCAGGATACCTGGGACCGGTGGGACTGAAGCAGGTGAAAACCGTCGAGAACAAAGGCAAGGCCGGATATGCGGGAGATGCGGGCGACTTCGTCATCATCATGGACGAGGCTCTGCGCGGACGCAAGAATCTTGTAGGCGGCGCCAATGAACTGGACCACCACTTTACCGGATTGACGGTGGGCGTGGACTTTGAAGTGACGAGCTACGCCGATCTGCGCAACGTGGTGGAGGGCGAAGGCTGCCCGCGCTGTGGAGAACCGCTGAAGCTGGGCAAGACGGTGGAGATCGGACACATCTTCAAGCTGGGCACAAAGTATGCCGACTCGATGGGCGCCAAGGTTCTGGACAAGGACGGCAAGGAAGTCACCATCATTATGGGCAGCTACGGCATTGGGGTGGAGCGCATTTTGACCTCATGCATTGAGCAGAACCATGACGAGAACGGCTTCTGGCTGTCGCCTTCGATAGCGCCATTCACCGTGGTGGTGGTGGCGACGAACGTGAAGGACGCGACGCTGCTGGAGGCCTCCGAGAAGATTGCGGCGGAACTGGAGGCGGCGGGATACGACGTGCTGCTGGACGACCGCGATGAGCGGCCCGGCGTGAAGTTCAAGGACGCCGACCTGGTGGGCATTCCGTTCCGAATCAATGTTGGAAAGCTGCTGGCTGACGGCAAGGTGGAAGTGGTGGAACGCGACAAGTCGCAGAAGACTGAAGTGGCAGTGGCTGAGGTGCTGGCACATCTGCGTGGGCTATACGATCCGCGAGCTTAGGGGAAGAGCATGAAATCGATTTTCGGACTGCTGCTGCTGTTGGTGGGAAGCTTCCTGCTGTTCAAGATCATCCCGGCGTATTGGGATGACTACAAGCTGAGCGGCATTCTGGAAGAGCAGGCGGTGGTTTATACCTACACGGGCAAGAGTGAGCAGGAGATTGCCACTGCGATTGCCGACAAGGCGCGCATGGCGGATGTGCCTCTCTCGCCCGAACAGGTGAAGGTGGAGCGTACGTCCGGAACCCTGGCGATCACGGCGGAATACACGGTCCACGTGGATCTGCCGGGGTACCCGCTGGATTTGAACTTCAGAACGACAAGCCGCAACAAGAATGTAATGAAGTAGCCGATCGATCAGCCCGGGGCCAGTGGCTCCGGGCTTTTCTCTTTCGCGGGTTGGCAAACGTGGTTCGCGGCCTTGCGCTTTTGCGGCATTCTGGTTCAATAGTGAAAATCCGGGAGCGGATTTCAGCTCGCGGTTTCGCGCGCCTCCCGGGTGTCTTACAATACCTAGCAGCATCAACGTGGCCATAAAACTGAAAATCCCGTCCTCTTCCTCTGGCTCGCGCCACCAGTTGCTCCGCGCCGCCGTCGCTGCCTTCCTCCTCATCGCGCTTTGCTTCTTCGGAATCTTTGCGTACTACTACGTGCAGTATGACCAGATCATCACGAAGAAGATGAGCGGGCAGATATTCTCCACCTCGGCGAAGATCTATGCGCGGCCAGTGACGGTCCATCCAGGAGACAAGTTCTCTCCGGGGCAGATTGCCACCATGCTGCGGCGCGCCGGGTACCTGGACGCAGGCGGCAATGGTGCAGAGGCTCCCATGGGCACATTCCGCATGATCTCAGGCGGAATCGAAGTGCTGCCCGGAGCTGAATCCTACCACTCGACCGATGGAGCCAAGATTCTGAATGGCTCGGATGGCCGGGTGGAACGGATCGTGGGCGTGGGAACAAACTCAGGCGCGGCGCTGGACTCCTACGAACTGGAGCCTGAGCTGGTTACGGCCCTCTTCCAGGGCCAGGAGCGCACCAAGCGCCAGATCCTTCGCTATGACGATCTGCCGAAGGCGATGGTGGATGCGGTGCTAGCCATTGAGGACCGCAAATTTTTCGAGCACGGCGGCATCAACTGGTGGAGCCTGATGGGCTCGCTTGTGACCGACGTGCGCGGCGTAGGCCGGAGGCGCGGCGGTTCCACCCTGACGATGCAGATTTCGCGCAATTTCTTTCTGACTCCGGAGAGGACTTTTTCGCGCAAGGCGAAGGAGATGCTGATTGCGCTGGAACTGGAACAGAAGTTCAGCAAGAAGCAAATCTTCGAGTTCTATGCCAACCAGGAGTACATGGGGCAGCGCGGATCGTTCTCGATCAACGGATTTGGCGAGGCGGCGCGCTCGTATTTCGGCAAAGATATCAAGGAGATCACACTGCCTGAAGCGGCGCTGCTGGCTGGCATCATCCAGTCGCCCAATAATTTATGGAATCCCTACAAGCGTCCGGAGAAAGCGCTGGAGCGGCGCAACGTGGTGCTGGAATCGATGGTGGAGACCGGGGCGATTACACGCGCCCAGTGCGAGACCGCCAAGGCAGCTCCGCTGAAGTTGAGCGCCCCGAACGTGGAGGCCAGCGACGCGCCTTACTTTGTGGACCAGATCAAGGAGACGCTCGCCAGCAAGTACTCCGAACAGGATCTGAACGAGAACGCGTACCGCATTTACACCACGCTTGATCCTGAGCTACAGCATGCGGCTGCAGAGGCAGTCGCTGAGGGCATCAAACTGGTGGACGACCAGGTGACCAAACAACGCACCAAGCGCGTCAAGGTGGGCAAGGGAAAAGATGCAAAAGTGGAGGTTACAAAGGTCGCCGGGCCAATTCCACAGGTGGCGCTGGTGGCTCTGGACCCACACACCGGAGAGGTGCTGGCACTGGTGGGCGGCAGAAATTACGGATTCAGCCAGTTGAACCATGCGATTGCGAAGCGTCCCACGGGTTCGATCTTCAAGCCGTTTGTGTATGCGGCGGCAATGAACTCTGCACTGACGGCACAGGGCAACGACCCGGTGTTCACCCAGGTTTCCTTGATCGACGACTCGCCGACAACGTTTGAGTACGACGGTAAGACGTATGACCCGCGCAATTTCCACGATGAATACCGCGGACTGGTAACCGCGCGCTTTGCTCTACAGTGGTCACTGAATAACGCGACGATCAAGATGGCAGAAATGGTCGGCTATGACAAAGTTGCGGAACTGGCCAAAAATGCTGGCATCGCAAGCGTCCGCGCCACTCCGGCAGCGGCCCTGGGTGCATATGATGCCAGCCCAATGGAGATGGCCGGAGCCTACACGGTGCTGGCTAACAGCGGGGTGCGGCTCGACCCGCTGCTGATTCACTCCATGCGCGCCGCCAACGGCGACGTGGTGGAGGACTTCCACAATGACAAGCGCCCGGTGCTCGATCCACGCATAGCCTACGTGATCACCAACATGATGCAGAATGTGCTGGATCACGGCACTGCAGCCGGGGTTCGGGCACGCGGATTCACGGCTCCAGCGGCAGGCAAGACCGGGACTTCGCACGATGGGTGGTTTGCGGGCTACACCACAAACCTGCTCTGTATTGTGTGGGTTGGCTATGACGACTACAGCAACCTGAACCTGGAGGGCAGCAGAACGGCGGGCCCGATCTGGGCCGAGTTCATGAAGCGCGCGGTGAAGTTACCGCAGTACAGCAACACCGGTGATTTCAGCTCTCCAACCGGCGTGGTGACGGTCTCGCTGGACAAGACGACAAACATGCTGGCTACTGCAAGTTGTCCAGACGCCTACAATTCCGCGTTTGTGGAAGGATCAGAACCGCGGGAGACCTGCGACCACGCAGACCAGCGCAATGTATTCCAGAAGATTTTTGGGGGTGCGGCTCCCGTACCCCCGCCAGTGAACCAGCCCGGCCGTGTGATTCCTCCTCCGAACCAGCCCCGGCAGGTGAATGGTGCACCCGGCGGACAGCAACCGGCGCAGGGCCAGCCAGAACAGCCGGCGGAGAAGAAAAAGGGTTTCTGGGGCAAGGTGGCGGGAATCTTTGGAGGAGACGACAAGTCCAAGGACAAAAATAAAGCACCGGAAGGGAACAATTCCAACCCCAGATAGGTCTAACATTTGAAGCACGCTGGAAGAGATCTCTGGAGATAAGGTTCCAGAAGCGCTTGGGGGTGTAGGGCGTATGACTCTCCGTTCTCTCCGTATCCGTATTGGTTGTTCCATTCTGCTGGCAGCTACGTCCGTGTGCGCACAAAGCGCGCCTGGGCCAGAGAGTTCCTCGACCTCTTCAACAAAGGAAGCAACCGCGCAACACGCGGCAGTCACCCCGCCCACCGTAGCGGAGTTGCGCGCCATGAGCGCCGAAGATCTGGACCAGCGTGGCGACATGCTGCGGCAGGTGAAGGATTATCTCTCTGCGATGGACTGCTATCGCGAAGCTGTCCGCAAGAAGGCTTCCGCTGAGTACTACAACAAAATCGCCATCTCAGAGATCATGCTGCGGCACCTGCCGGAAGCGGAAAAGGCAGCCAGGAAAGCGGTGCGCAAAGATAAGCACATGGCCGAGGGCTGGAACAACCTGGGCGTGACCTACTACATGCGGCGCAAGTACGAGGACGCCATCCATACTTATGCACGCGCGATTTCGCTGCGGCCTGAGTCCGCTTCGTTTCACAACAACATGGCAGCGGCGCTGATGGACTCCAAGGAATTTGACCGCGCCATGTTGGAGTATCGCAAAGCCTTCGAACTGGACCCCTCATTCTTCGAGCGCCAGTCGCAGAATGGAATCAGCGCTCACATGGGATCTCCCCAGGACCGCGCGCAGTTCGCGTTTGTGATGGCCAAGCTGTTTGCGTCCTCCGGCGATCTGGACCGCGCGTTGCACTTCCTGCGCAGCGCCATCGAAGACGGCTATCCGAAGATTGATGACGTGTATCGCGACAAGGCGTTTGCCCCGGTGCGCAACGACGAACGCTTTGTGGCTCTGATGAAGGATCGCCCGGTAGCCGTGCAATAGCTTAGCAACCTACTCGTTTGCAGCGGCTGGCCCCAGCAAGATGGGCTGGGAGCGGCGATGGCGTTCCTCCAGGTGGCGCTGGCGGAAATGAACCAGTGCACGCCGGCCCCAGGCTCGCACAAAATAATAGTTGAGCACTGCACCGACCGCTGAACTGAGAATGGGGACGGCGCGGGCTACCACCTTCTCTGCAAACTCAGTGCTGAAACGCGCCGCAATGCGTCCGATGACGCGCTGTACAAAGTTCCTGAGCAGCGTCTTTTCCAACACTTCCTTGCTGATATCGACTCCGGCGGCGGTGGCGGCAGCAATCCACAGTTCAGCGACCTCTTCGTCCGTGTTGTACTGGAAGCCATAAATGAGACTGAGCTTCTGCACCGTGCGCATGGTGATGGCGGAGAGGATTCCGAGGTCGGGAACGATGGTGATGAAACCGCCGAATCCGAGTCCAGCACCCTCAGCGGACGCCATTTTCATGGCTCCGCGCACGGTCTGCTCGGCAATGGAATCAAGTTCTGCCACCGGCACCGTAAACAGCCCATCATAGGTCAGCGCAGGCACTCCGTGCGCCATGCGGAGGTGCATCAGGTACTCATCGGGCTCAACCCTTACAGTTTCATAGGCGCGCGTCAACGCCGTTTTCAGCGCGCCCTCCATGCGCCGGGCTAACCACGAGTTCTTCTTGGCAGATTCAGGCATTGGGCACCAGTGTAATCGGATGCGGCACGGAGGAAAAGGTGGCAGCCTGCCCTGGAATTGCGAGGTGGGGAAATTCGCTCGTCCCTGATTCGGCGCATGGTGATTCTGCCGGGGCTCTCTGGCTGTGCTAGCATCAAAAGACATGCCCGCAGGAAAACTTCACATAGTACCTCTAGGTGGCCTTGGCGAGTTCGGAATGAACTGCATGGCCATCCGCTGGAACGATGACATCATCGTCCTCGACGCCGGAATGATGTTCCCCGAAGAAGAACTGCTCGGCGTTGACATCGTCGTTCCCGCCCTCACGTACCTGATCGAAAATCGCGAGAAGGTCCGCGGCGTTCTGCTCACCCACGGCCACGAGGACCACATTGGCGGGATTCCCTGGCTGATTGCCGAGTTGAACGTGCCGATTTACGGCACCGAGTTCACCCTTGCCTACGTGGAAGACAAACTGGAAGAGCACGGTCTGCTGGAAAACGCAGAGCTGAACGAGATGATTCCGGGAAAGCGCTTCCAGCTTGGACCGTTCACGATCAATCCCATCCAGGTGACGCACTCGATCGTCGATGCGGTTTCGATTGCGATCCATACCCCGCTGGGCGTGATCATCCATACTGGCGACTTTAAAGTTGACCTGACGCCGACGGACAACAAACTGTTTGATCTGCACGCCTTTGCCGAATACGGCAAAGAGGGCGTGCTGGCGCTGCTGCAAGACTCCACTAACGTGGAGCGCCCCGGCTACACACCCAGCGAGCGCGCGGTGCGTCCGAAGTTTGAAGAGATTTTTGTTCACACCAAGCGCAGGCTGTTCGTCTCCTGCTTCTCGTCCTCAATTCACCGCATCAAGATGGCGACCGAGATGGCGCACCAGTTCCATCGCAAGATCGCGCTGGTAGGCCGCAGCCTGACCGAGTCCACCGAGATCGCGCAGGACCTGGGATACATCAATCTGCCAGCATCGGCGTGGATCAATCCGGGACAGATTCGCGACTTTCCGCCGGAGCAGGTAATGGTGATGATCAGCGGCACGCAGGGCGAGCCGATGAGCGCGTTGTCGCGGGCGGCGGTGGACAATCACCGCCACGCCAAGATCGAGGCAGGCGACACCGTGGTGCTGAGTTCAAGAGTGATTCCCGGCAACGAGAAGGCCATCTACCGCGTCATTGACCACCTCTTCCGGCGCGACGCCAAGGTGATCTACGACGACGGGTCCAAGCCGCCGGTGCACGTCAGCGGGCACGCCAGCCAGGAAGAACTGAAGCTGATTATCAACCTGGTTCGGCCACGCTATTTTATCCCCGTGCATGGCGAGTACCGGCAATTGAAGCGCCACGCCGAACTGGCGGGCGGGATGAAGGGCGCGGTGGGGCAAGTCATCATGATCGAGACTGGTGACATCCTTGAATTCGACGAACTGGGTGCGCGCCGCGTGGGCGAGGCTCCCGTTGGACGCGTTTGCATCGACTCGGGCTCGAATTCGGATATCGTGGAAGAGCTGATCATCCGCGACCGTAAGCACCTGAGCGAGGACGGATTCGTGATGCCCATCCTGGCGATCAACAAGCTGACGGGAAAGCTGGAAGGCTCGCCGGAGATTGTAATGCGCGGCTTTGCTGGAGCTCCGGATGACAACGGCTTTGTGGAAGAGGCGCGCAGCACGGTTCGGCGCACGCTGGAGCACTCAACCAAGGAAGAAGTCGCGGACTACGGACTGATCAAGGAAAAAATCCGGGTGGACCTGAAGCGTTACATCAACAGGAACACGCAGCGGAGACCGCTGATCATGCCGGTGATCGTGGAGATCTAAGTCCAGGCCATCGCCCTGAGAATGCGCGGAGCGATCCGCGCATTTTTCTGTGCCCAACGAGTGCGGAAGCATCCTCTCTGGATATCAGCTCTTGAAAAATTGATGAACCGCACCTTCTGGGCTTCCCTTGCATGACGATGCGGGGTACAACGGATGTATGTCACCCGCAGCAGCCCCGGCGCAAGCGGCAGCGCAACCCGCGCCACGGCCAGTCCCTGCAAGCAGGCCGTTCTCCCGAATCCTCCTCGCACTTCCTTTTCTTCCAGTCCTGCTGCTGGCAGTTGCGCCCACGGTGTACGGACACCTGCGCGCGGTCGCCGCCCTGATGACGATTGCGGATATGCCGGATTCGGCGCTTTCGCAGTTCGACGCAAACCCGGTCACGGAGGAACTGATTACCTTTGCCAGCGTCAGCCCGGTGCGTGCGCGTATCTATCACCCTATTGGGATCGCGCATCCCGGCGCGGTGGTTGTGGTTCCGGGCGTGCATCACCTGGGGATGGAAGAGCCGCGGCTGCGGAGATTCGCGCGCGCGCTGGCATCACACGGATCCCTTGTGCTGACCCCGCAGGTGGACGATCTGGCGGACTACAACATCTCGAAGCGCTCGTCGGTGGTCATTGGCGACGCGGTGCATGAATTGGCCCGGCGCAGCGGAGCCTCTAAAGTCGGGCTGCTGGGATTAAGCTTCGCAGGCGGCATGGCATTGATTGCGGCCAGCGATGAGGCGGTACAGCGGCAGTTGGACGGTGTAGTCGCCATCGGCGCTCACGATGACCTGAGCCGCGTGCTGAACTACTTTGAGACCGATGAGACTCGCGCGCCGGACGGCACAGTGCTGAAATTGAAGGCACACGAATACGGATCGCTGGTGACCGCATACTCGCACGCCGACGCCTACTTCACCCCGCAGGATGTACCGGAAGCACGCATCACGCTGCGCACCCTGCTCTGGGAGAATGTGCCGGCGGCACACGCCGAGGCCGCGAAACTGAGCCCGCAGGGGCAGTCCCGCATGGCTCTGCTGTTTGAGCATGACACCAAGTCGCTTGTGGCGGATACACATCGGGCGCTGGCCCAGGCGATGCCGGAGTTGCGGGCGGCCTCGCCGCATTACTATCTCGGGAGGGTGCGCGTCCCTGTGATGCTGCTGCATGGATCCGGGGACAACGTAGTGCCTCCCACGGAGACCCTTTGGCTGAAGCGCGACCTGCCGCCCGGAGTGTTGAAGGAGGCGCTGATCTCGCCCGCCATCGGTCACGTGGAAGTGGGCGGCGCGGGCATGATGGATAAACTAAGGCTGATACATTGGATGAAAGAGATGCTCGACCTGCTGGATGCATCGAGCGCGCAGCGCGGGTAAGCGCAGCCGTCCGCTCTTATCGAGGAAATCACCGATGAAGACCCTTGCCTGTGTTCTTCTGCTTCTGTCAGCACCTCTCCTTTCGCAAAATGCACCGGCAGAAGCACTCGACCCATTCGCTGCCCTCGCCTTCCTCGAAGGAAGCTGGGAGGCAAAGACGCAAGGCAATGCCGGGGTGACCGCGGGTGGAGCCTATACCTTCCATCGTGAACTCGGAGGCCATATTCTTGCCCGCCATAGCACCAGCACCTCCGCCTGCAAGGGGCCGGCAAACTTTGACTGCGAACACGGCGACCTGCTCTACGTTTACGCGGAAGCGCCCAACCAGCCGCTGAAATCCATCTACTTCGACAACGAGGGTCACGTCATCCACTACGAGCTCTCGGCACCTGCCCCAGGGATAGCAATATTCTTGTCGGACGCCTCGCGTCCGGGGCCACGCTTCCGGCTGATGTATGAGTTGAAAGGCGCGATCCTTTACGGAAAGTTCCAGATGCAGATGCCAGGGCAGGGCGAATGGAAGTCTTACCTGGAGTGGAGCGGTCCGAGAGTCACACTATGATTACGCTTGCAGATTTGCAACAGGCACAAGCTCTTTTGAAAGGCGTGGCCGTGCATACGCCGCTGGTACGCTACTTTGGCGCCGGCAGCACGGCCGCAGAAGAACTGTACTTCAAACCTGAGAGCCTGCAGCCAATCGGCAGCTTCAAGCTTCGCGGCGCCTACAACAAGATTGCGTCGCTGACCGCTGCCGAGCGCATGCGCGGGGTGATTACGTACTCCTCTGGAAACCATGCGCAGGGTGTTGCCTATGCGGCGCGCGCAATGGGAGCACATGCCGTGATCGTGATGCCGCGTGAGGCTCCGCTGGTGAAGCGCGCGGCGACGGCGGCACTGGGTGCCGAGATTGTGACCGTGGGCAACGGCAGCGACGAGCGACGCGAGAAGGCGCTGGAACTCGCGGCAGAACACGGCTATGTGTTGATTCCTCCCTATGACGATCTGCAGATCATTGCAGGCCAGGGCACGGCAGGGCTGGAGATCCTGGCGGACCTTCCTGACGTGGAACTGGTACTCGTTCCAGTGGGCGGAGGCGGCCTCTCCAGCGGCGTGGCGGCGGCCTTGAAACTGAGCGGCAGCCGGGCCAAGGTGGTGGGCGTGGAGCCGGCGCTGGCCAACGATGCACAGCAAAGCCTGCGCACTGGCCGCGTGGTGCGCATCGAAGCCGAGAGCGCAGCCAGCACGGTGGCTGACGGCCTGCGCACGCAGAGCATCGGAGCAACGAACTTTGAGCATCTCACAAAGTACCTGGATGGAGTGGTGGCGGTGAGCGAGGATGAGATTCGACGGGCGATGCGCGAGATCATCACCGGGGCACGGCTGATGTGCGAGCCCAGCGGGGCGGTCACCATGGCGGCATGGATATATCATCGCGCGGAGTTGCCCGAGAGCGCGAAGACCGTGGCGGTCATCAGCGGCGGAAACGCCGATCCAAGACAAGTGGCAGAAGTGCTGGAGGAACGATGAAGATGCATTTCTCAAAGAGTGTTCTGGCGGCGTTGGCGGTGCTCTGCGTCCTGCTTTGCGGCACGGCGATGGCCGTTGAGCGCGGAACCATCATCCGCAAGGCGGTGCTCTACGTAGCTCCGGATGTGAGCAGCGCGAAGCTGGCCACTGCGGACCGCGGACGCGAAGCCGTGGTGCTGGAGCGCACTCCAGGCTGGGTGCATGTGATCGCCACCCTGATGGACGCGCCTTACAATCCGGATCCGGAGGCAAACGGCGAACGCAACGTAACCGGCTGGATTCTGGACAAGGGCTACATCAGCGAAGCGACGGCAAAGGGCGACGAGATTCTGTTTGGCGAGGCGGCAGACAGCGAAAACGAAGCCAGCCGCAGCCACGGACGAAAAGGTGCGGCCGCCGACGCCAAGAGGCTTTACTATCGCGTCTTCGACCTGTTCCCCAAATCGCCGTTGGCTGGCGAGGCGCTTTATCGCGCGGCTGACATCCAGTGGCAGCTCGACAAGGAAGACATGCAGACGCGGCCTTCCTACAAAGCGATGAGCCCCGCGGACCGTATGCCCATCGACGAGCAGGCGATGAGGCTGGTGCACAAGAAATTTCCGGGAACGAAGTGGGCGGACCTGGCAGCATTCCAGATTCTGGAGAACAAGATGTGCGGCGACTGGGCGGGAGCCTCAAAGTGTCCGGAGCGCGAGGCAGAAGTGTACGAGAAGTATGCGGCAGAGCATCCCGCCTCGCCCGCCGCAGCAGAGGCGCTTTACAACGCGGCCTACCGGTGGACGGCTGTGATGACCATCTATACCGGCGAGGGACAGTCGAAGAAGATTCCTGAGGCGCAGAAGCGCGCCGTGTCCGACGCTCAGAAGGCCATTGAAAAGAATGCCAGCCCGGAGTGGAACGCACGCGCTCAGCGGATTCTCTACATGGCGGAAAAGGGCGTTCCAGCCTACGGCACCGCGGTGGAATAGGCATCGCGTAGAATCGGAAACAGAGGTTCACGATGGCGAACAGATACGGTGAAGCAGCGCTGATGGCAGTCCGGCAGAGCACCGCTGAAGCAGATCCGGCGGCGCGATGGGAGTCCGCAATGGAAGCGCTCTATCCCACGAGTCCGGCGGCCCGGAAGAAGAGCGCACCGCGCGCGGCATTCCTTGGCCTGTGCGAAGAGGGCCTGGTGAAGGGCATTCCGGCGGGCGCGTACAAGGCTCCACGGCTTGATAAGGCGTACGCAGTGCGCGCCGTTTCCCTGCTTACCCAGGCAACTGAGCGTCTGTCCATCGGCGCGCTGTGGCGGGCCGTAACCGGCAATGTGGACAAGGAACACAATAGCCAGATGGACGTGGTTCTGGCGCTGTGGAACAACGACTTCATCCTGGGCAAGGACTAGCCCTCGAACTGCACGCCGGGCTGGTAAAATCAGAGCACCACCATGCATGACTATATTCTTGCTCTCCTCCTGGGAATTGTTGAGGGATTGACCGAGTTTCTCCCGGTCAGTTCCACTGCGCATCTGCGCATCTCGCAATCGCTGCTGGGCATCGCGCTCGACGACGGCTACTGGAAGATGTTTGCCATCGTCATTCAGCTTGGCGCCATCCTGACCCTGCCTATTTACTTCCGCGAGCGCATTGCGAAGTTCCTGGCCACGTTCCCCAATGGCGAGCGCGGTGATCGAACCTGGCTTACGCATCCGCTGACACTGGTAATGGTTGCGTTTGTCTGCACGGCAGCCCCGGCGTTCCTGCTGACCAAGGTGATAGGTAAGCACCTGGAAAGCCTGACGATTATGGGCTCGGCGCTGGTGATTGGCGGCGTGGTCATGTGGGTGGTCGATGCGCTTTACACCCGCGGCTCGCTGGCGCGCGCCACCGAGCACGTGGAGGAGATGACGCTGGGACAGGCCGTGTGGATCGGACTCTGCCAGACGCTTTCCGCATTGTTTCCGGGAACCTCACGCTCCATGTCCACGATTGCCGCCGGGCAACTGGTGGGTATGTCGCGCTCGGCGGCCCTGGAGTTTTCCTTCTTCCTCTCGATTCCGACGATGGTGGTGGCCACCTGCTACGACCTGTTCAGAAGCCTGCGCCCGCACCATGGCGAACCAGCGGCCATCGGGCACCTGGCAATGACCTCCCAGAACTGGATCGCGCTGGCGATTGGCTTCGTGGTGAGCTTCGTGGTGGCCTATGGTGTAGTTGCCTGGTTCATGAACTGGGTACGCAAACACGGCTTCGTTCCCTTTGCAATCTACAGGATCGTGCTGGGTGCGGCGGTACTCTGGTTGACCTTCAAGTAGCGGGACGAATCACTCTCATCAACCCGCGACGGTCGCATTAGGCTGCTTTTGCCGCCGGATTGCGTCATAATAAACAGGCTCTGGCGTTGATCGGACGGTACAGGCGCGAAAAGCGCGCGCGGCGTCTCAGTGTGTCCGGTCTCGGTCCTGCACGCCAATATTATGGTTCTCTCCCGATTGTCAGTTCCGACGCAAAGCAAGCGGCTCAATGAGCTGATTGGCATTGTGCTGCTGATGGTGGCCGCACTGATGCTGTTGGCGCTGGTCTCCTATTCGCCGCTGGACAGTTCGCTGAATACAGCGGCAACTTCGCCCGATGGCCATACCACGCACAACTGGATCGGCATGGTGGGCTCGTACTCGGCCGACCTGATTCTGCAATCTCTCGGCGTGATGGCTTTCCTGCTGCCGGTGATGCTGGCGATGCTTGCGATACGCTGGATGCTTACGCACCCCGTGGAGAATCCGCTGGCCAAAGTTGTTGGTGCACTGGCCCTGCTTACGTTCTCCTCCGCGTTGCTGAAGTTGCTGCCTGGAGAGATGCGATGGCTGCACGCGATCCCCATCGAAGGCCTTTTCGGAAGGCTGGTGGGCGATCTGCTGGTGCACTACCTCAACTACGTGGGCGCCTGGATCGTCACCCTCACTGCGATCGCAGTAGCGCTCTACCTGGTCACAACGTTCACGCTCACAGGTCTGCGCGTCTGGCTGCTTACTCGCTTTTCCTTCTACTTTGCCCTGCTCGACCGCTATCGCGAGTGGAAGGAACATCGAGCCAAGGCGCGCGAAGCAAGGCTGCTGCTGCAAAAGCAGCGTCTCCGGGAAAAACAGGAGCAGGCCGCGGCCAAGAGAGCTTCCGTTGCACTGCCCACCACATCCGGCCCGAAAGTACAGCCCCGCGTTGTCTCTCCTCCACCACAGCAGGCTTTGGCCGCCACGGAAGAGCGCGAATCCCAAACCATGCCTCGACCAGGCCGTAGCGAAGGTCGTGAACTTTCCGGAATCGAACGAATGGAAGCAGAGGCGCTTCGTGAGGCCGCACCGCTGCCCCGCAATCAGCCACCCCCCGCAGTTGCCCCTCCAGTTGCGGACATACCTCCCGCTGAGAGCATTGCGATTGGCGTGCGGGCTGACGTTGTGCGCACTACTCCTACCCGCACTACCATGCCCAAGCAGCAAGGCACATGGAAGCTGCCATCGAGCACCCTCCTGCATCGCCCAGAGGCGCGGCAGGCCTATGACGAGCAGGAATTGAAAGAATTGGCACTCACCCTGACGCAGAAATGCGGGGAGTTCGGAGTGCTCGGCTCGGTGGTGCAGATCAACCCCGGTCCAGTGGTAACGACCTTCGAGTTCAAGCCCGAGGCGGGCATCAAGTACAGCCGCATCGTCGGGTTGCAGGATGACCTCTGCCTGGCGCTGCGCGCCGAGAGCATCCTGATCGAGCGCGTGGCGGGAAAATCTACGGTCGGCATCCAGGTGCCGAATGAGAAGCGCGAGACCATCTGGCTGCGCGAGGCAGTCGAGAGCGCGGAATTTATCGCCTCAAAGTCAAAGCTCAGCATCGCCCTGGGAAAAGACATCAACGGCAAGCTCATGGTCACCGAGATGAACAATATGCCGCATCTGCTGATCGCCGGGTCAACCGGTAGCGGCAAGTCGGTGGCGATCAATGCGTTCATCATGGCCCTGCTCTACAAGAGCACACCCGACCAGGTGCGTCTGATCCTCGTTGATCCCAAGCGCGTGGAACTGACGAACTACGATGGCGTCCCGCATCTCTACACCCCGATCATCAGCGAGCCTAAACTAGCCAGCAATGCCCTTCGCAACGCGGTACGCGAGATGGAACGGAGACTGAAACTGCTGGCCGAAAAAGGTGTGCGCAACATTGACCAGTACAACAAGCTCTTCGAAGATGGCTACACGCCATCGCTGTTTGCAGATGGCACAGAAGAAAAGCCGCTGCCTTACATCGTCATCATCGTGGACGAACTCGCCGACCTGATGATGGTGGACGGCGCGAACGTCGAAGAGTCCATCACCCGCCTGGCGCAGATGGCGCGTGCCATCGGCATCCACCTGGTGCTGGCCACGCAGCGCCCGTCAGTGGACGTAATTACCGGATTAATCAAGGCAAACTTCCCGGCGCGTATGAGCTTCCGCGTGGCTACAAAGATCGACTCGCGCACGATTCTCGATGCCAACGGCGCCGAATCCCTGCTGGGGCGCGGCGACATGCTTTATTTGCCGAGTGGCTCTTCGCGAGTACTTCGAGTGCACGCTCCGCTGGTGACCGAGAAAGAAATTGCCTCAACCGTGGAGTTCTGGAAGGCGCAAGCCACCGCGCAATATGAGCACGGCTTCCTCTCCGCCCCCAAAGAGGAGGGCAATAGCCTGGGTGCGGACGGCGGCCTGGAAGGTGATGGCGATGACAACGATCCGCTCTTCAACGATGCGGTGCACCTTGTCTTTGAATTCGGTAAGGCCTCTACTTCCCTGCTCCAGCGCCGCTTGCGCATCGGCTACGGACGCGCTGCCCACCTTATCGATTTGATGGAGCGCGACGGTATTGTTGGCCCGGCTGACGGTCCCAAGCCGCGCGAAATTCTGAAGCCGCCGGAATGGATCTCCGAGATGGACAGCTAGCCAAATCAGGCGCGGAGAAATCCGCGCCTTTTGCTGCGCCTAGTTTCTCCCGCTACGGCCGCCGCTGCTCACGCGCCACACCACATCTCCGCCATCGTCGCTCACCAGCAGACTGCCATCGGCCGCAACCGCGACTCCCACGGGGCGTCCCCAAACCTGATCGTCGGAGGTCACAAATCCTGTGAGAAAGTCCTCATAGCTGCCGTCGGTACGGCTTCCACCATGCATCGGGACGCGGATGACCTCATAGCCGGTGCGCGTGCCGCGATTCCAAGAGCC
The DNA here is from genome assembly GCA_903832295.1 of uncultured Acidobacteriota bacterium. Lineage (GTDB taxonomy): Bacteria > Acidobacteriota > Terriglobia > Terriglobales > Acidobacteriaceae > TOLSYN. The sequence goes on from CAILAZ010000058.1 coordinate 28,435, forward strand.
ATGCTCGGCGGCGAAGATGTCTCCGTGATAAGGCTGCGGAAACTGCTTCCCTCCGTAGAACAGCAATTCCAGGGAGGCGTTGTGCGGTTGGACCAGAACGTCCGGGGTAAGCACCTTGTCTTTCAATTCCGGATGCTTGCCTTTGTGGCGCGGGTCCTGTACGCCGCCCGTGTACCACCACGGCCATCCATAAAATCCGCCCGGTTGGACATGCGTGATGTAGTCCGGAACCAGATTGTCACCCAGTTCGTCGCGCTCATTCACCGAGGCCCAGAGCTCTCCGCTGGTGGGATGGACCGCAATGCCGACTGCGTTGCGAATGCCCGAGGCAAACACCTTTCGGCTGGTGCCGTCAGGATTGAATTGCAGAATATCAGCCCGGTCCTTCTCTTCTGGGTGCGTGTCTGCGTCATCGTCATTCGAGTGGGAGCCCACCGAGACATACATGATCTTGCCATCGAGCGAAAAGGCGATGTCACGGGTCCAGTGCCCTCCGCCCCGCAACAGTCCTCCGCCGGGGAGGTCGCAGAGCTTCTGCGCTGGGCCGCGTGCTTGAAGGTCTCCGCTGCGGTATGGAAAGCGCACCACCGATCCGGTATTCGCAACGTACACCCACTGCGGCTCCGGGCCGGGAGGATAGAAGGCGATACCAAATGGCTTGTCGAGCCGCGTGGCGTAGGTCTCCACTTTCTCCGCGCTTCCCGTCGAGTCAATTCCGCGCAGGACTTTGATATTTCCCGGAGCGCTCTCGGCGACGAAAACATCGCCGTTGGGAGCTGCCCGCATCAGGCGCGGGTTGTGCAGCCCCGTTGCGTACAACTGCACGGAGAACCCCGCCGGAGCCTTTGGCCACGCGCTCTCCGGACGCGCAATTACGTGCGAGGGCGCGTCCGCCGAGGGCGTGGCAAACGGCTGCGGCAGATCGCGCAGCGTGATGTGGTGAGACCGGCCCGGCGACTGTGAGCGAAAATCCGAAAAGACTGTGACCTGCGCAGAAACCGGACCATCCAGAAAAAGGAATGGTCCGAACAACATTCCGGCTAGCATGAGTAGAAATAGAAGAAGCGGCGTGCGCGAACTCATGCTGCACTTAGATGCACCGGCGACCGGCCGCATTCCGCACCCCCTCAATCCGTGCGCGGATGTTGCAGCCCAAGCCAGTCCCGCTGATAGGCGTACGAGACCGCCAGCAGCAGCCCCCCAAGGATGATAAAGCTCAGGACACGCCATCCATGCTCCAGCAAGGAAACATCCACCAGAAACACCTTGAGTACCGTTGCTGCAATCAGAAAGATTGCCTGCCACCTCAGCAGCGCCGACTTTCGGGCAAAACCAAGCCACATCAGCACTGCCCCATAGAGCATGATGAGCGCCGAATACGAAAAATTGCGCACAATGGACAAGGCGTGCCGAACCTGGCTTGCGTCAAATCGGTTCGCGGGAACGGTCCCCATGGAGAGTTGGAAGTAATCGTGGATTTCCATTCCTGACGCAAGCAGTGCAAGCAGGTTCACCAGTACTGCAGCAGCCGCAACAGCGGGGCGAGCCGCCTCGAAATTGGCAGAGTGGCGTTCCAGTTGGATCATCCATAGAAGTGCCGCAATGGCTGCTGCGAAGGTCGCCAGGCGCGCGTTGAGAATCAGCGGCTGTACTGCCCAGTCATGCAGGTCGGCGGCCAGAAGGTGGAAAATTCCAATCGCAACCACGACGGTCGCAAACAGCTTCACTGTGCGCCGGGCGGTGCTGGCTCCAGCCCGGAAGAGCAGTGCGCCCTCCACCAGCCAGGCCAGGGTTATCCATTGCTGATGCAGGTAGAGTGGGATGGCGATGGTCAGGAATGAGACTGCAAGCCCATAGTGCGTCCCCGGCAGTGTGCGCCCGGCCCACTGGTGCTCGGATACCCGCCTCTCCAGTGCTATCGCCAGCGCCAGGTAAACCACGGCAAGGCCCATGGCCCAAGCGGAAGCACGCGACTGCACAGAATTCCCGGCGGTTTCCAACTGCGAGTAGATGGCTGTGAAATAAGCCGCGGCATTGAAAATCGCAAGCAGCAGCCCAGCGGCCCTGATTTGCGGACGATCCAGCCGGGCATAGAGTGGAGCTACGGCAAAGAGCGCAAATACCAGCGAGAAG
>CAILAZ010000059.1 GCA_903832295.1 uncultured Acidobacteriota bacterium
GATGGCAAATGACAACATCCACGCCCTGGGACAACTGGCGTTCGTACCACGCTTCGCGCTTGTCGGTGGCAACCGTTGGACGCAGCACGGCCACCCGGAAGCCGGCGCCGCGCAGCACCATGTCGAGCCGCCCCACCACATCGTGCTTTCCGGTGTAGGTGGCAAAGACCTGGCATTTACGTCCCTGAGCCAGCTCGGCGCGAATGTCGTCAATCAGTCCACGTTCTTTCGGATAGATGACTTCGTGGTCAAGAATCGCGGGCTCTGCGACCTTGATGATCGTGTACTCACGTGCTTTTCGATCCCACATCTTCCGGTAAATCGTCTCGAAGCCGAAGGGATGGTCGGGGTAGCAGAGCAGCGTATTCAACATGATGCTCCTCAGACCCTTGTCCTTCGGATACTGGTTGATGGTCTTTTTGATCTGTTCAGCGAGATCGTCGTAGGCATCCCTCAACGTGGTGCCGGCAGCCACCTCGATGACGGTCTCGCTGTAAGGCGGGAGCGCATTGGCGATGTCCTCCAGGGAAACAAAGGCCGTGGAGTCCATCAGGTGATTGCCAAACAACATTGGTGAGCAGCCAGGGCGCCGCAGAATCTGAATCGACTTCTTGGGATTGCGAGAGCAGGCATTCTCGCTCTCCGTGATTCTCTCCACGGTCTCGATCACGCCGTACTTCCGCTGGAACATCTCCCTTCCGGTGCCGCCCCACTCGAAGCCCTCTCGAACCATCTGAGGGGCATCGATGCGGTACAGCACGTTGTAGAGATCATCGGCGTACCCGCCCATCATGGTTCCGGTGAGCGTGATGACCTTCTTCGCGATCCTCGCGAGCACCGCTAGACCATTGCCCTGGGCGGTATCGCCGGCGAGCTGGTGTACCTCGTCGGCAATGGAGAAGTCGAACCAGTCCAGCATGTACTTGCCCATAAAATCCATGGGCGCCATGCGTTGGATTCGTGAACGGTCGGCAGACCAGAGAGGCGAGTACAGCTTCGTCCCGCCTTTGCTGAGTTCTATTTTCTCTGAGTATTTCCGGCGCTCATCAAAGTCGTCCTCGGTGAGCACACCGTTATTCGCCTTCGCGACAGGCTGGAACGTGTCGATGTTGACGACACTCCCTGCGTGCTCCCTGCTGCTTCGCCCAGCTTTGCCGTAAACGTGTTTCCAGTAGTAGCCGAGCTTGCCCTTCTCTTTCCCCACGATGAAGTAGGTCGGATAGGGATGCTTCTGGAGCCAGGCACGCCGGCCCATCGCCCGCAATTCTGGAAGAGAGGTCGCGAGGCCGCGGCGGCGCATGATGCCATTGGTGTACTGAATTTCCACCACGCCGTGAGGCTTCTTCGGGTCGCCGCCGTTTCGCAGATCCTCGATGATGTAGGTTCTCGCGAAGGGGACTGTGATCAGAATTTCGCGCGCCCACTTCTCAGTGAGGTGTGGCGGGCACATCACAATCGTGGCAAATGGCTTGGAGTGCGCGGCCACATATGCCACGCCCGCTCCCGCCATGAAGGTTTTCCCTGTCCCGCATTCGCCCACGATCTTGACTGCGTCGTGATCTGCGAGGTACTTCACGCACCCCATGATGGCGAGTTCCTGTGCAGGCAGAGGTTTACGCATCAAGCGCGAAAGCTCCGGAGCGGGAGTATCATCAGGCGCGTGGAGCGGTGGAAACGTCTCAACGATCCGGCGCCCTATTTCTCGCGGACCGTAGATGCGGAGGTAGTCGTACAGGGTGGTCATTTCCATGGCAGGTTGGCACTCCGGCCCAAGGCAAGGCGTGCAGCGGCCCAGCGTGAGGCGTATACTCGCGGATAAAGGGACACACATGAGAAATCTCAGATACACGACGGCTTCAGTGCTCTTTGCCGCATATGTGTCGCTCGTGGTGTTCGTTGTGCGAAATCGGCCCGGAGTTTTGCTTTCCGGGCTTGGCAAGCTGATTGTCGTTCTTGTTTTGGCATGCCTGCTTGCGTTCGTTGTCCTTCACTCCGCAGAGATTCGAAGGATTGTAATCGCCTGCCTGCGCTCTATCCCGAGCAGACTGTTTTCCGACGCGGGTCTGGATACAAGTTTCGCAAGATTCGTAACGAAACGAATCTCAGTATCGCGAGCCCCCTATCGCGTCTCCCGCTTCCAGCGTCCCCCGCCCGTCTCCTCACTGTAGCCACTATCAATCCAAGCAAGATGCCTCTCGAAGGGGCATGCCCTTATTGGTTTGCAATGGAACAGGGTCTCCTGAGCGGAGACGGAGGTGTATCTATGAGCGCGGAAGGCACCAGACAGTGCCCTGACGATTCAGGGCGGAGCGAACCTCTCCAAGCGCACCTGCGCGAGTACCGTAGGCGCTACACACAAAAGCAGGAAGAAGCGAAAGGGATTCGCGCTTCGTACCGACTTCGCTGGAAGTGCTTCATCATTTTGACTGCGGCGACGATTCTCGCGCTTTGCGCCGCCTTCGTGAGCCACAGCCCGGTCTCGTATTTTTGTTTTGCAGCGGCGCTAACAGCCTGCGGGTGGGTGACCAGGTCTCTGAAGGTGACCTCCGAGCAACATAGTCGCACGCAGAGAATCATTGACTATTACGAACTGGGAATTGCCCGTTGCTCTGGCACTGGATGGCAAGGCCGAGGAATCAGCGGAGACGAGTACCGCCCGGAACACCACATCTACGCTGGGGACGTAGATTTGTTCGGAAAGGGGTCTCTCTTTGAACTGATTTGCACCGCACAGTCGGCGGTCGGACGCGCGACGTTGGCGAATTGGCTGCTTTCCCCTGCTGATCCCACAGAGGTGCTCGAGCGCCAAGGTGCCGTTGCGGATCTTCGGACGCGTCTGGACCTGCAAGAGGATTGTGTATCGCTCGGATGCCGCAGCTACCGGAACATTGACGTGGCAAGCCTGCGCGATTGGGCAGTGGCGCCGAAGGTCTATATCCGTCCGTGGGAGCGAGTCATTGCAATGGCGTTGCCGGTACTCGTCCTAGTCTTGGGGACTGCTCTGATGCTGGGGGCCCTTTCTGGAAATCAACGATGGGTTCTGTTGCCGGCAATAGTCGGTCTCGGCACAACGGCAGCCCTGCTGCGCGCGCGAGTTCAGCGGATGACCGATGGGGTCCGCTGGTTGTCGCACGACCTGTCGATGCTCGGCCCAGTGATCGAGCGCTTTGGCCGGGAGCAGTTCGCCTCACCGCGGCTCCGAATGATTCAGCGTGATCTGGCGCAAGTGGGCACGATTCCGGACGCGAGCATCCGAGCACTGCGGAGATTGACGTGGCTCCTGGGGCTGCGCGACATCAGCGAGTGGTTTGCCCTTGCGGTTTCTCCACTGCTATACGCGACCAACCTCGGAATATGCATCGAGCGATGGCGCCACAATCATCGCTCGGCTTTGCCGGTCTGGCTGGACTCCGTGGGACAGATCGAGGCACTGCTCTGCCTTGCAAGATACTGTTACGAGAATCCCGATCACACCTTCCCCTTGATGGTCGACGATGGAACTGCGATGTTCCGTGCCCATCGTCTGGGGCACCCTCTTATCGCGAGCGAGCGCTGCGTCCGCTGCGACCTCGAACTGGATGGAGAAGATACTCAGGTCATCATTCTCAGCGGTTCAAACATGGGCGGGAAAAGCACACTCCTGCGTGCGATCGGGGTAAACGTGGTCCTTGCATTTGCGGGCGCTCCGGTGCGCGCGGAAAGGCTGGAACTCTCCCGTATTCAGCTCTCCTGCTCGATTTCTGTTCACGACTCTTTGCTGGATGGAAAGTCTCGTTTTCAATCCGAGGTCGAGCGGCTGCGATGGATCTTAGAAATCGCGAAGGAATCTCCAACGCTGTTTCTGCTTGATGAAGTGCTGGGAGGGACGAATACGGCAGATCGGCTTTATGGAGCGAAGGCAATCGTACGGCAGTTGATCGAATCCCGCTCGGTGGGCCTAGTGACAACCCATGACCTCGCGGTAACGAAGATTGCCGCTGAATTTCCTGACTACGCAGTGAACATGCACTTTGAAGAGCAATTCTTCAGAGGGAGGATGCGCTTCGACTATCTGTTGCGGCCGGGCGTTCTCCGCAGTACGAATGGGCGAAATATCATGGCAGCTCTGGGTCTTATCTCGAACTAGGCGACCAGCGATATTGAGAGACGATGGATTCCCGGGGGCGTCGGCAAATCGCCATTTCCCATGTGGCGATTTGCCTGTGCGCCTTAGATGCCACGCTGCATATTCGGAAGCGGTTCCTCTTGATTTGCCTGAAGATACTCGGCAACAGTGAAGTTAGGCCACTGCACCGGTCCGTTCGTCTCGGGGAAACCAAGGTTCATGCCTCGGACGCCTTGGCTCAGAATGTTGAGCAGCTCGTCGCGTGTCGCCCGAATGCTATACGGATTGCAACCGAAGCCGGTCAGCGGCGTGATCCGGTGCAGCAAGTCCAGCTGGTCGATGACCCATGAGCCCCACTCTGGCCGCGCCGGCAAGCCCATTACTGAGGCCATCAAGGACCACGCCACGTCCGGGGAGTAGTTCAACAGATACGTACTCCCGTCGATTCCGTTCTGGCGAAGGGCCTGGGAGACAACGACCAGGTGCCGGACGGGATGACTCATCCCGGGAATCAGGATCGTGCCGCGCATGTTCGCAGCGTTCTCTCCCATGCGTACGCAAAGGCTGGTCTCGCCATCCTCGCCGGGGAATTTCAGCGAGAAGGCCGAGTTGCCCGCGACCGCGGCGGAAATCGCCGCGATCTCAGTGTCGCCACCGAAAGTGGAGAGGAGGAGGCCTTGCTCCTCCTCTCCCATGTAGCAGTCGCAGTGTACGCGGAGCGTGGTGCTGATCTTGTCTGTGGACTGACGAAACTCCAGCTGCCCGAGACGAAGGTGTGCGTTTTCCAAGGGATGTCTCCTGAGAGGCACCGCCCGGGACGTTGCTATGCAGCTCGCCCGTCCGCGGCGCCGGCGTCGGTTAGAGGTGGTTTTTCTCCGAGAACCTGGGTGCGGCCGTCCTCGAACAGCAGGGTCACGTCATTGCTGAAGCGTTCTGTGTGCCGCTTCACGAAGACGTTTTCCCCGGTCTCCTCGTTCGTCTCGATCTCCTCGGTGGTGGTGACGTTCTTGGTGGAACGCCAGCGCACCAGATGGCGATCGGGCCCTTCGCCAAACACCCCGTTCAGGAGCCCCGCAGTACACAAGAGGCCGACGTGTCCGGCGTGAAGAGGCGTCAACGGGCGTCCCCGGCTCACGGTTGGAGCCGGGAGGAAGAATTGCTGTACGGCCTGCTGATAGGCGTAGGAACGCGGCAGCATGTCCTCGATTTTGTCCAGCGGCAATCCGGTATAGGTCAGGGTCGTTCCCGGCGAGGACGGTACCGCATACGGGCGCTCGTCTCCCACCAGCGTGGGCATGTCGAGGTAGCCCTTGCAGTAGTTGAGGAGCACCTGCCTGGAGTCACGGACCGTTGAACCGGTCACGCGCTTCCGGGTGCCGAAGACCACAATCTGCCCGAAGCGCTGCGATTCAGGATCGGCGAGCAGGTACGGCCGGACATCGGTGAAGTGCGCCGACAGCACATCGACGCACGTAATGAGGCGCTCGAACGGAATGACCAGCACGAGCACCCCGCCGATTCGCAGCCAGCGGAAGGTGTGGCCGAGGAAGAGCTCCTCCATTCGGCGGTTGGAGAGACTGCCAATCTCCGAGTCGTATGGCGGATTGAGGTAGAGCAGCGAGAATCGCTCGACCTTGCTGTGCGTATCGAAGGTGCTGCCATGAACCGTGGTGATGCCTGCGGCAGCGGCCGCCTCAGCGCGCGCAGCATCAAGCTCGATGCCGTACAGACGGCAGTTGCCGCCCCTGGTGACCTGTTGCAATGCGGCGCCGGTGCCAACGCAAGGATCAATGACGCTCGCTGGCTCGGTGCCGAACTGGAGAAGGTTGCGGATCTTGTCGCCCTCGGCGGGCGGAAGCGGGAAAAATCCGAGTTTTTTACGTCCTGAGAGGCGCAAATTTTCCTCCAAGTTTCTTGAGTGTTGTGGGTTGTGAGTTAAACCATAACTTTGCCGTTTGGCAAGGTTATGGTTTAAATGAGTTCGAAGTCTCTACTGAGTGCGCCGCCGATTGCCTATTCCGAGATGCCGAGCGATTTGCGAGCGTCGCTAATTGCTTTATTAATCGCCTTCCACTCGCGAGAAGAGCCACTGGGAAGAAGGTCAACGATTCGGTTTGCCGCCGGGCACAAACCTTGGCTCTGAAGGCTGGTAGCAATGTTGCGGACGTCTTGAAACAGCTTTGCACGTCGCCGTGTTGTTTCGCTGGAAACCCACTGGCGATGTTGCGTCGCGACCGCCTGTCGCACTGCTGGGAAGTACTGATGCATGAACCATTTCGTGATCTTCAAGCGCTTGCAGAGAGCTGTCACCGACGGCACCGGAGTTTCCTCAAGCGCCGCAGCGGCCTCTCTTTCAATATCAGCTCTGTGCTTCACGGCGTGAGCCCGGTATTGCGCTCTAAGCTGATCACAAAGGTCTGGTTCATGCGCCCGTAAAACTACTGAACTTGAATAACCCAGGCGGCGGCTCAGGTCTGTTAGGGTTGGCACGGGGTTTTCGTACAGCGCGTTCTCCAAGGTCTGGCGCATGTCCTGCATCCGGCCTTGCTTCGCAAGCGCGATCTTTCTGCTGATTGCCCGGCAAAGACCAGGAAACTTCTGTAGGATGTACGCGTCATTTGAGTACCCAAGATTCGCAGCGATTTGATGAACTGAACTCGGCTCAATCGATGCGAGCGACTGCTCCAGTATTTCCTTCATTCTGGTGATCGTGCAAATTCTAACTGCTCCTGCTTTCCTCCACCAATGACTTCGGCCGGACCGCCTATATCGGGAGGCGATCTTGTGGCAGAGTTTCCGGTCTGCTTGATAAAGTCTGTCGGGAGTTGTGTAGCCTAACTTCCTGGCGACCTCGGACAAGCTGCGCGGTTCGTCTTCACGAAGGGCCAACAGGAGCGCCCGCCGGATTTCGCTCGCGTGCCTGGATGGGGATGCGCCGCGGTTACCTAAAAGAGCAATCGCATTCTTTGCCGCAGCAAGATTCATCGGCGTCGGATAGGAATGACTGAATAGGCTTGAAGCGGAAATATTCAGGGAACGGCAGATTCTCAGCAGGCTATCAAGTCGAGGAAGTGACGCCCCGTCCAGCCAGCTCTGCAAAGTACTGCGTGGGCACTGAATGTACTCTGCCATGGCGAGGATATTGCCGCCAGCGACGTGTTCGAGATACGCAACCAAATTCAGGCGAAGCGATTCCCGAGCGGCCACCGCATCAAGTTGAGGAAGCATTGCCAGGAGCTCGCCTACCTGTCTCGATGACCATGCCTTAGCTTCTCCGTTCGGGTGTCCAGGGTACGAACGATATCTGTCGGCATCTGACATGCCCAACCAATAGCCACAGCGTTCGCAGTATCCTGGCCGGGAGAAGACAGCAAGGGGACTCAGAGTCCGCTCGCAGTGGGGGCAAGCGCAGTCGAGCGCCCGCAGATGAACGGGGCAATATGATGACACCTCGATTGCCCACAGAAGTGGTTCATACACAATCTGATCGCTTAATCGCCATTGTTCGAAACAGACCGCACACCAAGCCCGCTGACGCCGACAAAACAGCTGATCGGAGAGCACATTGCGAAACGGAAGCAGAGTAAGGCAGTGCAGATCTCTGCGGCTGGTAGCCAACTCCAGTGCATGCGACCACCGCATGGCCCGCTCCGAAACTCCGTTAATTACATAGCCGCAAGCTCGAAACCCGTGTCCGCCGATCCTTGCCGCCTTTGCTGATGGCGTAATGATCGCACCATGGGGATTCGGGAGGGGAGAGAGCAACCGGCCTACAAGGTCTCCCACTTTCAAGGAGTGAACTTCAGCCAACCGGGCGACATAACCGGTCAGGCTCTCGACAAATGCCGTACCGGCGCCAATCGGTTCAAGCGAGTACAGTTGGCTCCTCGCAGGAAGCAGTGGAGTTGATACGGACCACGCCTTAAAGAGAGGCTGCATTTGATCTTGTTTGTCCAATCGCATCACGTGTCGGAAGCCGTTGACCGGGGCGCCGTCTCCTGAATGTGGTGGATGGTTGTGAAGGAGTTGTCTTCGCTGTCGCCCGGGCATTCAAGCCCAGCCGTTCCCGAAGTCGCACGACCGCCTGGCTGCTCTCGTTTAGTTGCGATTCGCCCTCCATCGTCTCTGCGTGCATTTGCTCACATTGGGCAATGGACAATGCCTGGGTTTCGAGATGGGCTCTCGTCAACCGCTGGTCGCCTTTCTGGAGCGCCATGGCGACAGCCCGCATCAGCCATTCCTTCAAGACGCCGACGCAACCAAGACTCCGCTCGTATAGGAATTCCCAATTGCTCACGAGGTCTGATTGATCTTCGAGCGGAAGTTCTTTTCCGAAGGACTGGACGACATTTATGAACGTCTGGCGATCTTCCGAATCTGCGACGTGGTACCGGGCAAAGTGAACGTCGATACTTCGTCGGCTGAGCTGCCCATTTAGATTTCGGAA
>CAILAZ010000060.1 GCA_903832295.1 uncultured Acidobacteriota bacterium
GGCACCAGCTGCATATTCAGATTGGTGATGAACCCAAAGATAAAATAAACGGCAGTGACCGTAATGAACGGCCCAACGTAGCTGGGCGACTTGGAAGCCACCGGCGCTGTGGATTGTGTTGTCATGAGAGGTTATTCCCCCGCTTCCTCAAGAATTGTGATCTGCGACTGAGACATAAGTGTTGCCGTTTGCCGGGCCCGCACCAGTTCCGCTTGCGGAGACCCTTGAAGTGTTCAATTTCCGTACCATGGCGGAACCTCAACATTGTAGGACAGGGCTGGGCATTCAGCACACTGTTAAGTTGAGATTGCGTATCCGGTGGGTCGCTTTTTGACTGGCAGATCAAAGTTACGGCAAACCGCTTCAGCTGGCCAGGTCGGTCGCGTCCGCAGCCGCGCGCCGCGCAGAAATGGGCGCCCGGTTCGCGTCCAGGGAACGCCGGATCGCCCGCAGCAGGGCATCAGCCGTGTATGGCTTCTCCACCAGGGTAAAGCCCAGAATCCCATCGGACTGCGAAATAACCTCCTCCGTGTATCCGGAGAGAAACACAACGCCGATTCCCGCGCGCTGTTTCAGAATTCGCTTCGCCAGTACAGGCCCTCGCATGCGCGGCATCACCACATCGGTCAGCAGCAGATGGATCGCGCCGGCATGACTCTGCGCTACCTCCAGCGCAGCTACGCCGTCCTCTGCTTCCAGAACGTTGTAGCCCTCCCGCTTTAGAATCACCTTGGTCAGTTCACGCAGCGCGGCGGAATCCTCTACCAGCAGAATTGTCTCGCTTCCACCCGCCGGAGTCATCGCCGGAACCGCGGCGGCAGCCGCCACTTCCAGTGCTTCCCCTGTCAACGGAAGATAAACCTTGAAGATCGTTCCCACTCCCGGCTCGCTGTAAACCCATATGTCGCCGCCATTCCGTTTCACGATTCCATACACCGTCGCCAGGCCGAGCCCAGTTCCCTTGCCCGCCTCCTTCGTGGTAAAGAACGGCTCAAAGATGTGAGCAACCGTCTTCGCATCCATCCCCAGGCCGGAATCGCGGATTGCCAGCATCGCATACCGGCCCGGACTCATCGTGGGATGCTGAAGCACGTAGGTCTCATCCACCTCGATCGGGCTGACTTCAATATGAAGACGTCCGCCGCCGGGCATGGCGTCTCCCGCGTTTCCTACCAGGTTCAACACCAGTTGCTGAAGCTGCCCCGGATCAACCTTCACCGGACAGCTTTCCTCGGACACATGGACGCTCAGTTCGATATCGTCGCGCAGCAGCCGTCCAAGCAGGGGCGTCATCTTGGTTGCCACTTCGCGCAGGTCCAGCACCTCCTGCGCAACCGCCTGCTTGCGGCTGAATGCCAGCAGTTGCCGCGTCAGCATCGCGCCCGCTTCGCCAGAGTTCTTGATCTGCATCACCCGCTCGCGACGCGCGTCTCCCGGCGGAAGCTCGGCCAGCAAGATCTCCGAGTATCCGATCATCACGTTGAGCAGCGTGTTGAAGTCGTGGGCCACGCCTCCAGCCAGCCGCCCCACCGCTTCCATCTTCTGCGCCTGCTTCAGTTGCTCCTCGGCCCGCTTGCGTTCGGTCACGTTCTGCACAACGGAAATGCGATAGAGCGGCTCGCCCGCCAGGTCATTCACCACGGAGGACGTCACGTTCACCCACACCAGCGATCCATCCCGGTGGCGGTAGCGTTTCTCAATTTCGTAGGACGCACGCTTCTCCCGCTGGAGCTGATCGATCAGTTCGCGCTCCCGAACGTGGTCGTCCGCGTTCGTAAACTCCTCGGTATGCCGGCCCAGCATTTCACTCTCTTCGTAGCCCAGCATGCTGCACAGTGCCGCATTCGCCATCAGCACGTGCCCATCCAGTGCCACCTGCTCAATCCCCACCGCCGCCTGCTCATAAATCGAGCGGAAGCGTGCTTCGCTCTGTCGCAGCGTCTCCTCATCCCGCTTGCGCTGCGTAATGTCCCTCAGAATCACCGTGTAGAGCTTCTGCCCGGCAACCTGAACCTGGGATACCGTGGCCTCAATCGGAAAACTCTCCCCGTTGGATCGAACTGCGGAGAGCATCCCCGGCGACACCATCGACCGCGTGGTAACTCCCGCGTCTCCAAAGCGCCGAATGTGCTGGGGATGCAGACTGCGAAACTGCTCGGGCAGAAAACGGTCCAGCGAAGAACCCAGAACATCCCACGCCGGACACCCAAACATCTTCTCCGCCGCTTCATTGAAAACGATCACCCGCAAACTCTCA
>CAILAZ010000061.1 GCA_903832295.1 uncultured Acidobacteriota bacterium
GCCGACCCGCAGGTCATCCGCGAAACGGTCGCCGAACTCGCGAACCTCGTCATTGGCAACGCCATCACAACCCTCAACGATCAGGGCTTCCGCTTTAAAGTCCACCCCCCGGTTGATCATCCCGGGCACGAAGGCTTCCGCGGCTCGGAAGACATCGAGGCGCTCGTCATGGACTTCGCCTCCGCCGCCGGCAGCGCCTTCATGAATGTCGCTCTCCGCTACAATCGCCGCCGTCGCGCGGATCGCCCCAACGCATAGCTTCTGCCCACAAAAGTTCAGGGCGAGCCCTCTCAGGCTCGCCCTTTGATACTTGCCGTTCCAAGCCTAGTTTCTGCCCAGCACGGTCACCGGAACCATCGAAGGACAACCCTTCTGCCCGTCATACACCCCTGACACCACCGGATTCCCCGGATCGCAATAGGTCACATCCGAGGGCGTCATGATCGTTGTGATGTACGTGTTGATCGGAGTCGTTCCGCTGGCTGCTGCTGTCACCACCGTCGTCCCGTTGTAAAGGTTCGGATACGTCGCGTTGGTCGTCGGATGGACGTTCGCGTCGTAGTAGTAATACGTCGTGCTCGTCGTTGTGGCCGCATAGGCCTTGGACAGATAGGACGTGTCGCCCCCGCGAGAGACCGCAACCCAGGTCACTTTTGGCGTCGTCGTTTCCACCAGAACCGAGTGCGATGTCCCACCCGTGTCCTTGTAGCTGGCATTCACCGAGCGGTGCACGCCCACCGTCACCGCCGTGGTTGCCGGAACTACCGAGCAAGGCAGCGTCGGGCAGGAATTCACGCCCGGTGTAATTGCGTTCGTCGCCAGCTTCGATGTGTCGATTCCAACAATCTGATCCGTCCCTGCAAGGCCAACATAGGCGCCCGTGCCATCGCGCATCAGCGCCAGGTTCGTCGGACGAACCCCTGCGTTGTACTGGGCCGTTGTGATCGTCGAAAGCGATGTGATCCAGCTCAGCGTCCCGGGATTGTTCGCATCCAGCACGCTCACCGTGCCATCCGCCTGCATCACCCAGATGTGGTTGTACTGCACGTTCTTCGTGGTCTCGTTGTACTGCACGTCCTGCGCCAGGTCCACCGGCAGCGCGGAACTCAATGCATTCGTGGTGGTGATGGTGCCCACCACTTTTTCCGCCTGTCCGTCGATGATCGAGATGGACCCGTCGTTGCCGTTCAGAATGTACACATAATTGCCGTCCGCGCTCTGCGTAACCTTGAATGGCCCGGAGCCCACGGAAATCTTGTTTGTCACCTTCGACTGGCTCGCGTTCACCACGTAAACCTTGTTTTCCGTCTGGTCCAGCACAAATACCTTCGTCTGGTCCTTGTAGATCCACGCCACCACCGGGGTCGCGCCAACGCAGATGGTCGCCTTCAACTCGGCGCTCGCCTGTGTAATCGCTCCAATCGAGCCGCTGTTCGGACAGCTCGAAGTCTTGCCTGAGTTCACCACGTACTCTGTCGAATAGGTCGTCCCGAAATATTGAAAGCTGATTCCAATCGGCTTCGATCCGGCTTCCAGAAGGATCGTGTTGGTGTTCGAAGCAAAGCCTGCCGTCGAGGTCGCAAGGTACAGCTGCGTTACCGAATCGCTGGCCGTGTTCGCCGTGAAAATGTTCGTCCGGCTGTAGTCAAATGCCGCCGCGCTCGCCACGTTTCCAAGCGATTTGTTGCCCTCGTTGGTGTCGCCGCTCACGTTGATATTCGTCGCCGAGCTGCTGCCGTCCGGCCTTTGATTCAAAACGACTTCGGTCTCTGAACCAGCCGGATTGCCGGTCGTCGCCGGGGTGGGAACTGCAATCGGGCGATAGGTTTCGCCGCATCCAATTTCAATCGTAGTTGCCGTAATTAAAAGGACGGCCGCACACACGGCTTTCCACATGACTTTCATTCGCACTCCGGCCTGCCGATGCAATTTCACGTGCTCTGTTCGGGTGCGACCATTGTAAAGGATGCGGGTGCCTCTGAGCCAATACCTTCTTCTCTAGCGCAAGACTCGATATCGCCTATGCGGCCCGCCCGCGCTTCGGCTTTGCCTTTCCCGGTCCCTTTTTCGGAACTCCCGCCCCAATCTCCTCCACCTGCGACGCCTTGCGCGCCGCGCTTGCCACCTCCCCCGGCTTCTTCCCTTCCATCTTTGCCAGGCTCTGCCGCAGCGCGTCCATCAAATCCACCACCGGAGCCATCCTCCCCGGCATTTCCACGCTGGAAACGTCCTTCCCCTCCAGCCGCGCGTCAATCAGCTTCCGCAGGTTCTCCTCGTATGTATCGTGGAATCGCTCCGGCTCGAACTTGTCTGCCAGCGCCTCAATCAGCTGGTGCGCCACCTTCAGCTCCGTCTCCTTCACCTCCACCGCCTCGGTGCCAAAGTTGTCCATCGAGCGCACCTCCTCCGCGTAGTACATCGTGTGCAGCGCCAGCCCGTCCCGGTAGGGACGCAGAAACACCGTGTACTCGCGGTTATGCATCGTCAATTGCGCCAGCGCCATGTACCCGCTCTCCCGCATCGCCCTCGCCAGCAAGGTGTACGGACGCTTCCCCGCGTCCTCGGCTGCAACGTAGTAGCTCGACTCGAAGTAGATCGGGTCCACC
>CAILAZ010000062.1 GCA_903832295.1 uncultured Acidobacteriota bacterium
CCCCTAATGGGTGCAGCCGGTGCGACAACACAGGCTACAGCGGACGTGTCGGCGTTTACGAACTGCTGCTCCTCGACGAGCATATTCGTGAAGCTATTCGCAACGACGTCCGTGACGAGGTGCTGCGCGATTACGCGATATCTTCCGGAATGAATTTGATGATTGATGACGCGGTAAGCAAAGTGATGCAGGGAGTCACCACGATCGAGGAAGTCCTGCGGGTCGTTCCTTATGTCAAGCGTGCAAATCTGGCCTGCACACAGTGTCGATCCAAGTTAAATTCGAGCTTCCGCTTCTGTCCGTCCTGCGGAACAGCGTGTCAGTCCAATATTGCCGTTTCCGGAGGAGCCCATGAGCAAGAGTAGCCGCTCAACGGATCGTTACAGCCTTTATGAGAATCTTCAGGTTTGCTATGAAGGATTCACCAGTGACACGCCGATTCGCGTTCCCGATCTGAGCACGCGTGGAATGTTCATCAACACCTCGCAGCCATATCCCGAGGGGGCAGTGCTCCGTGTGCGATTCCTCCTCCCCCGCACTAATGTTCAGATGCAAACCCGCGCGGAGGTACGCTACTGCCTCGCGGGCGTAGGAGTTGGTATCGAATTCATTCATCTCGATGACGAACAGGCTGAAGCAATTGAGCGGGAACTCTCACTTCTCAGCTGAAATTCAATCACCTTGGCATAGAGTTTAACTTCTCGATATCGCGCTTCAGTTGCTCTAATTTCTGCCCAGCCTCCCCGAGTCTTCCTTCTGAGGTCAGGCGCTGATAGTCGGACAGACTCTTAGCCGCCTCCGAGATCAGTTGATTGAGACCTGCGGCAGGTTGAGATGCAACCTGCGTTGCAGCACTCGCAGATCGCGGCGCTTCCATTGCGCTGGTTGAAGAGACGCCTCCACCGAAAAGCCCCGCCATCGCCGACTCAAACGTCGGCCCATAAGCCAGCCGGTCTTGCAATGCAAGCACAACCAGGCGAAGTTCAGGCATGGGGCTTCGTTCCGCCTGCAAGTAAATCGGCTCTGCATACAGCAGTGCTTTTCCCGTCGGGATTACCAGCAACGTGCCGCGACGAACATGGGAGCCCTGCTGATTCCACAAGGTCAGCTGACCTGAGAGCTGCGCATTCTGATCGATGCGCGCCTCGATCTGCAGGGGACCATCAACCAGCTTTGTCTTCGGGAAGTCATACACGACCGCAGTGCCATAGTGCGCTCCGTCACTGCGGCCCGCAATCCAGCCAATCAGGTTGTTTCGATTGGCCGGAGTAAACGGCAGAATCTCGGCAAACTCCTCTCCGGTTTCTCCGGGCAGCTTCATCATTACGAAATTAGGCTGCATAGTCTGCGTCGTCTGCTCCCCTCCCTGAGTGAGCCCGACCTCGGTCGCCACCGTCCAAAGATCCTCCCGGTTATAGAAGGCACCCTCGTTCGTCATGTGGTACAAACCATACACTTCCGCCTGCAGTTTCAGCAGTAGCTCCGGGTAGCGCACATGCTTACGCAAACCTGCCGGCATCGCGGATGCATCCTGGAACAAGGCCGGGAAGATCCGCCGATACCCTGAAAGCACTGGATCATCTTTGTCGAACACATAGAACGTGGTGGATCCGTCATAGGCGTCAATCACCGCCTTGACGCTGTTGCGTATGTAATTGATGGAGCTGCCATCATGACGGTAGTGGCTCGAATAGGGATAGCTGTCTGAAACCGTGAACCCATCCATGATCCAGAACAGGCGTCCTTCGTCACCAATCACGATATAGGGATCGGCATCAAACTTAAGGAAGGGTGCCAGCGCGTTAACACGATCCCGCACGTTACGACGCATCAGCAATCGGCTGTCTGCCGTCACATCGTCGCTGAATGGCAGCTTTGCAATGTCACCCCGTTCGAACGCAATGATGATGCGCCGCAGGAAGCTCCCAAGCACGATGCCTCCGTTTCCCTCATAGGAGGTCAGGCTGTTACTTGGCCCCTGCGGATAATCGAATTCCTTCTGCCGTGTCTTCACATACACGTCCGAATTGGTCAACTCGCCGAAGTAGATCTCTGGTCGCTTGACGGAGATGCTGGCCACCGTGCTCTGAACTGGCATATTGCTGAGCATCAGCGTCGGGAGCCCTTCCTGGGTGAATCCGTTCACCGAATTCATGGTGACACCATACCCGTGGGTATAGATCAACTTCTCATTGATCCAATTTCGGCTGCTCTCCGGAAGCTTCTCTACGTTCAACTCTCGGGCAGCCAGCATGACCTGGCGGGTAGATCCATCGATCTGATAGCGGTCAATGTCAATATCGGGAAAGTCATAATACGTACGAATTTCCTGGATTTGCCGAAGTGTATCCTGCAGCGCGCGCCAGTCCCATAGCCGGATATTCTGGAGCGTGGCCTGGTTGTTTGCC
>CAILAZ010000063.1 GCA_903832295.1 uncultured Acidobacteriota bacterium
CGATGCCCAAATATCCCGCACAGCTCAAGAGGCTTTTCAGCCCCCCCGAGCGCATCGAAGGACCGCGTAATCCCTTTCTCCTTCGCCCGAGAGAGAAAACAAACTTGTTCGGCAACGAACAAGATCACAGGGAACCACGTTTACACAAATCGCACACACCCCATTACCCCATCTGCCACCCATCCCCCCAAAAATCAATTACCACAAAGTCAATCCTTCCTGCCCTCCCTCAACCATTGCCTCAAAAGTTACCGCAGCCTTTCCAACCATTACCCACCCTGCAAATCTTGCTGCACCATAACCTGTGCAAATCGCCCAATTCGCGCTTTCGCCCTCTCCCCGCAATCGCCCCCAGCGTTCCCCATTTCCGCCCCCAACTCGCCCCGCCGCGCCCCCTGTCAAGCCTTTTTTCCCAAGCATTTCCCCTAAATAGCTCATTCCAAGCTACATAGAGTTTCCCTCCAGATGAGGGGATTCCCCTCCCAATTTGCTATTCTGGAATTAGGGTAGAAACACGAACGCTGGCGTCGGCAGCCATGCTTCACCGCCGAACTCGTCTGTTTTCAAATTTTTACCGGGAAATATAGGAGGGGGTAAACCGCGCCTTTGTGCGCGGATTTTCTATGCGCAAAAAACGTTCCTGCAACCACATCCTCGTCAATGGAGAAGTCTGTGATGCCGTCCCCTTGCGAGACTCGGATTTCTGTTATTGGCACCACAAGGCAAGAGCCCGTCAGCGCCGTCTTCAGCGCGTCTGTCTCCCGCTCGCTCGCGAGGCAGAAACCGCCATCGAACTCCCTCTGCTCGAAGACGGCAACGCCATTCAGGTCGCAATTCAGGAGATCATGCAGGCAATTCTCGATGGACGAATTGACAGCCGTCGAGCCGGACTTCTCCTTTACTCCATCCAGCTCGCCGCCTCCAACCTTCGCAACCTCGCCCCGCGAGATCCCGAGCAAATCACCATCGCCACCATCGGCTCTGAAGACCAGAGCGTCTTCAATGACCGCATCGGCAGTGACCACAGCGAAGAGCCGCGCTGTTGCTACGATTGCCGCAAGTGCTTCAAGCCGCACTGTTCACAGCGCACGCGTCCCATTCCCAAAATTCCGCCCGCGTCCGCTCTCGCTCCAGCCAGGCCGAAAGCGCTGCCTTAGTGCCCAGTCTCTTCCAGGTATTTCTCCACCTCAATCGCCGCCATGCATCCTGTTCCAGATGCGGTGATCGCCTGCCGATAGCGCCTGTCTGCAACGTCGCCGCATGCGTACACGCCCGGAACGCCCGTGTGAACGTAGTCGCGGGTCTTCAGATATCCGTCGTCGTCGGTCTCCAGCGTCTCGTGGAACATTGCCGCGTTCGGCGTGTGTCCAATGCCCAGGAACATCGCCGAGGTTGGGAAGTCCCACACCTTGCCCGTGAGCACGTTCCGTAGTTTCAGCGCGGTCACTTCCTTCGCCTGCACGTCCATCACTTCTTCCACCACTGTGTCAGGCATGAAGTGAATCTTCTCGTGAGCCTTCGCCCTGTCCAGCATGATCTTGCTTGCCCGGAACGCGTCGCGCCTGTGGATCAGCGTCACCTTGCTTGCAAAGCGCGTCAGGAACAGAGCCTCTTCCATCGCCGAGTCGCCGCCGCCGATCACCGCAATCTCCTTGCCGCTGAAGAAGAATCCGTCGCAGGTCGCGCACGACGAAACGCCATGTCCAATCAGCGCGTGTTCGCTCGGCAAACCCAGCCAGCGCGCGCTTGCTCCGCTCGCAATAATGATGGTTCGCGTCCGTATCTGTTCGCGCCCCACTGTCAGCACAAACGGCCTCTGCGTCAGGTCCGCCGCGTCCACGTGTCCAACGCGGAACTCCGCTCCAAAGCGTTCTGCCTGTTTGCGCATGTTCTCAATCAGCACCGGTCCTTGGATCCCGTCAGGCCAGCCCGGAAAGTTCTCCACCAGCGTCGTCATCGAGAGTTGTCCGCCAGGCTCATGTCCTTCCAGAACCAGCGGTCTCAGCTTCGCCCGCGCCGAGTAGATCGCCGCCGTCAAGCCCGAGCAACCCGAGCCCATAATCACCACGTCACGAATTTCGTCTGCCATCGTTCTCTCTTCTGTCCTGTCTAGGAACTCTCTACTCTTAATGATTCGCCGCCGCCGCTTTGGATTCTTTCCGCCCCGCAAAGCGCGTCATTTCCGCAGGCACCACGCTGCGCACCGCCATCGCCGCGCGGTAGTTCTGCAGCACTCCGCCTGCTGCCGCAAACAGCTTCTCGTATCCGGATTGATCCATCCCTCCGCAGCGCGCCAGCACAATCGACGGCTTGCCAAAGCGCTCAATCCGTATGCGCTCCGGCGCAGTCTCTGCCTGCACCGCCTGAGCCGGAGTTCCTGTCACCGAATCCGAGATCAGGATCTGCAGCACGTTCCCGCTCTCGCCAGCCTTGCCTTCGCGCAGGTGCAGCGCCAGCACCTCGCTCGTCGTGCTGCCTTCCACGCTCAAGGAATATTGCGCGTTCGTCAGCGCCGCCTTCTCCGGGAACTCGTGCCGGATCCGCACCCAAGTGGAAGGAACCGTGCCGCTGCCTGCGGGCAATCCCGCTGCTCGCGCCTCAGCCTCGCTCAGCGTCGTCAGCCCGCGTGAGATCTCGAAGTCGGCGCCAAACGTCGGCTTGGCCTTCACCCGCGCCAGCGCCCGCGCCATCTCTTCCGCATCGGCCGCCGCAGGACGGCAACTGTTCAGAAAGTTCACCTGGATCTTCGTCTGCGGCGCGGGCAGCTGTTCCTGTGCCACACCCTGCGCGCAAAGCATCCCACAGACAATCGCTGCCATGGCGAGCAGCTTGGATAACACAGGTTTGGACCAAAGATTGCGCACCGCAGGATTGTAAATGACCTGACAGGCGCAATGCCCCTCCACTTCCAGCTATAATTCGGCCACTTGGTGAGCATGACGATTCCTGCACTCCAATCCGCGAACCGCTTCCTCGGACGACACGGGCTGCTTCCCCAAACCCGTCTTGCCCGCCTCTGCGTCGCCCTCGCCGTCCTGCTCGCGGCCTGGACCATGATCGGGGTTCACGGATACGTGATCTCCTATCGCCTTGCCCTGCTTGCCTTTGTGTGGTGTCTGCTGGTGCTCGGCTACCGCGCCTTCACCCGCCGCTTCATGTGGCGACTGCGCAACCGCCTCGTCGTCACCTACGTATTCATCGGAGTCATCCCTCTCGTCCTGCTGGCCACAATGGGCATTGTCGCCGGATACCTCTTCGCCGGACAGTTCTCCACCTTCGTCGTTACCACCGACGTGCGCGACGAGTTGCGCCGCCTTGAGAGCGCCAACCGCACCCTCACCCATCAGGTCGCAGGAGCACTGCGCCGCAAGGGCACCCTCGATCCCCGCGAACTCTCCATCAACAATGAGGCTTTTCCCGGACGCCAGGTCACTGCCTACTATCGCGGCCACACGGAAACTCTCATCGGCGGCTCCCACCAGTTCACGCCACCGCCTTCCAACGTGCTTGATGCCGTGCTCATCGTGGATAACGGCGATCTCTACCTGCGCGCCATCAACCACGCCCACCTCTCGGACGAGCCCGATGACGAGCTCGTCCTGGTCTCCAGCATCCCTCTTGATAAGGCCCATCTCGAGGCGATCATCTCCAACATCGGCGTCGTCAATCTCTATGGCGGAAGCGGAGATCGCCCGCGCGCCGCTGCCCCCATCTCAAGCACGCGCATCCAGCTTGGCGACGAGGATGTGGACAAGACTCCTAAGGTAACTTGCGGCACCATGGCGCCGCCCATCTCCCGCCTCGATCTGGAGTTCACCTCCTTCACTCCCATCGAGAACGCCATGCACTGGCAGAGCGGCGCGGTGCGTCACCTCCTGCTCACCGTCCACACCCGTCCTTCCATGCTCTACAACCGGCTCTTCCGCACGCTGGGCCGCTTCTCCAACGCCATTCTGGGCGCGCTGGTTGCCATTGCCGTGGTCTTCGCCGTCATCGAAGTCGTGGCCTTTGTCATCGGTGTGCGGCTCACCCGCACCATGACCTCGTCGGTGGCCAAGCTCTATGACGCTACTCAGCACATCAACCAGGGAAACTTCTCTCACCGGATACACGTCAGTTCCAAGGACCAGTTGGCCTCGCTGGAGTCCTCCTTCAACTCCATGACCGACTCCCTGCAGAAGCTCATCGCCGAGCAGAAGGAGAAGCAGCGCATCGAGAGCGAGCTGTTCATCGCCAAGGAGGTGCAGGACCTGCTCTTCCCCCGCGACTCCGCCGACCTCGACGGCCTGGAACTTCACGGCATCTGCCGCCCCGCGCGCACCGTCAGCGGCGACTACTATGACTTCCTCAACGTCGGCCCCAACGCCGTCGGCCTCGCCGTCGGAGACATCAGCGGCAAGGGAATCTCGGCTGCCCTCATGATGGCCACCGTCCATGCCTTTGTGCGCGCCCACACCCTCGTCGAGAACGTCCCTGCCATGGCTGCTGCCCAGGGCGGAAGCCCTGCCCCAACCGAGCGCATCACCTGCTGCCCCGCGCCCGGAGCCGTCCTCGCCCTGCTCAACCAGCAGCTCTACCGCAGCACTCCCTCGCAGAAGTACGCCACCATGTTCCTCGGCTTCTATGACCAGCAGACCCGCCAGCTCACCTACTCCAACGCTGGCCACCTGCCCCCCATCGTCATCTGCGCCGACGGCTCCCACCACCTCCTCGAAACCGGCGGCACCGTCGTCGGCCTCTTCGGAGACATGACCTACCCCGAAGGCCGCGTCACCCTCAACCCCGGCGACATCGTCGTCGCCTACAGTGACGGCATCACCGAGCCGGAGAACGACTTCGGCGACTTCGGCGAGGAGCGCTTGAAGCAGATTGTGCAGGAAAATCGCGGCCTTCCGCTCCCCCGCATCTCGGACGCGATCCTCAATGCCGTCACCGACTGGATTGGCGGCGAGGAACAACCCGACGATATGACCGTGGTGCTCGCCCGCGCCCGCTGACCACCTCGGTGAATTCCTGATTCCCGAGTTGGCGAGGTTGTGATACAACCAATAGTCACCGTCCCAGCGAAAGCCTCCGCGCCTGCCAGTGGTGGCGCGAGTTTGCCTGCCGCGATGACCATTTATCTCTCTTGGTTTTCAAGCCGCGCCAAGCGCCTGGCTAAAGGAGCAGCATGCTGCGATCCTTTTTTATCGCACTGTCTAAAAGCCGCACTATTCGTTCGATTGCAGAGAATTCATCCATAGGCCAGAAGGTTTCCAAGCGCTTCGTCGCCGGAATGACGGTGGAAGATCTCGTCGTCGCCACCGTTGCCATGAACCGCGTCGGCGTGCACGTCACCGTGGACAACCTCGGTGAAAACGTCACCAACCGCGACGAGGCACTGCACAGCAAAGCCCTCTATCACCAGCTATTTGACGAGATCGAGAAGCGGAAGCTTGACGCCAATGTCAGCCTCAAGCTCACCCACATGGGCCTCGACGTGGATGAAAAGCTCGCCCATGAGATTGTCTCCGAGCTGCTCGACCATGCCATCGCCATCAATAGCTTCATTCGGGTGGACATGGAAGGCTCGCCCTACACCCAGAAGACCCTCGACTTCGTCCGCGAACTGCATCGCCGTCCCAACGCTGCCGGACATGTGGGCACCGTGCTGCAATCCTACTTCTACCGCACCGAAGAAGACGCGCGCGTGCTCTGCTCCGAGGGCATCCGTATCCGCCTCTGCAAGGGCGCATACAAAGAGCCCGCCACCATCGCCTATCCCAGCAAGCAGGACGTGGACTCCAACTACATCAAGGTCGCCAAGCAGATTATCCGCAGCGGAGTCTTTCACGGCCTCGCCACCCACGACGAGAAAATCATCGACGCCATCAAGGCCTGGGCCTTGCAGGAAGGCGTCCCCAAGTCGGCGTTCGAGTTCCAGATGCTGCACGGTGTCCGTCGCGATCTCCAGGAGAGCCTCGCAAAAGACGGTTGGGGCGTGCGCTGCTACATCCCCTTCGGCACCGAATGGTATCCCTACTTCATGCGCCGCCTTGCGGAACGCCCCGCGAACGTGATCTTCCTCGCGAAGAACTACTTCAAGGGATAGCGCGAAGCAGCAAGAAGAAAGCGCGCCTCATGACTTGGGGCGCGCCGTTATTTCATTCGCAAATTATTGTTCCGGTCCCGCGAAGCCGATACCGTTGAATCCGCGCAACATCTGAATTTCCTGCCGAGAGTACCGGGACTGGGTCTCCGGAGAACTCAACATGCGTTCGCGGGCGTCAGGAGGCATGGCGCGCATCTGGCGCAGCGTGCGCCGCATCATGTCCTTCCGCTGCGGATCCATCGCGCTGAACTGCCCATACAGTGCGTGCGCCTGCTGCTGCTGTTCCGGTCTGAGATGTTCGATCATCTCCATGCGATTGAGCACGCGCTGCTGCTTTTGAGGCGGCATCGCGTTAAAGGTCTGGAGCCTGTTCTTGAGCTGCTCCTGGCGTTGCGGCGGAAGCTGCCGGAAGTGTTGATCCTGCTCCAGTCGCCTCTGTTGTTCGGTCGCCGGCAGCCGCATCGTGTTACGCAGCCAGTCGCCGTTGTGCGGTCCCTGCCCGCGGATAATCTGATGCGGCTGTGAGGAGGGACGCGGGGCCTGTGTCGCCTGCGGAACACCAGGGCGCGCCAACGGGGCAGACTGGCGCGGCGGAGAAGCGGAATGTGGCGCAGACTGGCGTGGTGGCGCAGACTGGCGTGGCGCTCCATTGCCGCGATCATGCTGTCCTGCCCAGGCAGTAGCACCCAGTGCAAGCGTAAGCAGCATCGCCGGAATGGAGTTGGTGCGCATATTCAGAGTTTCCTGTTGCTAGTTGTTTGTGTCTGCGTCGTCGTCCCCGTCCAGATCGTCCAGGGCATCGAAGTTCTGCAAAATGTCAGAGTTCTTGTCAAAGTACTGCAAGTCGGCCACCGCGGTTCCCGTCGGCGCACTGAAATGCGCAACCGGAGGAGCGTCGCCCGCTCGCATAAAACGCCCAACCTGGTACAGTCCGATGCCCACAACCAGGCTTAACGCCGCGGCCACGCTCAGGGCCGGACGGCGCAACCACTGGAGCCATCCAGCGGATGCCCTTTGCTGCTCCTCTCGCAGCCGCGCCTGCATGCGTACGTCCCAGAACGCCGAAGGTTCGGGCACCTGCCATTCATCCAGCAGGTTCATTGTCGAGCGCAGTGCCTCCAGCGTACCGGCACACTCGCGGCACGTGTCGAGATGAGCCTCGACTCCGGGTGGCGCCGGCGTGGTGCCCAGTGCAATATCCGGCAACTGATCGTGAACAGTCCTGCAATTCATAACGCAACCTCTAAACAAAATCCTTCAGGCTTTCGCGCAGTGTCTCATAGGCACGAAAGAGCAAACTCTTGGTGGCCGATTCGCTGAGATGCAACACCTCGGCGATCTGGCGGTAGTCCAATTCCTGGAACTTGTGCATCATCACGGCCATGCGCTGCCGCTCGGGCAGTGCGTCCACATGTTTGCGAATCGCCTGCAACCGCTCGCGACGCACAATTTCCTGTTCCACGTTGAGCCGCGAGTCCGCCACGTCGATTGACAGTCCGGTTTCCTCATCGGTTTCATCGAGGCTGGCCTTTACCTCCGGGCGCTCATTCTTATTGTCGCGCGCGTGGTTCACTGCCAGATTCGTTGCAATTCTGTACAGCCAGGTTGTGAACTTCGCATCGGCCGCGTAGCTCGCACGCGAGCGATAGACCCGCAGAAAAACCTCCTGCGCCAGCTCTTCCGCAATCGCGGAATTATGCACCATGCGGTACATGAAGCTGATCATCGCACGGTGATAGCGTTGCACCAGGTAATTGAAGGCTGCGTCGTCGCCCTCT
This sequence comes from uncultured Acidobacteriota bacterium, assembly GCA_903832295.1. Lineage (GTDB taxonomy): Bacteria > Acidobacteriota > Terriglobia > Terriglobales > Acidobacteriaceae > TOLSYN. Next base: position 7,870 of record CAILAZ010000063.1, read on the forward strand.
CGAACCCGCAGCATAACCTGCGCGTCGTCCATCTCCGCAAGCATCGCCGGATCGCTGAACCGGACCTGCGGCCGGTCGCAAACGCCACTGCTTCCGGAGAACGTGCCGCCAATGGCCATGCTACTCATGTCATTGGGAACCCCCTCGTCTTGTGAAAGTTGCGGGGATTCGGATTCAGCTCCGTTATTCCGGGGTTCCGGGTTGTCCGACTTGTTGCGCTTCCAGATCATGCCTGTCAGGAACACTAAACGGCTATTATGCCCAATGCAAGCCGACTCTGCCCGAGAAACTCACAGGGGGAAGGATTTGCGAAATCGGGCGGGTTTGTTACAATCCGAGGTGAGCAGGCAGTACGGGCGCTTAACTCAGCGGTAGAGTGTCACCTTCACACGGTGGAAGTCGTAGGTTCGAATCCTACAGCGCCCACCACTCCCATCCCCGGTAGAGTGGTTTCGGTCGGCAATTTGAGTTCGGCAGGGAAGCCGGAGTTTTGCAAACCATTGCGATTCCTAGCGACCCCAGCCGGAGTTTTAGCATCTTTACTAGGTCGGCTGCTAACTTCTGTAATATCAGCCGATATCCACAGCCGGGTGACATATTCGGCTTGCCCGTGCAAGGAGCGTTGAGTACTATTCGGGTATCTTTCCGGGTTCAGAACGAGGAACACGGATTCGCGGCGCTGATCCTAAGCACAGCCGCAACACTAGAAAACATCTTCCGCCGGTGCGTGGCTCGACCACAAACAAGCCGTTTGTCGCGCGGATAGATCGCAAGAGCTAAACAAATAGAGAAGCCTGACAATATGAATAGTGGATCGAACCATCCTGCCGGCAACGGCGGGAGAGGACGCAAGCGACGCCGCGGGCGTCGCGGTGGTCAAGGTGTGGCAGCGCAATCCGGTGCACAGCCCGGAGCACAATCCGCAACTCAGCCTCAGGCTGGGACGGCGCCAGCCAATCAGACTCTGTCACCAGCTTCTCAGGGAAAACCCGCAAGTCAAGGGAAGCCAGCAATGAAGAGACAATTCAAGCCCAAGCCGCAGGTCCGCAAGAATTTTGCGGAGCCAAACGGAAACGGGAATGGGAACGGCAATGGCGCAAAACGCGTATTCCGCTCCGTTGTAAACCAGAAAACTCCGGACGCCAACATTTACAGCGCCCCCATGGATCACTCCTATCGCACCCTCCAGCATGAGGGCAACACTGGGCGCCCCGGTTATGAAGCCATGCCCGTAATCGACAGTTCCACCTCGAAGCCGATCTTTGCTTTCGTGGACGACCTCTTCTTCATGGCTAAAATCCAGGAGACGGCGCGCAAGCTCAATGTGAAGATCAGTTTCGTCAAAACCGAGAAAGAAGTTCTCGATTCCGTGGCCGCCGGGGAGGACAAGCCCTCGCTGGTCATCATCGACCTCAATCACCACACCGCCAAGCCGCTTACCATCATTCCCAAGCTCAAGGCTAAGTTCAAGAAGGAGACCAACATCATCGGTTTCCTCTCCCACCTTCAGGGCGAGCTCAAGGTAAAGGCTCAGGAAGTTGGTTGTGACATGGTGCTGCCGCGTTCCGCGTTTTCGCAGAACCTGCCGCAGTTGCTGCGCCGCCACGCCACCAGCGAGGCGGAACTCCAGGAGTACTAGCGGCAACCAGTCGTTGGCTGTCGGTATCCAAACAGGGAGAGCGCCGGGTTCCGGCGCTGTTTCCCAATGTCTTTCGCCCGCGCCTACGAAGAAAACGAAGTGGGACCGGAACTGCGCAGAATCTACGCGGAACTCCGGACCAACTTTGACCTCCCCTTTGTCCCCACGCTCTTCAAGAACATGGCCGCCGCACCGCCCTACCTGAAAGGCATGTGGCGCGATCTTGCTCCCGTTGCGGCTTCCCGCGAGTTTCATGCCGCCTCTGCCGCGCTGGACGACTTCGTGCGTGCACAGGCCATCGGCGGCGTATGGCGCTTGCGGGACCAGGAGCGCATGCTGGCCGAACAGAAGATCTCCACCAATGACATGCCTGTGCTCGCCGGGGTGGTCGGAATCTTTGTCCGCACCCTGCCGCCACTCCTGCTGTTTGCGCGGCTCATGCAGAGCGGACTTCACGGCGGGCAGAAGGGAAGAGTTACATCCGGAAAGCAGGCACCAGCTCTTTCCCGCCTTGTCACCTTGCATGTGCCCAATGAGCGCGAAGCCAGCCTGCGAGCCTGGCTCATCTATGCCGATATCCGGCGCACGCTCAAGACCCGCAGTGTCATGAGCCTCTTTCGCGCCCTCTCGCCCTTTCCCAGCTATCTTGCCTCGGCTTGGATGGACTCCAAAACCGTGCTGGCAGACCGCGACTTTCAGCGCGCTGGCGAGGAGGTTTCTCAGCGTGCGGTCGCCCTGTTGCGGGGAATTCCCGTGCGCGATCATGCTGAATTACTTAAGGAACTCAGCGCCGAGCAGGCGCGAGACGTGCGCGAGACCGTGGAGGATTTCCTGCGAACCGTACCCGCACTCGCCCTGCTCAGCGTGGTCTGGCGCCGCTCGTTCTATGACGCCAAGGAACGCAAAGCCGCCTGAGCGATCACTCAAAGGGAGGATGAAGAATGGCTGCCTGTTCTCATCTCGATCAGATCAGAATCACCGCCACGGACAAGGATGTTTGTGAAGAATGCATCAAGACCGGAGACACGTGGGTACATCTCCGCATGTGCCTGGAGTGCGGAAATGTTGGATGCTGTGACTCGTCGAAGAATCAGCACGCCACCCGGCACTTCCGCCGCAGTCAACACCCGCTGATGCGCTCCATTGAACCCGGCGAATCCTGGGTCTGGTGCTACGTCGATGAGTTCGCACCGGGAGAGATGCGCGCCCGGGAGTTCGTACCCATGCGAAAGATTTCCTAGCCTGGAGGCCAAGACAGGTCGCGTCCGCCTACCAGGTGCAGATGCAGGTGAAACACAGACTGTCCGCTGCGCGGCCCCACGTTGAGCACCGTGCGGTACCCGTCCTCAATGTTGCGCTCGCGTCCCAGCTTGGCTGCAATCAGGTTGCAATAGCCAATGATCTCCGCGTCCTCGGGGCCAGCTTTGTCGAGTCCCGCAAAGTGGCGCTTTGGAATAATCAGGACGTGCGTCGGTGCCGCCGGCTTGATGTCCTCGAAGGCATACACTTTTTCGTCCTCGTACACTTTCTTCGAAGGAATTTCCCCGGCAATAATCTTGCAGAAAAGACAGTCGCTCATAAGCGCTCCTTGCGAGGCCAATGTAACACAGCAATCGCGCCCGGTGCTGCTTAGTCCAGCCGGACCATGAAGACGCCGCCCTCTTCCACCTGTGTGTGGCGGTACACTTCTTGCGTCTTTTCCTTCTCATCGGCATGCACGCGGATGCGCACCCAGTAGCCGGTGGGGCCTTTGAACTGCAATACCTGCGCCCCCGGATAGCGGTGCAGCAAGTGTTCCTTCAAGTGGAGCGCGTCGGCCTGTGCTTTGAAGGCGCCGATCTGCACGCACCAGCGCCCGCCCGTCTCAATCGGCTTGGGAGCCTCCAGCACGTCGAGCCGGACCTCGGCCGTTCCTGGCAGATATACGTTCACCGCCTTGGCCGCAGCTGCCGACAGATCAATCACACGGTCGGCTACAAACGGTCCCCGATCCGTGATCCGCACCACCGTCGCCAGGTTGCTCCTGAGATTCACCACGCGGACAATGGAATTCAGCGGCAGCGTATTGTGTGCTGCCGTCATTTCGTTCTGGTTGTAGAGTTCGCCGTTGGCTGCTTTCTTTAGGTGGTAGTTTGGCCCATACCAGCTTGCCCATCCCACCTCACTCCATATCACCTTGGCGTTGGGATCAACATGGATTCCCGGCACTGATTCCAGAGGACCCGGATCCTTGAAGGCAGTGCCTTCCTTTGCCCTGGCACCTTGTTTTGGGTGTGTTGCGCTCTTCTCCGGCATCTCCGGAGCCGGCGGCACGTTTCGCGCAGTCTGCTTCTTTCCGCCGCAGCCTGCACCCGCCAGCGCCAGCGCCAGCAGCACCGCGTACAGCAGGGCAGGGCGCGGCATCTTCCTTCGAGATCTCTGTCTCACGGGCAGCACGGAGAATTCCAAAGCAATTTGATTCTGCACGCTGCACCACGGGATGGCAATCAGGCGGAACACGGATGATCAATGTTCCACCTGTCGTCACTTCTCGTGGAAGTCAAAAACCAGCACCACCGTCGCCTCGTCACCGGGCTCGTACTTGAAGGCCTTGGCTGCTGTAATCGCGGACGTAGCCAGCATCGAGTTGCCGCTTACAACTTTTGCGTCGGCCACGTTTCCCGCACGGTCCACCAGTACCTCCACCTCTACCTTTCCCGTCATGTGGATCCGTCGCGCAATCTCGGGATAGACAGGTTCAGAGCGGCGGAGCACTTTGCGCATCTCGGTGGCAAGCGCTGGGATCGAAAACAAAATTGCTAAAGCAAGGATGAATCGTCGCGTGGTGCACATGAACTTTCCCCTTTGCTCCTCTCATCGGCCCCCGCGCGCCCGGACTTGAGTCAAGTTCCCCCTCTCTGCCGCCGATGAGAAACACGTGTGCCAAACAGGTTTTTCCAGGAGGCGTTGTGCGCATCGGGATCAGCAGGAAAATCGGATTCGGCTTTGCTCTGCAGGTGGTTCTCTTTCTCGTCGGCGGTTCGATCAACATGTACCAGTTTCAGCATGCGGATGGCCTGGTGCAGAAGAGCAGCGAAATTCGCAATCCCCTCGTGCAGTCCGGGCTCCGCTTGGTCGTCGCCGTCAACGCCGCACGCTCCTCCGTCATCGGAGAGCTCTTCTACGGCGCCGATGCCCAGACCTTCGGCGTGTATCGCGCGGAGCGACTCAAGCACATGCAGGAGGCGCAGGCCGAGATCAGGACCATGCAGGATGTGGCTGCAAAAATGGACGATAATGGCGCCAGGTCCTCTATCCAGACCATCTCCACCGAGGTGGAGCAACTTGACCAGTTGCACCAGCAGGGCGAACGCCTCATCGCTACCGGCAGTGATGGCCTCGGCAAGGCCTTCGATCTTGAGAAGGATCAGTCCAGCGCCGTGGCCCTCAAGCTCACCGGAGAAACCGATTCCCTGGTGCGCGGGCAGAAGAAGCTGACCGACGAGGAAAACATCGAAATCGCTTCCTCAATGAAGACCGCCAAGACTGCAAATCTACTTACGCTGGTCCTCGCCATTCTCTTCGGGGCCATCATTGCCTCCCTCGTCAGTTCGCGCATCACCAGCTCGCTCGGGCATGTAGTTACCCGCGCCAGCGCCATCGCAGACGGCGACATGACCGGTCAGCAGTTGGAGACCGTGGGCGATGACGAGATCGCCGATCTCACCCGCGCCGTCAATCGCATGCAAAGCAGCCTCGCCGAAATGATCCAGTCCGTCATGTCCAGCTCGGACCAGGTCAGCTCCGCGGCCGAGCAGATTAGCGCCAACGCCAGCCAGAGCGCCCGCGCCAGCGAAGATCAGCAGCGCCAGACCGAACAGGTGGCCACCGCCATGGATGAGATGGGAACCGCCGTTCAGGCCGTCGCCGAAAACTCGCGCCGCGCCGCACAGCAAAGTGAAGAGGCCGCAAACAAGGCCCGCACCGGCGGAGACATCGTGACCCAAACCGTCTCAACCATGGAGCGCATTGCCCATGAGACCGTCCAGGTCGCCGGGCAGATCGACCAGCTCGGCCACCGCTCGGAAGACATCGGGCGCATCGTCGGCGTCATCGACGAGATTGCCGACCAGACCAACCTCCTCGCCCTCAATGCAGCCATCGAGGCTGCACGTGCCGGCGAGCAGGGACGTGGTTTTGCAGTGGTCGCTGACGAAGTTCGCAAACTCGCCGAGCGCACCGCCACCGCCACCAAGGAAATCTCAACCATGATCGCCAACATCCAGGCCGAGACCCAGAAGGCAGTGAGCGCCATGCGCGAGGGCGGCTCTCGCGTCAACACCGGGATGGCCACCGCCGTAGAAGCCGGAAAGTCCTTACAGGAGATCATCGCCGCTTCCGAGCGCGTCGGCGAAATGGTCCGGGAAATCACCCACGCCTCCCAGCAGCAGAGCCACACAACCCAGCAGGTGCAGGAGAACGTTTCCCAGATCAACCGCCTCGTGCATGAGAGCGCGACCGGTTCGCGTGAGTCGGCCCGCGCATGCGAATCCCTCAGCGGACTTGCCCTCGAGTTGCAGCGCTCCACCGCCCGCTTCAAACTGGAAAACAGAACAAAGCAAAACTACGGCTTGCACCCCGAGTTTCCGAAGCGCGAGCCGAAGCTATTTGGAACATTCGTAAACTGATGGCAGACGAACAGAGTCGGACGAGGCCGGCAGCGCGCCGGCCTTGTGCAGCACAACACGCTTTCTACGCCGGCAGCATCGGGTACTGCGGGTCCAGCGGCATTACAATCCACAGCACAATGTAGGCCAGCAGCCCCGTGCCGCCCAGCAGAACGCACAGCAGCCACACCGCCCGCACAAGGGACGAATCCAGATCGAAGTACCGAGCCACTCCCGCGCACACTCCCGCAATCTTCTTGTCCCCGCTGTATCGGGCAAAGGGACGCTTCGGTGGTGCCGAATACATCGGCGGCGGCGGCGTCGCCTGGGCAACGCGTGCCCCGCAGAACTGACAGAATGCCGGGTGTTCTCCAATGTTCTTGCCGCAACTGGTGCAATACATGGTCTCTCCTTGCTCGCCAGACTCCGGATCTAAGGTCAATCCAACAACCTGCAACCTATGATACGTCAGCCTGTGGCTGCCGGTTCCATCTTCCTGCCACTCCTCCACCCCTCGTCAACTCACCGTTATTTCAACCATTTACATAGTGATGAAGATCACCACTTGATGTGATATCTCGCAGGTCAGCCCCAGATTGCAGCCATTCATCAAATCCCCTTTGGGCCTCTCGGCAGAACCCCCTAGCATAGTGCTGTAGATCTGCGCTCGCCGCGCTCACCGGGCGAGTTTGCAGGCAAGCAGATATCCCTAGGAGACAGCGGTTCATGCACAAGCCAATCAAATATGTAGAGAAGGCCTTCACCATTGCGGCCAAGGGTGCCTGGGTAGTTTTTGAGAAGCTGAACAGCATTAACCCCAAGCCGTCCATCACCCCCAAGTGGGCAGACAAGCCGCTGCTCAAGTCCTATCAGAAGACCAAGCCCCCGCTCGGATGGCCCCGCACCACCGACTCGCTCTGCCCCAAGTGCGTTCCCGAAATCCGCCAGCAGATCGTCGATGGCAAGCTCCCCTATGAAATCCTGCTCAACGAGAAGGTCGGCGAGATCAAGGCCCAGATCATCGAGCGTGACGGCAAGATCCTCATGGTTAAGGACTGCCCCAAGCACGGGCACTTCGAAGATGTCATGTCCGTCGATGTCGAATTCTTCCGTCACCTCGAAGAGATGTTCCCCGGCCGCGACATGCGCGCCCACAACGACGAGCGCCTGCACAATCACGGCACCTCCACCGTCAAGTATGGCCGCGGCTCGGTGCTCACCATCGACCTCACCAACCGCTGCAACATGATGTGCGACCCCTGCTTCATGGATGCCAACCAGGTTGGCTTCGTCCACGAACTCGCGTGGGACGACATCAAAACCATGCTCGACAACGCCATCACCATCAAGCCCCGCCGCCAGATGAGCGTGCAGTTCTCCGGTGGTGAGCCCACCCTCTCCCCGTTCTTCCTGGAAGCCGTCGCCTACGCCCGCAAGGTCGGCTACAACTCCGTGCAGGCGGCCACCAACGGCATCGAGTTTGCCAAGTCCCCGGAGTTTGCCCGCAAGGCCGCGGAAGCCGGTTTGCGCTACGCCTATCTCCAGTTTGACGGCATCGGAAACGCCGCCAACTCGCACCGCGCCGTCGGCAACCTTTTTGACGTAAAACTCCGCGCCATTGAGAACCTCCACAGCGCCGGGGTTGAGATCGTTCCCGTCACCACCATCGTCAACGGCCTCAACAACGAGCAGGTCGGACGCATCATCCAGTTCGCGCTCGATAATCCCAAGCGCATCTCGTTCCTCAGCTTCCAGCCCGTCTCCTTCACCGGACGCGACGAAGCCATCACCGATGAGCGCCGCCACGCCCAGCGCTACACCCTCTCCCACCTCGCGCATGACGTCAAAAGCCAGACCGGCCTTGGCGAGCCCACTCGCGACTGGTTCCCCATCTCTTTCATGGGAACCTTCAGTGACTGGGCCGATGTCGTCCACGGCTCCGGCAAGGACTGGGGTTCGCTCAACTGCGGATGCCATCCCAACTGCGGCGTCGGCATGGCGCTTATGATCGACAAGGAAACCAAGGAAGCCGTTCCCGTCACCAAGTTCATCTGGGCCGATCAGGTCGCCCGCGACGTCGCCAAGGTCAATGACGCCGGACGCAGCAAGACTTGGTCGAACCTCGGCATGGCCCTGGCCCTGGCCCGCAACTACGATCCGTTCCAGTCGCCCACCCACTTCAAGTTCACCGACCTGCTCAAGAAGTTCGACAAGACTTTCGCCGCCACCAAAAAGGCCGAAGAGAAGTACGGCAAGTCCAGCCCTGACCGCACCCTGGAAGACATCCAGAAGCGCCGTGCTGACCGCTGGAACTTCCTCTTCATCGCCGGCATGTGGTTCCAGGATCTCTTCAACTACGACTTCCGCCGCACCGAGCAGTGCATCATCCCCTACGCCACCCAGGAGGGCGAAATCAGCTTCTGCGCCTACAACACCGGCGTC
>CAILAZ010000064.1 GCA_903832295.1 uncultured Acidobacteriota bacterium
GTAGAGGTCCTGCTGGTTCTGGGCGCGGTTGAGAACCATGGCGAAGGCGAGTCCGGGGCGGACCCAGCCGAAACGGGGGATGTAGTCGGCGGCGGCGCCGAGGTCAATGGCCACCGGCGGGGCGTTGAGGGAGGAGAGCATGAGGCGGACGGTGGGGTTGGGATCTCCGGCCTTGGGGTAGCGCTCCTGATCGGTGTCGGGATGGGTGGGAATCCAGTTGACGATGGGGTATTGCGGGACGGCGGCTTCGTTCATCTGGAGGAACAGGAGCTGGGATTCATCGGGCGACCAGAAGTAGTTGGAGCGCACGTCGAGTTCTTCAGAGTAGAGCCAGTCCACTTCTCCGTTGAGGAGGGTGGAGGTGCCGTCGGTGGTGATGGCGAGTTCGGGGCCTCCGGCGACGGGGCGGACGTAGAGGTTGTGGGCGCGGAGGTAGGAGAGATATTTTCCGGCGGGAGAGAACTTCGGATCGCTGGAAGGCTCCGATGCGTCGGTGAGCTGATGGCCGCGGGCGGAGGCGAGATCGAAGAGCCAGAGCTGGCCGAGGGCGTCAAAGAGCAGGCTGCGGGAGTCAGGCGCCCACTGGTAGTCGGCGACGCCGAAGCGGGAGCGAGCTTCGCGCTGGCGGTCATCCTTGAGGTTGCTGGTGGGAGGGATGAGGGCGGCGAGCTTATCGGCGGCGATGAGTTGCGCGCTCTTGCCGCTGGCGGGGTCGAAGTAGAAGAGGGACTCCTGCTCTCCGGCAGCGCCGCGCTGAATGTAGGCGAGCTTGCGGCCATCGGGACTCCACTGCATTCCAGCGGGAGGACGGGCGGCGGTGGAGGCGGAGCCGTAGATGGCTTCGACGGTATATTGCTTTTTTGCGGAGGGCTGCTGAGCAAGCAGGGGGAGAGAAAAGAGCGCGCAGAGAGCAATGAGGAATCGAGTGTTCAAGGGGAAATCCTCCACGGGAGCAACGCGCTCCTGTGGAGGAAGGTACATGCGGACGGGCGCAGATTGCAAGACAGCGAAGCGGCGTCCGCCCGAGAGCTAAGCGGCACTGGGCAGAGAGCGATCCGCCGCGGCCTGGATGAATTTCTTCATCACGTTGGCCCACATGACCTTCTTGCGCACGGCGCTTTCCTTGACGGTGCGCCCGGCGGCGAACATGGAGAGCAGAACCTTCATCTTCATGACGCGGAGGATTTCGCGTTCCTGGTCTGTGGCGGCGTAGGCGTCCAGAAAATTTTCCTGGACCTCGGTGGTGATGCGGCGATTGCAGAAGGGATATTTCTCGAGCGCCTCCACACAGGCGAGGAAGGTGGCGGGATCGGTGTAGGTGCTGCCATCCTCTTCCATGCGGGCGAAATCATTGAAGCCGACGCCCTGCTCCATGACGACCACGTTGAGGGGAGTGAAGTCATTCAGCACGGCGGAGTTGGTGAGCGGCTTGCGGGCGTGGTCAAGAATTGCGCGGGTGCCGGAGAGAATCTTGCGAATGGAGATGTCATCGAGTCCTTCTCCTCGGCAACTGTGGCAGAGCTTTTCGAGTTCGGCCTGAAGACCATCGGTATCGAGCGGCTGCGGCGGGCGCGCAGTCATTCTCTGGAAGGAGCGCAGCCATTTTCCGCTGGCGGTGGCTGCTCCCTGCAACAGGCCGAGCCCTTCATAACCGGGGAGGAGCGCGGCTTTCATGATGATGGACTGAAGGGGGATTCCAGTGAGTTTGCAACTGATGACTGCGCCGATCGAGCTGAAATCGCCGATGGGCCGGGGGACTCCGGCGAGTTTTTTTTCGCTGGCGACGTTCCAGACCGACTGCAGATGCGCGGTTTCCGCGGCGGCGAGGGTGCGCGCTCCGGCCTGCCCGCACTTGCTGGCGCGGTAGAGCTTGGCGGCAAGGCGCTCACTGCCATTGGCAAAATCGGCGACGAGATCGTAGATGTAATGATCTGTCTTCGGGGTGTGTCCCACGATGCGGACACCGCGGGTTTCACCCATTTCCGGGAACCACTGAGAGCCGCTGTTTTTCAGCTCTCCGGCGATTTGATCCATCACATTTTCAGACATTGGAACTCCCAACTGCGGCTACCCAGCGTGCGGACTGGACAGGAATTAGTAACGCTTATAGGGAGTTAGATGCGAATGTCTGGGCAGAGCCGGGGTACTAAGGCTAGATTGAATAGGTGTTTGAGCCGCATAAAATGCGGGTTGCAGAGCACATCAGCAAACGGCAGAGACGCTGACTAGTAGAACAGGTACTTGCGCCACTTGGCGTCAGAGCGTCCCATCATGCGCATGAGGTGACGGCTGGTGTGCAGCGAAAAGGGGCGTGGTTCGCGCATGGGACGCATGCCGCACTCATGGGGAAGAGAGTTTCCCTTGCGGCGATTGCACTCATGACAGCAGGCAACAAGGTTCTCCCAGGTGGAGAGACCTCCACGCGAGCGGGGCAGAACGTGGTCGAGGGTGAGTTCGGCTGCGGGCAGCACAACGCCGCAATACTGGCAGGTATTGCGGTCACGCAGGAGAATGTTTTTGCGTGAGAGCGCGCGGGTTTGATGAGGAATGCGACGGTACTCGAGCA
>CAILAZ010000065.1 GCA_903832295.1 uncultured Acidobacteriota bacterium
CGAGCGGAACTTGATGTTCGGATTGTGCTTTGCCAGCACCTTCGTGATCGCCGCCGTCAGCGTCGTCTTGCCATGATCGATGTGGCCGATCGTTCCAACGTTCACGTGCGGCTTACTGCGGTCAAATTTCTCTTTCGCCATTGCTCTCGAGCTCCGTCTTTTTTGTCGATGCTGGCCGCTGCCCGGCCCGCTTTGGCCCATGACATCAGGCGCTGTGCCCCGCGCAATCTTCCGCGCGGAGCGGTTGAACTCTATCTGGCCTTCGTGCCCTGCGTCTTGGCCACGATTTCTTCCGCCACGGAACGTGGGGCTTCTTCGTAGCGCGAGAAGTGCATGGAGAAGGTCGCACGGCCCTGCGTATTGGAGCGCATGTTGGTCGCGTATCCGAACATCTCAGCAAGCGGAACCATCGACTTGATGACCTGCGAACCGGCGCGGTGCTCGATACCCTCGATGCGTCCACGACGGCTGTTCAGATCTCCAATGATGGTACCCATGTATTCTTCCGGAACCACTACTTCAACCGACATCACCGGCTCCAGCAGAACCGGACTGGCCTTGCGCGCCGCTTCTTTAAAGGCCATCGACGCCGCAATCTTGAATGCCAATTCGTTGGAATCGACTTCGTGATAGCTGCCGTCGTAAAGTGAAGCCTTCACGTCCACCATGGGATAACCGGCAAGAATGCCGCCCTCCATGGCTTCCTTAATTCCCATCTCGATGGGCTTGATGTATTCCTTGGGAACAGATCCGCCCTTGGTTGCATCCTCGAACTCAAAGCCCTTGCCGGGCTCATTGGGGCCAAGGCGAATCTTGACGTGCCCGTACTGTCCACTACCACCCGTCTGGCGGATGTACTTGCCTTCCGCATCCGAGTTCTTGCGCACCGTCTCGCGGTAAGCCACCTGCGGCTTGCCGACGTTGGCCTGCACGTTGAACTCGCGCATCATGCGGTCCACGATGATCTCCAGGTGGAGTTCGCCCATGCCGCTGATGATCGTCTGCGAGCTGTCTTCATCGGTGTGAACACGGAACGTCGGATCTTCCTGGGCAAGCTTGTGCAACGCCACGCCCATTTTTTCCTGGTCCGTCTTGGTCTTCGGCTCCACTGCCACGTGAATCACCGGCTCTGGGAATTCGATGGTCTCCAGCAGAATCGGCTTGTCTTCGTTGCAGATGGTGTCGCCGGTGGTCACGTTCTTCAAACCCACGCAGGCACAGATATCGCCCGCCCGGACTTCCGTGATTTCCTCACGCTTGTTGGCATGCATGCGGAGCAGGCGGCCAATGCGTTCGTGCTTCAACCGGTTGGCGTTGTACGCCATGTCGCCGGTCTTGAGCACGCCCGAGTACACACGGATGAACGTCAACTGCCCGACGAAGGGATCGGTCATGATCTTGAACGCCAGCGCCGAGAACGGTTCGTCATCATTTGCATGACGCACTTCTTCTTTTCCGTTATCAGGGTTCTTGCCCGTGACCGGCGGAACGTCCAGCGGCGACGGCAGGAACTCAACCACCGCGTCCAGCAGCGGCTGTACGCCTTTGTTCTTGAAAGCTGTGCCAAGGATCACAGGGAAGATCTTGATCGCAATGACTGACCGGCGCAGAGACGCTTTGAGCGCTGCCACCGGAATCTCATCGCCTTCAATCCACTTCGCCATGAGCTCGTCGCCATCGTCATTTTCCACGATGGTTTCCACCATCAACTGACGCATGGCATGAGCGCGCTTCTGCAACTCGGCGGGAATCTCTTCCACCGCGTAGTCGGCGCCCATGGTTTCGTCGTGCCAGTAGATGGCTTTCATCTCGAACAGATCGATGCAGCCCTTGAACTTTTCAGCTTGCCCAATCGGCATCTGGATCGGCACCGGCTTGGCGGCCAGGCGCTTGCGGATGGTGTCCACCGCGTGATCAAAATCCGCGCCCATCTTGTCCATCTTGTTGATGAAGCAGATGCGCGGCACCGAGTATTTATCAGCCTGGCGCCACACGGTTTCCGATTGCGGCTCCACGCCATGCACAGCGTCAAACACGGCAACAGCGCCGTCAAGCACGCGCAAGGAGCGCTCTACTTCGGCGGTGAAATCGACGTGACCCGGGGTGTCGATGATGTTGATGGTGATGTCTTTCCACGCGCACGTGGTCGCAGCGGACGTGATTGTGATGCCACGCTCCTGCTCCTGCGCCATCCAGTCCATCGTGGCCGTACCTTCATGCACTTCGCCAATGCGGTGCAGGCGGCCCGTATAGAAAAGGATGCGCTCGGTCGTTGTCGTCTTCCCGGCATCGATGTGCGCCATGATGCCGATGTTCCTGCAACGTTCCAGTGGAACTTGTCGAGCCAAAGCTTCTACCTATCCCTTTTACTCATCGCCCGGGCGCTGGGGGCAGCCCGTGCTGGTTTCTTGTTGATGGCAGCTTTTACGCTGCTCCCGCCGCAATCTGCTTCGCATCCGCTGAAAGCCCGCGGGGTTCGCCCGCGGGAGTGTCCTTACCAGCGATAGTGCGCAAAGGCCTTGTTGGCCTCGGCCATGCGGTGTACGTCTTCCTTCTTCTTCATTGCCGCGCCCTTGCCGTTGGCGGCGTCGAGCAGTTCGTTCGCGAGCTTGTCGATCATGCCCTTTTCAGGACGGCTGCGCGAGTACGAGATCAGCCAGCGAATCGCCAGCGAGGTGCGCCGGTCCGGATTCACTTCGACTGGAACCTGGTAGTTCGCTCCGCCGACGCGGCGGGTCTTAACTTCCAGCAGCGGCTTGCAATTCTCAACAGCCTTCTTGAACAGCTTGATGGCCTCATCGCCGCCCTTTGCTTCGAGCTGCGTCATGGCCTTGTAGAAGATGTTCTGGGCCGTGCTCTTCTTGCCGTCCCACATCAGGTTGTTGACAAATTTGTTGGCCAGCGTCGAGCCGTAGATCGGATCGGGCATCGGTTCGCGCTTTGCAATATGGCCTTTTCTAGGCATTCGAAAAACTCCTCTTCCCTGCCAGTTCGGCGGTACTCCCGGCGCTCCTCCATTCAGGATGCCGGGTGGTTAGAAAATCGTTTACGACTTCGGCCGCTTGGCTCCGTACTTGGAGCGGCTCTGTCTGCGGTTCGCAACGCCCACCGAGTCCAGCGTTCCACGAATGACGTGGTAGCGGACACCGGGAAGATCCTTTACGCGGCCGCCGCGAATGAGCACGATCGAGTGCTCCTGCAGGTTGTGGCCGACGCCGGGGATGTAGGTCGTTACCTCGATGCCGTTCGTGAGGCGCACACGCGCAACCTTACGAAGAGCCGAGTTCGGTTTCTTTGGCGTCTGGGTGTAGACGCGGGTGCAGACTCCACGCTTCTGCGGGCAAGCCTGCAGTGCAGGACTGGCCGTCTTGTAGCGGGGCGCCTTGCGGCCCTTACGCACCAACTGATTAAACGTAGGCACTCTTGCAGCTCCTTTGATTCGGACGCACTCTGGCGCCACTGACGGCCACACCTGCGTGTTACGCGGGCGCCGCCGCTCAGAACCCTTTTGCTTCTTCTCAGGGCTGGCCGGGCGAACCCGCTCGCGCGGCGCTCAACCATACTCTCCGCAAATCACAAACGCGGGGAACTTTACGTTTCCTGGATAGAGGCAGCGACGGTGGTGCTTGATTCCCCGGCTAATCGCGGAAGCCTTGCGGCTTCAGCCTTGCACCAGGAGCATTCCGTATCGCAACCTGAATCTGCATACCCTGTGGCAAAGCGCCGCAGGCAGCGCAGATTCGTTTCAGCGAGGGAGCCCAAACAGCAAGCGCCGTGAAGCGCCATCGGGCATTGGTACATAACTGCTCGACCAGTAAAGCACAGACAAGCCAGACAGACTCGCAGAACCTCTAAACTATACCAACAGTCCGAGCGGGTGGTCAATCGACTTTTCTGCGAGTATTTGGAGTTTTTGGGGACAGGGCGCGGGGAATGCGCTCTGAGAGCGGGGTGGAGAGGGGTGCGGGACGTGATTCGCCGATTTTGGGTGCAGGGGAACGATTGGCATAGTGGTGAATCGTTAAAAAGGCTGTGTTGACCTTTGAGTCTATGGTTCCGGTGGGTCCGCAACGATTGACGGAGATGTACACAGCGGAGCGAATTTTGTATTACTCGTCGTGTAATGGTGGGTGCCCGGAACGGGATTTTGGCGGAAGAATATTTTTGCGAGGGTGAGGGGATTTGGAGCAAGGGGCGGGGAATGTGGGGGAGTGGTTATTCATTTTCTGGGCACTCCGAGGGAGGCGGTTTTGTGTGAACTGGGTAACGAGCATCGCAAACAGCAACTTGGCTTACAATAAGCACTGATATAAAAGCAACTGCTGTAGACGGCTGAGCCGAAGAAGATAGCCAATTTCCCTGAGAGATTAGCCACCTCCTCCCGCCATCAGAACGTTTTTTGTAAGAAGCAGAGTTCCAGACTCTACGGTCACAGACGTTCCATAGCGTTCCCGATTGGTATTTCTAAATTATTTGTTCCTAAGGAGATCTATGTTCAATTCCCATGCTTACAAAGCGGCACTTGCGGCGGGGCTGATTTTAATTGGATCCATTGGCATGTTTGCGGAAGATAAGAAGAAGGAGAAGGAGAGCGCGCCGGCGAAGCCGGCCGTCACGAAGCCCCAGCCAGCAGCAAAGGCAGCACCGGCAACGGATGCACATCACAGTGCGCCGCCCTCCGGCGCAACGCATAATTTCCCCAGCGCGCCGCCCTCCGGCGCAACGCATAATGTCCCCAGCGCGCCGCCCTCCGGCGCAACGCATAATGTCCCCAGCGCGCCGCCCTCTGGCGCAACGCATAATTTCCCCAGCGCGCCGCCCTCTGGCGCAACGCATAATGTCCCCAGTGCGCCGCCCTCTGGCGCAACACATAATGTCCCCAGCGCGCCTACCTTCGGCACAACGCATATTATCCCTGGCATGAAGGACAGTGCGCCTACCTCCGGCGCAACGCAAAGTATCCCAGGCATGAAAGACAGTGCGCCTACCTCGGGCGCAACGCATGGTACCCCGGGCATGAAAGACGGTGCGCCCACCTCTGGCGCGACGCATGGTATCCCCGACATAAAAGTCCCTTCACCCGGCACGCACTCTGCTGCTTCCCCTACGACGCCGAACGTCGCGCCGACTCATCCGGGGATGAACATCGGGACCCACGGAGCAACAGCGCCGGCAACACCATTCGGCGAAAAACATGGCGGCAAGCCCTCAATGCCGCATTCAATGATGAACACAGGCATCCACGGCACGACAGCGCCGGTCGGGGCACACGTTCAGACATTCAAGAATGGCAACGCGTTTCAGCGTCGCCCGGATGGACATATCAGCGACGTGCATGACGCACGGCACGGCATGGACATTCACCATGGGCTGAACGGGGGGAGGCGTGTGCTGGTGGTCAGGGCAGATCATTCCCGCGTTTTTGCCGAGCACGGCCGGCGTGCATTCATCGAACGTCCGTACTCATTCCGCGGGCATGATTTTGCCCGCCGCAACTACTATTACCACGGCAAGACGTATGCGTCGTATTACCGTGGATTCCGGTTCCGCGGCCTCGATTTCCATGTCTATGCCCCGGCCCGGTACTATCCCGTTTCGTATTACGGATGGGCCTATCATCCCTGGGCCCGGCCTGTGATTTATGCGTGGGGACCTCCTGCCCCGTGGGCGTCGTACTATGGCTTCTACTTTGCCCCTTATCGCTCTTATCCAACGGCATCGGCCTGGTTGACCGACTACATGATCCGGGAGGACTTGGCCGCAGCGTATGAAGCCGGGAGAGATTCAGCAACCCTGGCTCCGGAAGAACAGGCGGGTCGCGCGCCCGTGATGACACCTGAAGTGAAGCAGATGATCGCCGAAGAAGTACGCTCCCAGATTGCCCTGGAGAACGCGGAAGCGCAGCAGAATGCCGCGAACCAGGAGATCGACCCTGCTTCCAGCAGCATTGCCCGCACGCTGGCCGATGGACGCCCGCACGTGTTCCTGGTTGGCAGTCCGCTGGACGTGGTTGACGAGAGCGGAGGGGAATGCGCCCTGAGCGAAGGCGACGCACTGCAGATGGCTTTTCCACCAGAGCCTACGGCGACCACGGCGGACATGGTTGTACTGGCCAGCAAGGGACGGACAGAGTGCTCGAAGTCCGCGACGGTGTCGGTCGCCCTGGCTGATATCCAGGAGATGCAAAACCACATGCGCGAGGCCATCGACCGCGGCATGGGGGAACTCCGGGACAAACAAGGAAAGGGAGGACTGCCCGCGGCTCCGGTATCGGCGAGGTCCGAGCCGGTATCGAGCGGTTTTGCGGAAGTGGCCCCGCCGCCTGATCCGAATGACCTGGCGGCAATCGATCAGCAGATGAGAAGCGCCGATCAGACTGAGCAGGACGTTACCGCACAGGGAAAATAGCAGAAGAATAAAGAAGGAGCATCAGAGAGGGAGAGCCCGCGGGCTCTCCCTTTTTTTGGGTGCTGCATCAATTCTCCGGGGGAGTTTCACTGGTTAAGGCAGCCCAGGTTTCACGCTGGAAGAAACAACCGTCCACGCTTTCTTCCATGGAGAGGAAGACGGGCCAGGGAGCGGTAAAGGACATTACGTGCTCTCCGAGCAGGGGACGAACGGTTTTGCGGGCGGAGAGATCAGCGAGGCCGACCAGGGCGCGGGGGTGCTCGCGCAACGACTCGCGGTAGCTGAGGATTCCGATCACCTGGCAGCCTGCGGCGTAGGGGAATCCGACATTTTCGGTTTCGGGATGGAGATGGTTGGCGAGGACGACGAGGGCTGAGAGCGCATCGGGTTCAACGAAGAAGGTCACGCTCTGAATCCGGTCGCGCTGCGAGTCGGCTTCGCTGAGCGGCTTAACGGAGACATACTTTGCGGGGACATCCTGAATGGGCAGGGCTCCGAGGAAACGCTCGACCGCAGGGGGATCCTTGAGATAGCGCTCGCCGTGAAGGAAGTCGCTGGCCATGCGGGCGCCGCCGGGAGACTTTGCCATGGCCTCGCCGATGGCGCGGCCTTGCTCGGTCTTTTCGTTACCGTCGGAGAGGAACGAGCAGAAACCTTCGGTGCCTCCTGGGAATGTCTGGTAGGCATCGCCGAATCCCAGGCCAACGCCTCCGCCCCAGCAGCCATAGGTGTGACGATCAAAGACCGCAGTCTTTCCCTTGGCGGCGGCACCGGCGATGAGGGCCATGACACAGCCCCATCGCTCAGGCTTGAATTGCAGCGCGTCCGTTGGCGCTTCGTCGCTCCAGATGATTGCGACAGGATTGGTTTTGAGGCCGATGGCGCCGGCAATTTTGCTGTTCACGGTAGTCCCCCCTCTGGTGGCAGCAATGGTACTGCGGTCTGAATGGCTTCGCCAGAGTAAACGCGGAGGGAGATCAACACCAGTTTGCTATGCTGGCGGGGTGTGAATTGGAGGCGGAGATGGCGGGTGGGCGGATTGTGACGCTGACGACGGATTTTGGCGGGGCAGACCATTTTGCGGGAGTAATGCGGGGCGTGATCCTGGGAGTGAATCCGGGGGCGGTGGTGGTGGACATCTGCAACGCGGTGAACTCGTTTGACGTGCTGGATGGGGCGCTGACAATTGCGGAGGCTTACAACTACTTTCCGGTGGACACGGTGCACATGGTGGTTGTGGATCCGGGAGTGGGATCGGCACGAAGGCCGCTGCTGGTGCGGACAGGGAGACATTTCTTTGTGGCTCCGGACAATGGGGTGCTGTCGCTGGTGATGGATCGCGAGGAGCGGATATCGGTGAGGCACATCACGGCCGAGCATTTCTTCCTGCAACCGGTGAGTGGGACGTTCCACGGGAGGGATGTGTTTGCGCCGTGCGCGGGGTGGCTGAGCAAGGGGGTGGAGGCGGAGAAGTTTGGCGAGGAAATTGAGGACTACGTGCGCTTTGCGCTGCCACAGCCGAAGAGCGTGGCGGCAGGGGTGATGAAGGGCGCGGTGCTGAAGGTGGACAAGTTCGGCAATTTGATTACGAACTTCAGCATGGCGAATGCGGCGGCGCTGTTTGCGGCGGGAGCAAGGGTGAGGATCACGGTGGGACAGGCGACGGCGACCGCGATTCGGGGGAACTATTCAGAGGGAGCTGCGGGCGAGGTGTTTGCGGTGATGAATTCGATGGGGCTGCTGGAAATTACCTGCAACCGGGGAGCGGCGGCACAGGCGGCGAAGGCGGGACGGGGGGCGGAAGTGCTGGTGGAAGTGGCGGGTGCGTAGTATGGTTTGTGGCGAAATCAAGCAGTGACAAATTGATGCGTGCGAGGGGAGACGTATGAACGCTGTGCGTGCCGCGCTGTTGGGAATGATTGCGATGGGGTGCTGTGTTTCCGCGTGGGGACAGCAGGAGAAGATGCTGGCGAAGACTCCGCCGATGGGGTGGAACTCATGGAACAAGTATGCGTGCAATGTGACGGAAGAGGTGATTCGTCAGGAGGCCGATGCGCTGGTGGCAAGCGGGATGCGCGACGCGGGATATGAGTATGTGCTGATTGACGATTGCTGGCAGGCTTCCCGCGATAAGGATGGATTTATTGTGGCGGACCCGAAGACGTTTCCGTCGGGGATCAAGGCGCTGGCGGATTATGTGCACAGCAAGGGGATGAAGTTTGGAGTGTATTCGGATGCGGGTTCGAAGACCTGCGCGGGGAGGCCGGGGAGCTTGGGTCACGAGTACCAGGACGCGCAGAAATATGCGGAGTGGGGCGCGGACTATTTGAAATACGACTGGTGCAACACGACGACGCAGGACGCGAAGGCGAGCTATACGCTGATGCGGGATGCACTGCGGGCGACGGGAAGGCCGATTGTGTTCAGCCTGTGCGACTGGGGAACGGCGAAGCCGTGGCTGTGGGCAGGAGAGGTGGGTCAGCTGTGGCGCACGAACGGCGATCTGCTGGACAAGTGGGAAGGCACGGTGGAGTGGGGCGGGATGGGACTGGTGAACAATCTGGACAAACAGGTGGGGCTGGAGAGCTACGGCGGGCCGGGACACTGGAACGATCCCGATATGCTGCAGGTGGGCGTGGGCGGGATGACGACGACGGAGTACCGCTCGCAGTTCAGTTTGTGGGCGATATTGGCGGCTCCGCTGATTGCGGGGAATGATGTGGCAAAGATGAGCCCGGAGATTGCGGCGATTCTGCTGAACCGCGAGGTGATTGCGGTGGACCAGGATGCGCTGGGTCGGCAGGGGCGGCGGATAAGGAAGGTTGGCGAGCTGGAGGTTTGGAGCCGCGAGCTGGGCGATGGAAGCCGGGCAGTGGTGCTGTTTAACCGCAGCGCAGGCGCGCAGAAGATCGCGGTGAAGTGGACGGAGATTGGGTATCCGGCGAAGTTGGTGGCGGCGGTGCGGGACTTGTGGGAGAAGAAAGAGCTGGGAAAATTCAGCGGAGAGTTTGAGGCGGAAGTGGGGTCGCATGGGGTGGTGATGGTGACGGTGCGGCCGTAGGGGAGTGGTGAAATTGCAGAACTGAGGAATTGGCGGGGGTGCGGCAGGCCAATTTTTGCGGCGGAAGGGACGGTGCAGATGCAGCCGCCGGATTCGCGGGTGCAGGCGCAACGCTTCGACCTTCCTGCGTCCACTTTGCAGGCCCGGATTTATGTATAGGGGCCTTCAGGTGTGATGTTGACGCCAGCGAACAACTGCTACGCCATGCGAACCTACCGCGTGGAGCGCATCGACGGGACGGATTCGACGCCGGCCAAAGGGTAGAGTACGTGCATTGCTGCGAATAAGGTTCTGATGAAGAAGGCGACGGCGGAGAAGTAGTGGGTGCAGAGGCACCCGGGGAATAACAATCGCAAGCAGCTCACTGGTTGGTGGCCGGAAAGCATGGGGCTCCATGTGGAGATATGAGCTGCGCTGGGGTCCTTCGGCTGCGCCTCAGGATGACACTCGCTTCAGGATGACACTCGCCTCAGGATGACACGCTTAGGAACAGACACGCCTTCCAGAAAGGCAGCGCCGAGAGCGGGCTAACTCACAGAGTTGGAAGGAACCACTCTGGGCAACCCTGAATATTGAGGGGCATCGCGCCAACAGCAAGAGGAGATCAGCCCCAGTCCTGGGTGGAGGGGTTGTGGGGTTTGACGCGGGCGTAGTTGTCCATCTTGGCAGTCCAGAGGAGGAAGCGCCACATCTGGCGGTACTCGCGGGCCATAAGGGAGCATATCTGGAGGAGTCCGATTTTTTCCATCTTGAGGCCGGTGTAGGTTTCAAGCCGCCACTTGAGGTAGGGGCTGCGCCATGGGGCGAGGCGGTGTCCGCGGGTTGCGTTCCAGAGGAAGCGGAGGATGTACCACATGAGGGTAGTATAACCGGGCGGCGCGTTAGGGGAGGCGCCGCGCGGTCAGGAGAGGTCGTACTTTTTCATCATGTGGCGGAAGCTGCGGTAGCTGAGTTTGAGGATTTCAGCGGCGCGGGTCTGGACTCCGTTGGAGCGGCGGAGGGCGGACTGGAGGAGGCTCTTCTCGACGTCGGCGATGTAGCGCTCGAGATCGACGCCGCCGGGGGGAAGCACGACTCCGAGGGCTCCGGGACCGGAGGCGCTGGACATGGAGCTGCTGCCGGAGTTGGGGAGCGAGACGCGGAGTTCGTCTTCGGTGGACATGGCGACGGCGCGCTCGATGGTGTTTTCAAGGACGCGGACGTTGCCGGGCCAGTCGTAACCCTTCATGGCAGTGAGGCTCTCGGGGGAGAGACGGACGACGTTCTTGCTCATCTGCACGGCAAACTTCTTAAGGAAATGATTGGCGAGGAGGACAACGTCATCGCCGCGGTCTCGCAAGGGCGGAACCTCGACGGGGATGACGCTGAGGCGGTAGTAGAGATCCTCGCGGAAGAGACCGTCCTGCACATGCTGGAGGAGATTCTTGTTGGTGGCGGCGATGACGCGGACATCGACGGGAGTTTCCTGGCCTCCGCCGACGGGACGGATGCAGCGTTCCTGGAGGACGCGGAGGAGCTTGACCTGCATGGAGAGGGTGGTTTCGCTGATTTCGTCGAGGAAGATGGTGCCGCCGCTGGAGAGCTCGAAGAGGCCGCGCTTGTTGGTTGTGGCTCCGGTGAAGGAGCCTTTTACGTAGCCGAAGAGTTCGCTTTCGAGAAGGGTCTCAGGGAATGCGCCGCAGTTGACGGAGACGAAGGGGTCCGAGGAGCGGGGCGAGCAGGTGTGGATGGCGCGGGCGACGAGCTCTTTGCCGGTGCCGCTCTCTCCGCTGACGATGACGGTGGAGTTGGTGGTGGCGATGGTGCGGATGGTCTGCTTGAGCTGGCGGATGGCCTCGCTCTCACCGATGATGTTTTCGAGAGAGTTGCGCTGGGCGGCATCGCGCTTGAGAGCGGCGTTCTGCTGGCGCAGGTGACTTCGGTCCATGGCGAGAGCGGCGGCGGTGAGTACGTCATCGAGGAGCTTGGGGCCTTTGCGGATGTAGTAGAAGGCTCCGGCGTTGAGGGCCTCGATGGGGATTTCGCTGTCATCAACGGCGGTGATGACGATGACGAGCGTGTCTGGCGAGACACGGCGGGAGTGCTGGAGGACATCCATGCCGGTGACGTGGGGCATGCGGACGTCGGTGACGACGATGTCATAGAGGGTGGAGTCGATTTTGCGGCAAGCCTGCTCGCCGGAGGTCACCGTTTCAACACGGTGTCCCTGGTTTTGAAAAGCAATCTGCAACATCTGGCAGATGGAGCGCTCATCATCGCAGACCAGGATGTATCCCATGATTACCTGCTTTCGTCGCTACGTGCGACGGAGTTACTTTGGGCGGCTTCCGGCAAGGATGCGTGCGGGAAGAGCTCGGGCTGCTCCGGCATTGGCTGGCGGAAGAGCAAGGTGAATTCGGTTCCCATGCCGGGCTCAGAGCGGACGGTAATACGCGCCTCATGAGCCTGGATGATGCGATAGACGATGGCGAGGCCGAGGCCGGTACCGCCTTCGAAGCCGGACTGGAAGGGCTCGAAGATTTTTTCGATGAGCTGTGGAGAGATGCCCTCGCCACTGTCGCGGAAACGGATGCGCCAGTTACCCTCAACCTGATCGAGCGAGACGGCGAGGACTCCGCCACCGGGCATGGCGCGGATGGCGTTACTGCAAAGGTTCCAGAATACCTGCTTGAGCTTGTCGCCATCCCCCTCAGTGAAGGCGGTGTTGACGGAGAAGCTGCGGTCAATGCGAATGCCGGACTGGCGGTTCTCAAGCAGGGTGAGAGTGTCTGCAAGGAGAACGCAGAGATCGACCCTCATGCTGTGGAACTTGCGGTCACGCGAGTAGGTAAGAAAGTCCGAGATGATGGAGTTGAGGCGCTCGGACTCGCGGGTGACGATGCCGAGAAGCTCGCGCTGATCCTCACTGAGGGCGGCGATGCCGGAGAGCATTTTGACGGAGCCGGCGATGGAGGAGAGCGGGTTGCGAATTTCATGAGCGATGCCGGAGGCAAGGCGTCCGACGGCGGCGAGACGGTCACGGACGCGGAGTTCTCGCTCCAGGTGCCGGAGTTCGGTGAGGTCGGTGAAGGTGTAGATGCAGCCGATGTTGTCTCCCTCAGAGCCGATGAGGGAGCTGCAACCGACGCCGAAGAGTTTTTCAGCGCCGCTGGGAGTGCGGGTGCGCACCTCGGTACGTCCGGAGTTCGGCTCGGGGAGCGCATCAGAAAAGAGCTCGTGAACATTGAGGCCGGAAGTTTCGCCCCCGGCGCGGCCAAGCAGGAACTGGGCGGCAGGGTTGACGAGCTTGATGTTGCCTTCGAGATCGGTGGTGATAAGGCCGCTGGAGATGGAGTGGACAATGCTCTCATGCAGGGCCTGGAGGTTTTCCAGCTCGAAGCTCTTGTCCTTGAGGGCGACGTCGGCGAGCCTCATGCGGCCGGCGAGCTTGTTGGCGAGGTAGGCGACGGAGGCGTAGGCGAAGAGGTTGATGAAGATGACGGCCTGGAGGGATTTGAGATCGGGCCGGGTGGTGGAGTAGGAGTGAATGAGATCGAAGAAGGAGAGTTCGAGGGTGCCGCCGAGGAGGATGAAGGACATTCCGGCGGTGAGGTAGGCCCAGGTCTCAGAGAGCAGGGTGCTGGCGACGATGATGATGAGGGGGTAGAGGAAGTTGAAGGAAGTGTCTATGCCGCCGGTGATATAGATTACGGCGGTGGCGAAGGCGAGGTCAGACAGGACCTGGAACTTGGACTGCATGTGCCAGTCACCCTTGCGGTAGGTGAACAGGACGAGGTGCAGGGCAGAGGCGGCGTACCAGGCGAGCATCACGAAAACGAAAAGGCGGCGGTCCACACTGGTGGTGGTGAGCGTGACGATGGCAAGCTCAATGGCGAGCAGGACCGTGATGATGATGACACGGACCTTGACGAGCCACTCCAACCAGATTCGTTCGTTGATACCGGAGGCCATCCCGACTTACCTTTCTAGCCCGCGAGTTTGGAGATCATGGAGAACAAGGGCATATACAGTGAGATGACAATTCCGCCGACGGCCACGCCGAGAAAGCTGATGAGCATAGGTTCCATGAGGGCGAGCATGTCCTTGGTGGCGGCATCCACTTCGTCTTCATAGAAGTCGGCGATTTTCTGCAACATGGAATCCATGGCTCCGGTGGCTTCGCCGACGCCGATCATCTGGGTGACCATGTTGGGAAAGACGCCGCTTTCGCGGAGGGGATCGACGATGGTTCGGCCCTCTTCGATGGATTTGCGGACCGACATAAGAGCGCGCTCCAGAACGGCATTGCCGGCGGTGCGGGCAGTGATGGAGAGTCCATCCAGAATAGGCACGCCGGAGGAGATGAGGGTTCCGAGGGTGCGGGTGAAACGGGCAACGGCGATTTTGCGGAGGACCTGCCCGAAGACGGGAAGATGGAGCATGATCTTGTCGGTGTAGTAAAGGCCCTCGCGATTGGTGCGGATGTACTTGATGGCGACGACGAAGAGTCCGATGCCGGCGAAGATGACCCACCAGAAGGTGCTGACGAAGTGAGAAAGGCCGATGACGAAGGCGGTGGACGCAGGGAGAGTGACACCGAGTCCGACGAAGAGGTTGGCGAAGATGGGGACGACAAACTTGAGGAGGGCTCCGACGACGAGCAGGGCGATGACGATGACGGAGACGGGGTAAACGAGAGCGGATTTGATGGCGGCCTTCATCTTGACGGCCTTTTCGACGTATTGGGAGATGCGCTGGAGAATGGTGTCGAGAATACCTCCGGCTTCTCCGGCTTCGATCATATTGGTGGTGAGCTCGTCAAAGATCTTGGGATAGGCGCGCATGGCGTTGGCGAGAGTTGCGCCACTCTCGACCGAGGCGCGGACGCCGAGCAGAGCCTTCTTGAAGGTTGGATTTTCCTGGTTGTTGCCGAGAATCTCAAGGCACTGGACGAGGGGCAGTCCGGCGTCGATCATGACCGAGAACTGGCGGAAGAAGATGGCCTGCTCCTTGGCCTTGACGGAGCCGCCGCCGATCTGGAAGTTGAAGCTGCGGGAGCCGCTCTTCTCCTTGATGACGTTTGCCTGAATGCGCTCGCGGGCGAGGGTTGCGCGTAAGACCTGCTTGTTTTCAGCAGCGCGCTCGCCCTGCACTTTTTCACCCGCTGCGTTGTTTCCCTGCCACGTATATACCGGCATTGTGAGCTCTCCGACCGAAGGTTGTTGCTAGCGCGAACCTGACGATTTGGCGTTGGCCAGCGCGCGGTTAATCATGTCCTGGAGTTCGTCAGGATTGGAGGAGCGGGCAAGAGCCGTCTCCAGGGTGATGGCTTTCTGAAGGAACAGAGTCATCAGGGACTGATTGAAAGTCTGCATTCCATACTTGTCTTGCCCGGACTGCATGGAGGAATAAATCTGGTGAATCTTGTCCTCGCGAATCAGGTTGCGGATGGCGGGCGTGGGCACGAGGATTTCCATGGCCATGGCGCGGCCCTGCCCCCCGGCCTTGGGCAGAAGGGTTTGACAGAGGATGCCCTCCAGGACGAGCGACAACTGGGCGCGAATCTGCGACTGCTGATGCGAGGGGAAAACGTCAATCACGCGATTGATGGTGGAGGAAGCGGAGTTGGTGTGCAAGGTTCCGAAGGTCAAGTGGCCGGTTTCAGCAATGCGCAGGGCGGACTCGATGGTTTCGAGATCTCGCATTTCGCCGATGAGGACGACATCGGGATCTTCGCGGAGAGCGGCGCGCAGGGCTCCGGCAAAGCTCTTGGTGTCCTGGTGAATCTCACGCTGGTTGACGAGGCAATTTTTGTGAGGATGGACGAACTCGATGGGGTCCTCAACGGTGATGATGTGCTCGTGGCGCTCACTGTTGATCTTGTCGAGCATGGCGGCAAGCGTGGTGGACTTGCCGGAGCCGGTGGGGCCGGTGACGAGGATGAGTCCGCGGGGCCGGTCACAGAGCTTGGCTACGACGGGCGCAAGGTTGAGCTGGGCAAAGGTCTTAATCTCAAAGGGAATGACGCGGAAGACGGAGGCGACGGCCCCGCGCTGGTTGAAGATGTTGGCGCGGAAGCGGGCCAGTCCCTTGAGTCCGAAGGAGAAGTCGAGTTCGAAGTCCTCTTCAAAGCGATGCTTCTGGGCATCGGTCATTACGGAGTAGGCAAGCTGCTTGGTGTCAGCCGGGCCGAGAGGCGGCATGTCGAGCGGTTGCAGGTGTCCGTGGACGCGCACCTGGGGCGGCGAGTTGGTGGTGATGTGAAGATCGCTGCCACCAAGTTCGAGTAACTTCTTCAACAGATCGCTGAGTGTTACCGCCATTCAAGCTCCTTGCATCCCTTGTACGGCTGCATGACAGGTGAGCACCGCCGACGGGCGGCTAATTCACGGTTTCGCGCAAGACCTCTTCCATCGTCGTCTGGCCGAGCATGATTTTGCAGAGGCCACTGCGGCGGAGGGTCATCATGCCATTCTCGACGGCGCGCTTTTTCAATTCGAGCGAGGATGCGCCGATGAGGATGAGTTCGCGAAGGGTATCGTCAATCTCCATCACCTCATAAAGGGCGGTACGGCCCTTGTAGCCGGTGCTGTTGCACTTTTCGCAGCCACGGCCCTTCATGATCTTGACGGTGCGAGCTTCCTGCTGGGTGAATCCGGCCTTGAGCAGCACCTGGGTCGGCACCTCGACGGGCTGGGTGCAACTGGTGCAGATCCGGCGGATGAGGCGCTGGGCAACGATGAGGTGGATGGAGGTGGCGACGAGGAAGGGTTCAATGCCCATGTTCATCAGTCGCGAGACGGTCTCAGGCGCGCCGTTGGTGTGCAGGGTGCTGAGAACAAGGTGTCCGGTGAGGGCGGCCTTGATGGCAATTTCGGCGGTTTCAAAGTCGCGGATTTCGCCGACGAGGATGATATTGGGATCCTGACGGAGGAAGGAGCGCAGCGCAGCGGCGAAGTTGAGGCCGATCTGCTCCTTCATCTGCACCTGGTTGACGCCCTGGAGCTGGAATTCGACCGGGTCTTCGGCGGTCATGATGTTGGTATCCGGCTTGTTGAGCAGGGAGATGGCCGAGTAGAGCGTGTTGGTCTTTCCGGAGCCGGTGGGGCCGGTGACCAGAACCATGCCGTAGGGCTTGAGGATCGCTTTCTGGAACTTATCGAGCGACTCAGGCTCAAAGCCGAGCTGGGTCATGTCAAGGCGGAGATTGTCCTTGTCGAGCAAGCGCATTACGATCTTTTCGCCCCAGAGGGTGGGGAGGGTGCTGACGCGCCAGTCGAGCTGACGGCGGCGGCCATCAATGCGCATGCGGTTCATGATGCGGCCGTCCTGCGGCAGACGCTTTTCGCTGATGTCGAGGCGGGCGAGAATCTTGATGCGGGAGATGATGGCATCGCGCAGCTTTTGGGGCGGCTTCATGAGCTCCTGAAGGACACCGTCCACGCGGATGCGGACGCGGTATTCCTTCTCATAGGGCTCCATGTGAATGTCACTGGCCTTGGCCTTGACGGCTTCGCGGAGGATGACATCGACGAGGCGGACAATGGGCGCTTCTTCGGCAGCGGCTTCCATGTCAGCAAGAGAGGCTTCGTCGCCGGGTTCTTCCTCACCTTCCTCGGCCTCGAAATCATCTCCGAAGGCGGCGAGGGCCTGGTTGAGCTCTTCAGCGCCGTTGGCACCGGCTTCGGGAGCATTGTAGGCGTACTCGATGGCTTCGAGGATGGCGGCTTCGTCGCCTTTGAGGGGCTCGACGTCATAGCCGGTGATGAACTTGATGTCGTCAATGGCGCGATAGTTGGAGGGGTCCACCATGGCGACCTGGAGCGATGCGCCGCTGCGGCCAAGCGCGAGGATTTTGTATTTGCGGGCGACATCCACCGAGATCGTCTTGACGATCTTGGGGTCGATCACATAATTGGCTGGATCGAAGGCAGCGTGCTGGGAACCTTTGGGTGAAGTGGACACGTCTATTCTGTCACCTGAAAAAAATCATTAAGTCAGTTCAAGGGCCAAGCCCCATCACACTGTGTTAGCGAAGCAAGAGCAGCAAGCCGACAGCCCCGACCGGGAAGCACCTGGGCAAGCTGCTCCCA
Source organism: uncultured Acidobacteriota bacterium (assembly GCA_903832295.1). Taxonomy (GTDB): domain Bacteria; phylum Acidobacteriota; class Terriglobia; order Terriglobales; family Acidobacteriaceae; genus TOLSYN. The sequence continues at coordinate 17,542 of CAILAZ010000065.1, forward strand.
GAGGACAAGGTACCCTCATTTGCCGTTCAGCTTAGAAGTGCAGAGTAGCACCTTGACAATAATTGTCAATCGGATGAATGCCGGAACCCATAACGAAGGGACTAGGTTGGGAATGTCGAACGGAATGGTGCCTATCTTATACACTTTTGGGATGAAGCGGGAAGAGCGGCAGAAGCAGTCTGGGGAGGAGATGATCGGAAGAATATTCCGGGTGCTGGAGCGAGCAATGGGAGCGCAGCACTGGTGGCCAGCCGAGTCTCCGTTTGAGGTGGTGCTGGGGGCCTATCTCACACAAAACACAGCATGGACGAACGTGGAGCTCGCGATGGCCAACCTGCGCGGGGCAGGGGCAATGTCGGTGGAGGGCATCCGTAGGACGACGCTTGAGGATTTGGAGCAACTAGTGCGTCCAGCCGGTTACTTTCGACAAAAGGCAGCGCGATTGAAGATGTTTGTTGCACACCTTGATTCGGCACACAAAGGCTTGCTGGAAGCGATGTTCGCCCAGCCTACGGAGGCGCTGCGAGGAGAATTGCTGGGGCTGACGGGCATAGGTCCGGAGACGGCGGACTCAATTCTGCTGTATGCGGGCGGACACGAGGTTTTTGTGGTGGATACCTACACGCGGCGCATCTTTGAGCGGCATGGGTTGGCAGAAAAGGCAACAGGCTATGAGGAGATAAGGCTGGCGGTGCAGAGGGCACTGACCGCTGAGGGCGGCGCGGAGGAGGGCGAAGGGGAGCAGTTGAGCCATGCGGTTACGGTGCATGAGCCATCGGCGGCTTCGCGGATGGCGCGCAGCGAACGCGGGCGCCGATATAACGAGTTCCACGCGCTGATTGTGCAGACGGCAAAACACTTTTGCGTGAAGGGCACTCCGAAATGCGAGATGTGCCCGCTGCGTGGGCTGCTGCCAAAGCCGGCGAGAGATGCACCGAAGCAAGGACGGCTCTGCAGAGTTTGAGGGGGTGGAGAACTTCCGCCCGCTTCTTGCGATCGGCGGTAATTTTGTGTCTTTTCTGCACTAGAATCGGTGTGAGACCGCAATGACTACCCCGTCCCCAATCCGACCGCGACGCCGCAGGATTCTGCTGCTGGGGCTGGGGATTGCCCTGCTGGTGTTCGTGATTTTTTCGCAGGCGGCGTTCAATCTGAAGTTCCTGCGGCCGGACTCGCTGGTCCAGACGTTTGTGTTTGCGGCGCTGTCATTTTTAATTTTCATGGCGCTGATTGCACTGATCTTTGTGCTGCTGCGTACACTGCTGAAGCTGTACCTGGAGCGGCAGGCAGGAGCTGCGGGGTCACGATTCCGAAGCAAGATGGTGCTGGGTGCGCTGCTGCTTTCGTTTGGGCCGGTGATTGCGATGTTCCTGTTCGCCTATGGTCTGATGAACCGCTCGATTGACAAGTGGTTCTCGCAACCGATTGAAGAGGTGCACGGGCGCAGCGCCGCGGTGACGGACCTGCTGAGCAGCTACGCGGGGCAGAATGCGCTGGCCGAGGCGAGGGCGATTGCGGGTAATAAGGAGTCTCTGCGGGCGTACCACACGGGGAAGTTCGGGCCGCTGGTGGAAGAGTTCCGGGAGCATGAGATCACACTGCAGGGTGGATTTGCACTGGCATTTTACCGCGGGCAGATTGAAGCGTCGTTCGGGGCTCCGCTGCCGTGGAGCGAGTTGCGCAACTCGGTTCCGAGCCTGGCGTATGCGCAGAGCAAGCCGAGGCAATTCGCGCTGAACGGGCGACAGTTCATGCTGGGGTCCGCGGCGGTGGAGGAGTTGGGATTTGTGGCGGTGGCGCTGCCGCTGCCGGACAATTACAGCAATGCGCTGCAACAGTTGGACGTGAGCGAACAGCGATACCAGGAGCTGCGGCGCAATAACAAGCTGATCCGGCAGACCTATATGCAGGCGCTACTGCTGATTACGCTGCTGGTGCTGTTTGGCACGACGTGGTCAGCACTGGCGCTGAGCAAACTGGTGACGCGTCCGGTGACGGCGCTGGCCGAGGGAACGCAGGCGATTTCGGCAGGCAGGCTGGATTACCGCGTAGAGGTGAGCGCGGGAGACGAACTGGGACAGCTCGTGGGATCTTTCAACAGCATGGCGGCGGAACTGGAGAGCAACCGCGGACAGTTGCAGGAGATCAACACGCGGCTGGAAGAGCGGCGACTGCACATGGAGACGATTCTGGAGAGCATTCCCTCCGGAGTGCTCTCACTGGACGGAATGGGCCAGGTGACGCGGGTGAACGCGGCGCTGATACGGATGTTCCAGCCGAAGGGCGTGGCCATGCCCGGAGGGCAGAGCGGCATGCGACTGGCCGATGTCTTCCCAGAGGACGAGGCGCCAGGGGTGGCGGAAGAGATTGGCCGGCTGACACGCAAGGCAGACCGCATGGGCACAACGTCCACGCAGATGGAGATACCGAACGGAGGCACGGCAAAGGAAGTTGGGGTCACAGTGGCTTCGATGACCGGGGCGCGGCAGCGGCGGCGGCTGGGATACGTGATTGTGTTTGAAGACCTGAGCGACCTGCTGAAGGCACAGAAGCAGACGGCATGGCGCGAGGTGGCGCGGAGGGTCGCACACGAAATCAAGAATCCGCTGACTCCGATTGCGCTCTCGGCAGAGCGCATTAAGAGGCACATGGAACGCGGGGAAAGCGCGTCACGCGCGATCATCATGAGTTGCGCGGACACGATTGGAAGCGCGGTAGAGACGGTGCGCAAGCTGGTGGACGAGTTCTCCACCCTGGCACGCTTTCCACAGTCGCAGCCGCAGGCGGCAGACCTGAACCAGATCATCCTGAGTGCAATGGCGCTATTCGACGGGCGGCTGGCGGGAGTGAACGTGACACTGGATTTGTCCGACGATTTGCCGAACGTGCAGGCGGACCCGGAGGCGATCAAGCGGGTGGTTGCAAACCTGGTGGACAACGCGGCGGAGAGCATGAACGACAGCGTACTGCGGCAGATACGCATTGGCACCACGCTGCTGGAAACGCGCGACGCGGTGGAGATCGAGGTTTCCGACACGGGCGAGGGTGTGACGGCGGAGACGAAGGAAAAGCTGTTCCTGCCGTACTTCTCGACGAAGGCGCGCGGCACCGGATTGGGTCTGGCCATTGTGGCGCGGATCCTGGAGGACCACGGGGGCACGATCCGGGTAGAGGAGAATCATCCGGTAGGCACGCGCTTTTTGGTGGAGCTGCCGGTGGCGGGAATTGAGCGGAGCAGCGCGGAGTCCGCCGAGACGCAGGGCAGAGCTTGAGACAGAAAGGCTGGAAATGATCCACATTCTGGTGGTGGACGACGAGCCAAGCATTCGCGAGACGCTGGGCGGGATTCTAGAGGACGAGGGCTACCACGTGACTCCTGCCGAAGACGGCGAGAGCGGGCTGATGCTGGCCCGCGATCAGCACTTCGACGTGATGCTGCTGGACATCTGGCTGCCGAAGATGGATGGGCTGGAAGTGCTGGAGCAGGTAAAGGAACTGGAGGACCGTCCGGAGGTGATCATGATTTCCGGGCACGGCACGGTGGAGACGGCGGTACGGGCAACGAAGCTGGGGGCGTATGACTTCCTGGAGAAACCGCTGTCGCTGGATAAGACCCTGATCGTGGTGAAGAACGCGGCGGCAGCGCGCAAACTGCGCTCGGAGAACCAGGAGTTGAAGCGGCAGGTGTCGCACGCCGTGATTGTGGGCGACAGCATTCCGACGAAGGCTCTGCGACAGCAGATCGGGCTGATGGCTCCGACGAACGGGCGGGTGTTGATTTACGGCGAAAGCGGTACCGGGAAGGAGCTGGTGGCGCGAGCCATCCACGCCCAGAGCCTGCGCAAGGACGAGATGTTTGTGGAGGTGAACTGCGCTGCGATTCCGGAAGACCTGATCGAGAGCGAGCTGTTTGGCCACTGCAAAGGCGCGTTTGCCGGCGCCGAGAGCGAGAAGGAAGGCAAGCTGCGCAAGGCGGACGGCGGAACACTGTTTCTGGATGAAGTGGGCGACATGAGTTTGAAGACGCAGTCCAAAGTGCTGCGCACGCTGGATGAAGGGCGCTTTGCCCCAGTGGGAATGGAAGAACCGGTGACGGTGAACGTGCGGGTGATTGCGGCAACGAACAAGGATCTGGAGGAGGAGATTGCGCGGGGAAATTTCCGCGAGGATCTGTTCTACCGGCTGAACGTGGTTCCGTTCGTGGTACCGCCACTGCGCGAGCGCAAGGAGGATATTCCGGTGCTGGCGCGGCACTTTCTGAAGGAGTTCAGCGGCCAGTACAGCCGGCGGACAAAGGAAATTGCAGACGAGGGGCTGGAGGTGCTGGCGCGCTACTCGTGGCCGGGAAACGTGCGCGAGCTGCGTAACGTGATCGAGCGAATTGTGATCATGAATCCGACGGTGCAACGGTTGGAGAGGAAGCACCTGCCGTCGGTGCTGTATCGCGAGGGCACGCGGCGCTCACTGGGAGACTTTACGACGCTGCACCAGGCGCGGGCGGCCTACGAGCGCGATTACATCCTGAAGAAGCTGGATGAGAATAACGGCAACGTGAGCCGGACGGCCGAAGTGCTGGGGCTGGAGCGCAGCCACCTGTATCGCAAGATGAAGACGCTGGGAATTGCGGTGAAAGAGTAGCGGCGGACTGCCATAGGATTCCATGAAGAAGATTGCATTGTGGTTTTTGCTGGGCTGCGCGGCGTACGCGCAGACGTCGCCTGCCGCCGCCGGCCAGGGCGCGGGAGTGCCCCGCCACGAAGAGCAGGTCGTGGTGACGGGCAGCTATGACGCGGTTCCGCTGGAGGAGACTGACCGCAGCGTGAGCACGGTGGAGGTAGGGCAGTCTCCGGCGGGATACCGCAACTGGGCTGACGTGCTGGAGCAGGACCCCTCGCTCGACGTGCGACAGCGGGCACCGGGAACGTCGGCGGACTTGTCGATACGCGGGTCGTCATTTGGCGAGACATTGATACTTGTAAATGGACTGCGGCTGAACGACGTGCAGACCGGGCACAACAACCTGGACATTCCTTTTCCGTTTGAGTCTGTGGAGCGGGTGGAGGTGCTGAAGGGCTCGGGTTCGACGCTCTATGGCAGCGATGCAATGGGCGGAGCGGTGAACTTCATCACCCGGGTTCCGGAGACGACAGAGATCAGGCTGGGCGCTGGGATTGGCAACTGGGGGACGAACCAGCAGAACGGGGCGCTGACGCTGGCGCGGAAAGCGTTTGCCGAGCAACTGACGTTTGTGAGGGAGCTATCGACGGGGTTTATCCCCAACCGGGATTACAGGAATTTGGCGATTGCCTCCGAGACGGGGATTGCGACAGCGCTGGGGCGGAGCGACGTGCTGCTGGGGATCAGCGACCGGCCATACGGGGCACAGGGATTCTACGGGCCATACCCGAGCTGGGAGCGTGGGAAGGGCTGGCTGGCAGCGTGGACGCAGGCGCTGGGGGCGGAGACAAGCGCGAGCTTTGCCTATCGGAGGCATAGCGATGAGTTCGTGCTGCTGCGCGACAAACCTGCGTATTACGAGAACAATCACGTGACCACAGCGTACCAGGCGGCGTTGCGGCGGGTGGAGAAGATCGGGGAGCGCTTCCGCGCGTTTTATGGAGCAGAGGCACTGCGCGAGCATATTGAGAGCTCAAACCTGAGAATGCACACGCGGGACCAGGGAAGCGTGTATGCGAGCTTTGACGCGCGGGCGCTGCGGCGGTTCTCATTCAATGCGGGAGCGCGCGAGGAACTCTACACAGGCGGGCGGCAGGTGTTCAGCCCCTCGGTTTCCGGGGCGTACTGGGTGAGTGCGAAGCTGAAGCTGCGGGCATCGGCGTCACACGCGTTCCGGCTGCCGACGTACACGGACCTGTACTACAACGATCCGGCGAACCATGGGAATCCAAAGCTGAAGCCGGAGTCAGCGTGGAGCTACGAAGGCGGGACGCAACTATCCCTGGCAGGAGGACTTACGCTGGATGCGGGAGTGTTTCATCGGCGCGACCGTGATGTGATCGACTACGTGCGTACCGATCCGGCGGCGGCGTACGTGGCGGAGAACATCCACAATTTGAACTTTACCGGAGTGGAGGTTGCGCTGCGCTGGCGGCTGCCGCGGCAACAACGCGTTGAGTTGAGCTACACGGGAATGCATGGGGCGGGGGCGAGCACGAACGGCGTGCAGTCAAAATACGTGTTCAACTACCCGGTGCACGCGGCGGCGGCGACGTGGTGGAGCAGGGCACCGCTGGGATTGGACTCGCGCTTCCGGGTGGTAGCGCTACAGCGGTTTGAGAGCGGAACGTATCCGATTGTGGAGTGGACGGTGGCGCGGGAGTTCCGGCACGTGAAGCCCTACGTGCAACTGACAAATGTGAGCGACACGAAGTACGAGGAGATTCCGGGGGTGCCGATGCCGGGACGGGGATTCGTGGCCGGGATGGAGTTGCGCTGGAAAGCAAAGTAGTGCCTAGCCGGGATGAGAAGCGTCCGCGTTTGCTGATTACAGAACAACGCCCCGGAAAATGTCCGGGGCGTTGCTGATTCAAGTGGTGTTGTGGGTTAGCGGCGCTGGTCGCCGCGCCAGTTGCCGCTCCATCCGCCGTTGCCCCAGTCGCCGCGGCCCCAGCCACGGAACTGCGAGCCGTCGACGAGGCTGCCTTCGCGATATTCGAACATCTGTTCGCGGCCATTCAGATTGCGCACGAAGATGTGCAGAACCTTGAGGACTCCCCGGTCGGGATCGACGCCGAAGGTGGCATTGCTGACCTTTATAAGACGGTCTGCGCGCGCGAGTTCCCTGAGCCGGCTGGTGACATCAACATGGCGGCGCTCGTCGCCATACTGGGCGCTCAGAATCACATACTGGCCGCGATCTTCGGGCTCTCTTGCATCCTGCCGGCCATGATCGCGCTCGCCTTCGCCCTGCCAATTGCCGCTCCATCCACCGGTGCCCCACTCGCCACGGCCCCAGCTCCGGAACTGCGCACCATCCACGTAGGTGCCTTCGGTGTATTCAAACATCTGTTCGCGGCCATTGGGGCCGCGGGCATAGATGCGTAAGGCCTTGAGGACGCCGCGATCCGGATCGGTGCCAAAGGTGGAGTTGCTGACCTGGATGGGGCGGTCGGCCCTGGCCAACTGCTTCAATCGCTCAGTGACATCGACGTGGCGGCGCTCATCGCCATACTGCGCGCTGAGAATGACGTACTGGCCAGAGTCGTGTTCGTGATGACCCTGGGCGATGAGGGCTGCGGGCAGAAAGGATAAGGCCAGCAACAGATAGAGTGTGGATCGGAATTTGGACATTAGAGATCTCCTGAATAGCTTTTTAGACCTGCATAGAGCGGTGAATCTGTTGCGTCTGCGCTGCACCTGAAGAAGTATCCTGCTACTTCTTCTGAGCTTCGGATGGGGACGACTTCCGATTCTTCGTGGAAGGCTTCCGGGTTTCGGTTTTTGGGGCAGCATCAGAGAGGCGGGTGTTGAGCGACTCCAATTGCTTGCGCCAGTCGATGGCTTCATCAACATCGCGAACGCTGTCTCGCCAGCCCTCGCGCACCTTCACAAAGAGTTCAAGGAAGACCTTGACGCCGAGAATGCGCTCGATCTGCTGGCGGGCGCGGGTGCCGATGTGTTTGAGCATCGTTCCCTGCTTGCCGATGACGATGGCCTTCTGGCCCTCGCGTTCGACGAAGATGACGGCGGAGATGCGGTAGAGCTTGGCGCCCTCCTCGAATTTTTCGATGAGGACGCCGCTGGCGTAGGGAACCTCCTGCGCGGTATTGATGAGAATCTGCTCGCGAATGAGCTCGGCGACTATGAAGCGCTCGGGCTGATCGGTGATCTGGTCCTCGGGGAAATATTTTGGCCCTTCTGGGAGGGCGTTGACGACGGAGGTGAGCAGTTCCTCCTTGCCGAGTTCTTTTTCGGCCGAAATGGGGACGATTTGCGCGAACTCAAAGCGCTGGGTCCAGGCTTCGATGACGGGAAGGAGCTTGGTCTTTTCGAAGAGGTCAATCTTGTTGAGCAGGAGAAAGGTTTTGACCTTGGCGCGCTTGACGATGTCGAGGACGAACTCGTCGCCGGTTCCGAACTTCTGGGTGACGTCCACGATGAGCAGGATGAGGTCGCAGCCTTCCAGCGAGTCATAAACCTCCTGCATCATGCGCTTGTTGAGCTGATCCTCGGGCTTGTGGACGCCGGGGGTGTCCACAAAGACCACCTGACCGGCAGGGCGCTTGGCCTTGCGCTTTACATTGACGATGCCAGTGATGCGGCTGCGCGTGGTTTGCGCCTTGTGAGTGACGATGGCGAGTTTTTCACCAACGAGCGAATTAAGCAGGGTTGATTTGCCCGCGTTGGGGCGTCCGATGATGGTTACGAATCCTGAATGCACACTTTGATGCTAATCGACAGCGCCGTTCTTGGGAATGGGGTAGGAGTGTTTCGTAAGGACACGGAGCTTTTCGACGCGGCGGGCTGTGGATTCGAGAATCTCAAAGCGGAGGTCGCCTTCTTCAACAACTTCTCCGGGAAGGGGGATGTGTCCGGCGATTTCCGTGACCAGGCCGCCGACGGTGGTGGCGTGCATCTCCTCGGGGAAGCGGGTGCCGAAGAGCTCTTCGAGGCGGTCGGCTTCCAGGGTTCCAAGGACGATGTAGCTATGGTCGCTCTCGCGGATGGCTTCGTTGCGCAGTTCGCCCTCATTGCTGAGTTCGCCGACAATTTCCTCGATGAGATCCTCGACGGTGACGAGGCCGGCGACGCCACCGTATTCGTCGATGACGATGGCCATGCGGCGGTTGGCGCGCTGCATCTCGTTGAGCAGTTCGCTGGCACGCCTGGTTTCAGGGACGAAGAAAACATCGGTCTTCATCAGGCCGGAGGCGAGGCGGCGGGCGGCATCGGTATCCGCCACCTGGAGCAGGTCGCGGGCAAAGACAATGCCGGTGATGTGATCGAGGTCTCCGCGATAGACCGGGACGCGGGAGAAGGTGTGCTGGGAGAGCAGATGGGTGAGCTGCTCGATGGTGGTGTCTTCGGCGACGGCGACGATGGAAGGACGCGGGGTCATGACGTCGCGCACGGTTTTATCGCCGAACTCGACGACGGAGTGGATAAGTTCGCGGTCGCTCTCCTCGAGAATGCCCTCGTCCTGCCCGGCCTCGATGAGGGCATCGACGGCCTCGGAGGGGTGTTCCGGATCTTCCCCGGCGTGCTCAGGACGAGTGAGGGAGACCACGGATTGGAGGAATCCGAGGATGAGGGTGAGCGGAAAGACAGCACAGATGAGCACGCGAAGAAGGAACGTGAAGCGGACGAACCAGCCTCCCCGGGTGCGGGAGAAGAGCAGGTAGGGAACGAAACGGTCAAAGATGAGAATGACGATCACGGCCAGCAGAACGGCCTGGGCGGCCTCCTCGCCAGTCCAACCGGGCTGGGCAAAGACAGAGTACGCGAGCAGGAAGCAGATGGCGGCGGTGAAGAGCTGCTCCAGCAGAGCGAAAGAAAGGGCGGCCCGGTGATGAGTAAATCCGAGCCGGGGCTCGATTTGATGCTCGAAGAGTTCGATGTTCTCCTGGAACTCGCGGGAGAGAAACTTTCCACTTTCCGAGTAGAGGCGCGAGGCGTAGGCGCTGACTACGAGCAGGACGAGCAGGACCAGAAATGCAGTGGTAATGGCCATCACTCGGGCCTCCCGCTGCGGGCCGGGGCGGTGCGCTCAATGAGGCCAGCCGGCAGATTGAGGGCGGCTCGGAGTTTCTGCTCACGGCGGCGCATCTGGCCGCGGTCGGTCTCGTGATCGAGCCCGGCAAGGTGGAGCATTCCGTGGAGGATGAGAACCTTGACCTCGGTGAGGAGGTCATGGCCGATTCCGGCAGCCTGGGCGCGCGCCGTCCGCAGCGAGATGGCGATGTCTCCACCTGCGTCGGCGGCGGGAAAGGAGAGCACGTCGGTGGGTTGATCTTTGTGGCGGAACTGGAGGTTGAGACGCTGAAGCTCTGCGTCGCTGGTAAGCAGGATGGTGACTTCGCCACGCACTCCTGTGGCGCGCTGGGCGCGGTTGGCAAAGCGCGCAAGGGCCAGGCGGCTGAGCTCTTTCGATTTTCGTCGTTCCAGAATCACGGTTCTCAATTCCGGGCAAGCCCGGATGTTGCGGAAAAGGAAAAGGGGAGAGCGCAAAGGCTCTCCCTCTATTGTACCGAAAGCGCTACTGCTGAACGGCCGTGCTCTCCTTTGGCTTCTCCGTAATTGTGGTCAGGCCGGCGGCGGCACGGGCTTCGCCCTCAAGTTGGAGGGTGAGCTGCCGGTCATCGCGCGAGCGAAAGTCTTCGTAGGCGCGAATGATGCGCTGCACCAAGTGGTGACGCACCACATCAGTATCGTTGAACATCTGGAAGCGGATGCCCTCCACTCCCTGAAGCACGTTCATGGCCTCGATCAGTCCGCTTTTCGACGGATTGGGAAGATCAATCTGGGTGATGTCTCCGGTGATGACCGCCTTGGAGTTGAAGCCGAGACGGGTGACAAACATCTTCATCTGCTCGCTGGTGGTGTTCTGTGCTTCATCGAGAATGACGAAGGAGTCGTTGAGAGTGCGTCCGCGCATGAAGGCGATGGGCGCAATCTCGATAACATTTTTTTCCAGGAAGCGGTCCACCTTCTCAGGCTCAAGCAGGTCGTAAAGTGCGTCATAGAGCGGACGCAAGTAGGGATCGACTTTTTCCTGGAGGGTGCCGGGCAGAAAGCCGAGACGCTCTCCGGCCTCGACCGCGGGGCGGGCGAGGATGATGCGCGCTACTTTCTTAGAGAGCAGGGCGGAGATGGCCATGGCAACGGCGAGATAGGTCTTGCCGGTTCCCGCCGGGCCGATGCCGAAAACCATGTCGCTTTGCTCAATGGCTTCCAGGTATTGGCGCTGGTTGACGCTTTTGGGCTGCACCTGGCGCTTGTTGCCCACCGAGCGCTGCTTGCCTGCCTCCGCGAGCTGGCGCAAGGTGACTGCGGGGTCGGCAACGAGCACACGCAGCATGGAGGTAAGCTCGCCGTTGAATACCTGCTGGCCATGTGCGCGCAGGTAGTCGAAATCGGTGAAAACCTGCTCGACCCGCGCCACGTCCTCGGGCGAGCCTTCAATCTGAATGGAGTTCGGCTTGAGTTCGACGACTACGTTGAGTCCGTTCTCAAGCAGATGGAGGTTCTCGTCACGCGTACCGAAGAGAGTTTCGACATTGGGACGAAGTTCGATGTTTTTCTTCATCGAGAAATTAGATTCACCTCAGGCGCGGCGTGCGCCGATGAACACCGCAGAAACGATGGAAAGGGTTTAGCCGGGCGGGCAAGGGCATGAGGGTGCGGGAGCGGGAGTCGGCGATGCTTCTGGCTGGAAGCAGATACCATTGGGCAGGAGCGTACCGTGTTCCCCGCCGCGAGTCAACAAAAGAAGCGCTGTTGAGGGAGGAAGGCGGATTGTCGTGCGTCCGGGATACGGCCATTGTCCCTTACATTAGATGTGCGCTGGGAGCATCCGTCACCCGGTGCGCAAGAAAAAATCGAGTCAGGGCAAACTGCCCTTAGTCCAGAAAATCAAGGTAGCTGTCGGTGATCTCTGCTCCGTGGTTGTTGGCAATGCGGGTGGCGGCTGACTCGACCTGCTTCATCAGGCCGTCGAGGTAGTCCCGCGAAGAGGAGATCGCAACCACGCCGAGAGTTGCCGACTGCCAGAGATCAGTGGGGTCAACCTCCGCCACTGAGACGTTGAAGCTGGAGCGGAGACGGTCCTTGAGACTGCGCAGAACCTGGCGACGGTCCTTGAGCGATTGGGCGCCTTCTATGCGAAGCTCGAGGATGAGGTGGGCAATCGGCATGGAGGGCTGAGTGTAAGGAGAAATGGCGACCGGTGCAGGATGCAGAAACGGGGAGCTTCCGGTGAGGAAGCTCCCCGTTTCTGAATGCGAGAGCTACTTCTTTACGTTGGGACCGAAGCTGAAGGTGGGACCAAACGACAAGCGCACGCTGTTGCGCGAGTTCGCCAGCAGGCCGCTGTACAGGTACACGTGCACAAACTCAAGGTCGGCACGCAGATGGAAGTGCTTGGTGAGGTTGTAATCCAAGCCGCCGCCCAGACCGTAAAAGTAGGTGGTGTCATTGGGCTTGGTGCTCTTGAGAATAGGCGTGGTGCCCGGCAATTGACCGAGGAGCGCCGGGAGCACGATGTGCTGAGTGAATGCATCATGCGGATTCAGCGAGATGTTCTCGTGAATGGCGCCAACAGAGGGGTGGATGAAGTATGCCAGCTTGCCCTTTGGGCGATAAACCAACTGAGGTCCGACCGTGTAGGTCTGGGTAGTGGCGTCAAAGGGCGCAAAGAGCGTGTAGCCCGTGAAATAAGCTGCGGGAAATCCATAACCCGCGAGCATGCCGGCTTTGCCTTCGGCAACCAGCCCGTTGAGCGGAGCGGCGTACTGGGTTTTTAGATCATTGGGCACCAGTGCGGCGCGGCCTTCCTGGATGCTGTAATCGACGCCAAAGGCGAGCCAGCGGCGAAGGTTGACGCCGATCTGAGTGTTGAATCCGCGCTGCTGCAGGTTGAGCTTGGGCGAGTTCAGATAGCTGAAGCCGGTAAAGACATCGTAGCGGGCAACGTAGCTCTGCTGCGCGAAGGCACAGGCAGAAAGGGAAATAAGCAGCACAACCAAAAACAGTTTCTTCATTCTCTCGCTCCCAGGTTCCTTTGTATGGACGTCTTCCACAGCCGCCCAGACAGGAACTCAGTACATACTCAGGATTTAGACATCTCAGGCACTTCCAAACGATGCCCGTTGGAACAGATTGATCGCACCAGTGTTCCCGATTTGACCCTAATGGCCCCTCAATGGTGCGATGCCGCAGCAAAGCAAAACCATGAGAGCGAATGATTGTGAAAACGGCATTTCCTATGATCTGTGGAACCCCAGAAAAAACGCCATCCTCTTGTATTCGAAAATCAGAGTGCCTGATGAAAGTTGAGGAATATTACACCGAACGGGCCATTGCAATCGAGGAAATTCTGAATCTTTTGCACTGGGGGTAGCGGCACGGTAACCAATCGAAGGTGACCACGGAGAGCAAGAAAATCCCGAAACTCAAACGGTGAGTTTCGGGACCTGGTTTTGCGTCGGACGTGCGGGCAGGGAGACCTGCCCACCCGAGAACTAATTCAACTGGGTTGCCACCTTTTCCGAGAGGAAGGCTTCAATGATGTCGCCTTTCTTCACGTCGTTGTAGTTGTGAATGCCGATGCCGCACTCCATTCCGTTGCGGACCTCGCTGGCATCATCCTTGAAGCGCTTGAGGGACGAAATCTTGCCGGTGAATACGACTGTGCTGTCACGCAGCAGGCGGACTTCGGAGTCGCGCTTGATGAGACCATCCAGCACCTGGCAGCCGGCAATGGTGCCGACCTTGGGAATGCGGAAGGTGTCGCGAACTTCGGCGCGTCCGAGGTAGGTTTCCTTGATCGTTGGATCAAGCAAGCCGGTCATCGCCTTCTTCATCTCATCCTGCAGTTCGTAGATGATGGAGTGCAGGCGGATGTCCACCTTTTCCTGCTCGGCCATCTCCTGCGCCTTGCGTTCGGGGCGCACGTTGAAGCCGATGATGATGGCGTTGGAGGCGGCGGCAAGAAGCACGTCGCTCTCAGTGATGGCGCCGACTGAGTAGCGAAGAACCTTGATGCGCACCTGTTCTCCGGAGAGGCGGGTGAGCAGGTCGTTGATGACTTCCACCGAGCCCTGCACGTCGCCCTTGAGGATGATGTCCAGCTGCTTGGTGCCCTCGGCCTTGATCTGTTGCGCAAGGCCTTCCAGCGAGACGCGTGCGGTCTTAGCGAGAACGGCTTCGCGAGCCTTGGCTTCGCGGTAGTCCGCAATTTCGCGGGCCTTTTCGCGCTCGGCCACCACCACGAACTGATCGCCAGCCTGAGGCAGACCTTCGAGTCCCAGGATCTCGACCGGGGTCGAGGGACCGGCTTCATCGAGGGCGCGCCCGCGGTCGTCAAACATGGCGCGGACTTTGCCGAAGATGTTGCCGACTACGAAGTTTTCGCCGGCGTGCAGGGTGCCGTTGTCGATGAGGACGGTGGCCACGGGGCCGCGTCCGCGATCGAGCTTGGCTTCCAGCACGGTGCCGGATGCGAGGCGCTCAGGCGTTGCCTTGAGCTCCTTCATGTCGGCAACCAGGCAGATCATTTCCATGAGCTGGTTGAGGTTGGTGTGCTGCTTCGCCGAAACATCCACGTAGATGGTGTCGCCACCCCAGTCTTCGGGGAGGAGGCCGCGGTCGGCAAGCTGCTTCTTGACCCGGTCGGGCTGAGCGTCAGGCTTGTCGATCTTGTTGACGGCGATGATGAGCGGAACCTTGGCGGCCTTGGCGTGGTCAATGGCCTCAAGCGTCTGGGGCATCACTCCGTCATCGGCGGCCACGACGAGTACAACAATGTCTGTAACCTTGGCTCCGCGGGCACGCATGCGGGTGAAAGCCTCGTGACCAGGAGTGTCGAGGAAAACGATCTCGCGGCCCAGGGCCGGGGAGTTCGCGTCCGTAATCCGCACCTTGTAGGCGCCGATGTGCTGGGTGATGCCGCCCGCTTCTCCACCGGCTACATTGGTGGTGCGGATAGCGTCGAGCAGGCTGGTTTTGCCGTGATCGACGTGGCCCATGATGGTGACCACCGGAGGACGGGTAACGGTGTTGAAGACCGCTTCATTCTCCTGCTCAATGGCCTGCGCATCGTAGTCCTGCTGAATCTGGTCCTCAAAGCTGATGACCGAGCTTTCGGCTCCGAAGTGGCGCGCCATGTCGCGGGCAAGGTCTTCACTGAGGGTCTGGTTGATGGTGGCAAAGACGCCACGGGCAAGCAGACGGGCGATCAGATCCTTGGCGCGGATGCCCAGCTTTTCAGCCAGGTCCTTTACACTGACGCCTTCCGAAATGGTAATCGCGCGCGTGATCGGCATGGGCTCATTGCTGAGCGAAAGCCGGGGTGGCGGCGTGAAACCCTTCATCGGTCCTTCCTGCTTGCCGCGCGGACCTTGATAACGCTGGCCGGGACGGCGGGCAGGCGCGCCTGCGCGGGCACCCGGACGAGGTGCGGTTCCAGGAGGCGGTGCTCCCGCGGCTGCGCCCAGCAAACCACCCGGACGCGGCGGACCACCCGGACGAGTTCCCATTCCGGGGCGTCCTGCCATAGGCGGACGGCCTCCAGGGGTGGGAGCGGTGCGGGTGGGATGCATGGGACGCCGTTCGCCTGGACGGAAAGGCGGACGCGAGCCGGGCGCTCCGGGTGCGCCGGGCGCTCCCGCTGGCCCGCCCGGTCCGGCAGACTGGCCGGGACGTGGGCGCTGGAAAATCGGCTGGCCGCGAACCGGCAGACCCGTGCGATTCGCCATGGTCGATGGCGGTTGCGGGGCGCGAGGCGGTGGCGGCGGCGGAGCTGTATAGACCGGACGGGGCCCGGTCTGCGGCACAATCATGCGGCGCGCCGGCGGAGCCGCGGGCTGACCGGATTGCGGGGGACGGGCGGAACCCGTTGCGGGACCTTTGTGGCCGGGCTTGGCTGGCACAGCAGGTGCGGCATCAGCAACCCGAGCTTCCGGGGCGGCCGTCACCGGCTCATCAGCCACCGGAGCGGGGGAAGCAGCTTCGGGGGCAACAGGCGCGGGAGCAGCAGGCTCCGGCGGAGCCGCGGCGACCGGAGTTTCCACGGCAGCGGGCGGCGGAGGAGGAGCGTCCACGACCACAGGGGCGGGCGGCGCAGCTACCTCAGCAGGAGGAGCCACCTCCACAACCGGAGGCTTGGGCGGCTCTACGCGGGAAACCTGCGAACGTAGCGCGACCGATTCCGGCGTAACCATGCGCGGTGCAACGCGCTCCGGGACCACGGGAGCAACCGGCGCCGGCGGTTTGGGCGCAATCGGCTTGTTGACGATCGCCTTGGGCGGAGCAGGTGGCGGCGGAACCGCCGGACGAACCGGCGCTGCCGGGGCCTCCGCTTGTTCCTTGCGCGCCAGAATCGCCTTCAGCGCATCTCCAGGCTTGGAGATCTTCGAGAGATCGATCTTCGGGCGGAACTCTTCTCCCCCGGTGCGATGGCGTGCGTGCGCGCCGCTGATCTCATGGAAATACTTGCGTACTTTCTCGGCTTCATCGGCTTCTACGGAGCTGGAGTGGGTCTTCTTCTCCGTCACGCCTACCTTGATAAGCACGTCGAGAATCTGTTTGCTTTTTACTTCCAGCTCGCGAGCCAGATCGTTAATTCGAATCTTCATCCGCCGTTCATTTCCTTATGCCTTCACCGTCTCCACCTGCCCGGATCGGTGAGGCTGCGCTGATGCGCGATGCTGCTTCACTGGAGAGGTCTTCAACCGAAGACTTCCACGCTGCGTTTGCCTGGGCATTCACCCAGAAACTGCTTCCGAATCAAAAATCTGGCGCAGGCATGGCGCAAGGCCACGCCCTGGCGCGTTACTTCTGGGCCGGGTCGGCGTCTTGCTCGCCCGGTTTTTCACCCTCAGCGGGAACCGCGTCTCCGTCTGCGGGTGATGTAGCTTCCACTTCACTGCCTGATTCCTCGGCCACGTCCACAGGAGCGGGGTTCTCCAACTCGCCTTCAGCGGACAGCACCGGCTCAGTGGGGAGCTCCACTTCTTCGGGGAGTGCACCCGAAGCAAGCTGCTCGGCCGACTCCAACCGCGAGAAGTAGTTGTTCACCGCCACCGAGATCTTTTCCACCGTCTCCGGACCGATGCCCGGGATGGCTTCCAGCTCTTCCGGCGTCATGTCGGCCAGCGATTCGACGCTCGTGATGCCGGCGTCGGTCAACTTCTCCAGCACCGGGTCGCCGAGTTCGGCGGCAATGTTTTCCAGAGAAGTTGCCGAGTTGCCGACCAGCGAATTCATCTGCTGCTCGACCTCCTGGCGCTTCTCCTCTTCGCTCTTGATGTCGATCTTCCATCCCAGCAGTTTGGCGGCCAGGCGGACATTCTGCCCCTTCTTGCCGATGGCGAGCGAGAGCTGGGTGTCATCGACGATCACTTCCAGATGCTTGTCGTGGCTGTCCACAATCGAGACGCGCGACACCTTGGCGGGCTGCAGCGCCTTCTCTGCGAAGGTCACTGCGTCCTCGTGATATTCAATGATGTCGATCTTTTCGCCGCGCAGCTCGCGGATGATCGACTGCACGCGCATGCCCTTCATGCCGACGCAGGCGCCCACGGCGTCCACATCTTTATCGCGCGACATCACGGCAATCTTGGTGCGCTCGCCGGCTTCGCGGGCAATGGCGCGGATGACGACCGTGTTGTCATAAATTTCTGGAACCTCGGTCTGGAAGAGGTTGGAAACCAGTTCCTGCGCCGAGCGCGAAACGATGACGCCGGGGCCCTTGGTGGCCTTCTCAACGCGCGTGATCACCACGCGGACGCGCTCGCCGACGGCAAACGACTCCAGTTTGGACTGCTCCTTGCGCGGCATCCGCGCCTCGGCCTTGCCCAGGTCGAAAATGTAGTCCGGACCTTCAATGCGTTTGACGGTTGCGTTCACTACTTCATTCACGCGGCCGTGGTACTCGTTGAAGACCGTATCCCGCTCGGCTTCGCGAACCTTCTGGAAGATGACCTGCTTCGCCAGTTGGGCGGCAATGCGGCCCAGTCCCTCAATGGATTTTTCCTGCAGCAGTTCTCCGCCGACGACTGCGTCTTCGCTGATCTTCAGCGCTTCTTCCAGCGAGATCTGAATCTGGGGATCTTCAATGTCGTCTTCGCTGGGGAGAATCTCCTTCACGGAGTAAGCGCGAATCGCGCCGGTTTCCCTGTCCAGGACGGCGCGCAGGCTCTCCTGCGTCTTGTAGAACTTGCGCGTGGCGACGACGATGGCGTCTTCGACGGCGGAGACGACGATGTCGGGATTGATCCCCTTCTCGCGGCTCAGAGCGTCGATCACGTTGTAAAGTTCACTTGCCATATTTCCCTGCCACCTTCACGGTATATGCGGGGCCACGCCCCGGTTTGGATTCTTCCCTGCCCCGGACTCACGCCGGTAAAAGCTGTTGGATGTTGCACGCGACGCGATTAAGCGTTCGAATAAAATTGAGGCGCTAGAACTCAGGAACCAGGCTGGCCTTCTCGACATTCGAGTAAGGCACCACGATGACGCCTGCCCCCTGCGCCTTGGCCTTCTTGCGGCTTCCCGCCTGGTCCAGATCGACCGTAAGCTGGCCCTCGGAAAACTGCACCAGGCGGCCTTCGAAATGGCGGTTGCCATTCACCAGGTCGCGCGTGCTGAACTTTACCAGGCTGCCGGCAAACTGCTCAAAATGCTCCGGCTTAAACAACTTGCGATCCAGCCCCGGAGAGGAAATCTCCAGCAGGTAGGCCGCGCCCGGAACCGCTTCCTCGATGTCGAAAATGGTCGAGACCTCGCGGCTGTATAATGCACAATCTTCGTGCGTGACTCCATCTGGCTGCTTGTCGATATAGATGCGCAGAGTGCGGGTTGCACCGCTCCCTTTCATCTCCATGTCCCACAGGATCAACCCGCTGGACTGAGCCACTCTCTCGGCAATCTCACGTGCTTTATCGAGCGCAAATGCCATGCTTGAACTGAAACTCCCCTGACACGGGCCGCCTGCCCTGCCATGCAATGACCGTAGCTCCCCTCACAGGCCTCACGGCTGCCTGCCTTCGCCAAAGACGCAAATGGACAGGGGAATGAATCAGGAACGCGGACCGAAACCCATCCGCCGCTGCTCGCATCCATGTTCGACCCTGGAGCATGGATGGAAACGCTTCCGCAGCTATCACCTGAGAGTATAGCCCGGTAATGGGCGGGAATACAACAAAGACCGCAGACGCTCCCGGCCACTCTCTACGCGCTCTCCCGCACCTGCCATTCACGTATTCACAAGATTGGATAGCCTAAGCAGGCAGAAAGTTACTTCGCAGGGCACGGAAGTCGAATCCCGGGCAGTTCGCAACGGGCTAGAATGAGGGGTCCATCCACCCTGCTGCGCCCGGATTGGCCACATTGGAGCGTTACTCGTGAAAATTCTTCGTTTCTGGCTGCTGACCCTGGCGGCACTCGCACTCGCCGTTCCTCTCCACGCCGAGGAGGTCAACGCGCCCGAATCGCACTGGGTCAGCACCACGGCAGCCGACTCCTCCACCATCAACCGGGACCGCGTCTCCGCAGACGCACGGGAAGTCTCCCAGGCTGATGCTCCCAAAATCCCCGCCTCCGGGTCGCAGGCTCCCACCGCCCAACCAACCCAGAGCCCGGATCAGCGCCAGCAGGCCGAGCAGCAGATCAAAGAGCAGGAAAAACAAAGGGTGCTCGGCGTCATACCTTCGTTCAACGTCAGCTACCGCAGCGATGCGGTCTCACTCACCGGTTGGCAGAAGGTGCGCCTGGCCTTCCGCTCGTCGGTGGACCCGGTCACCTTCGGCGTGGCTTTCGTTGTGGCTGGATATCACGAGGGCGCCAATGACGTGGGCTTCGGCTGGGGAATCAAGGGCTACGGACAGCGTGCAGGCGCGGCCTATCTCGACACCTTCAACAGCAACATGATCGGCAATGGCATTCTGCCCGCCGTTCTGCACCAGGATCCGCGCTACTTCCGCCTGGGACACGGCAGCGTCTCCCATCGCATGCTTTACGCCGTGGCGGCCGCATTCGTTTGCCGTCATGACAATACCCACAAGTTTGAGCCGAACTACTCTAATGTGCTGGGAAATATCGCCGCCGGTGGTCTCTCGAACCTCTACTATCCGGGCAGCAATTCCGGAGTAGGGCTCACCATCTCCAACGGACTGATTGTGACCGCCGAAGGAGCTTTCGGCGCCATGTTCCAGGAGTTCTGGCCTGACATCTCGCGCAAGCTCTTCCACAAGGACCCAACCCGCGGGCTGGATGCGGAGGCGGCGGCTAAGGCAAAGAGCGACAAGCGCTAGCGTGGGAGTCTGGATTCCTCGAAGCAAAAAGTTGGCCGGGGAAAGTGCGGTCGTCACCGCGCCCCGGCCTAGGAGGAACTGTCCGCTGCCAAGTACGCAACCGAACGGTTTGAGGAATACTCTTCGAGAATGCACCACGGCGGCAGAGTTGGGAAATCGGAAGTTTTTATGAGTGCTATAAGCGCCTTCCAGGTTATTTCCGCTAGCGCGAAACGCGGCCCATGCTCCCCGGTTTGCAACAGTAGCCGGGGAGTTCATACAATGCTGTATGACCTTCCTTTTGGACAATCGCAATGATTAATTTCCCGGTTCCAGAGGCTCTGACCTTCGATGACGTGTTGCTGTTGCCGGCAAAATCAGATGTAGTTCCAGCCGAGGTCAGCACCCAGGTCCAGCTCACCCGCACCATCCGCCTCAACATTCCCATCATCAGCGCCGCCATGGACACGGTCACCGAATCGCGCATGGCAATTGCGCTGGCGCAGCAGGGCGGCCTCGGAATCGTGCACCGCAATCTCTCCATCGAGCAGCAGGCCGGAGAGATCGACAAGGTCAAGCGCTCCGAGAGCGGCATGATCGTCGACCCGGTAACGATCGAACCGGAGCGCAATATCAGCGACGCGCTCGACCTCATGCGCCGCTACCGCATCAGCGGCGTGCCGGTCACTAAGGGCAAAAAGCTTGTCGGCATCCTCACCAACCGCGACCTCCGCTTTGAGACCCGTACCGACATTCCCATCTCACAGATCATGACCAAGGAAAATCTCATCACTGTTCCCGTGGGCACCACGCTGGAACAGGCTGAGCTCATCCTGCACCAGCACCGCGTCGAGAAGCTGCTGGTGGTCGATGACAATTACGAACTCAAGGGCCTGATCACCGTCAAGGACATTCAGAAAAAATTGAAGTACCCAGGCGCAGCCAAGGACGAGCAGGGACGCCTTCGCGTCGGCGCAGCCATTGGCGCCACCGGAGACTTCCTCGAACGCGCCCAGGAGATGGTCCGTCTCAAGTGCGACGTCCTCGCCAGAGACCGCGCCCACGGCCACTCCACCCGCGGCATGGCCGCCGTCAAAGCCATCAAGCACGCGCTGCCCAACGTCAACCTGCTGGCCGGAAACGTAGCCACCTACGAAGGCACCGCCGAACTCATCGCCTGTGGCGCCGACGGCGTCAAGGTCGGCATCGGCCCCGGCTCCATCTGCACCACCCGCGTTGTCACTGGCGCAGGCGTGCCGCAGATCACCGCCATCGCCGAGGCCTCACGCGCCGCCCGCGAAGCCAACGTGCCCATCATCGCCGATGGCGGCGTCAAGTATTCAGGAGACATCTCCAAGGCTATTGCCGCAGGAGCCAACGTCGTCATGATCGGCTCGCTGCTGGCCGGAACCGAGGAGAGCCCCGGCGAGACCATCCTCTACCAGGGACGCACCTTCAAGGCATATCGCGGCATGGGCTCGCTGGGAGCCATGGCGCAGGGCTCCAGCGAACGCTACTTCCAGAGCCTAGACGACCCTGCGGGCGAAACTCACGGACGCCTCGACTCCGGCATGGAGGAGGGCAACCGCCTCGCCAAGCTTGTACCGGAAGGCATCGAAGGACGTGTGCCCTACCGCGGCACCGTAGCCATGATGATTCATCAACTGGTGGGCGGATTGCGCAGCGGCATGGGCTACGTCGGCTGCGGCACCATCGAAGAGATGCAGCAGAAGGCGCGCTTTATTCGCATCAGCGGCGCAGGCTTGAAAGAGAGCCACGTACATGACGTGACTATCACCCGCGAAGCTCCGAACTATCGCGCGGAATAGCCTGCCCCGGGAAACTACGCGAGCAGGAGCAATTGTCTCCTGCTCGCTTCTTCTCCGGGGAATGCCGGACGAACGCACGCAAAGAAGCGAGGACGATTGAAGCACGCACGAGAGCTCATCCTGCATTACTGGCTGCCCCTGCTCGGCATGCTCACCCTGATCAAGCTGGAATCCACGGATGCACTGTCCGGCGCTCATACCGGTCGGCACCTGGGCCGAATTCTGCACTGGGCCGGCGTGCATCTCAGCGGAGAATCTCTCGACCTGCTCAACTTCGCCATCCGCAAGTGCGGGCACTGCCTTGGCTACAGTCTGCTGTGCTTCACCTGGTTCGTGCTGCTTCGTGGCACCTACTGGCTGCAGCATGAATACCGCCGCTCGCTCAAGGGCTCCATTCAGATTCGCCGCATGTGGTGGCGTCCCACGTGGGCCGTGCTCGCAGTTCTGTTCACTTTCATCATCGCTTCAGCCGATGAACTGCACCAGATGAACATTCCCAGCCGCACTGGAAGCTGGGAAGATGTTGTGCTCGACACGGCCGCCGCCCTCGCCTGCGTCTGGCTCATCTGGGCTCGGGCCTATTGGCGCTGCCGCGACTCCCGCGCCTGAGGTTCAGGGCCTTCCCACGCTGATCCGTCCCCGCGTCTGCCCATCGCTCGTCCGTCCAATCGCAAACGTCAGCACGCCCAGCGGCGAATTCAACAGCACCCCCACCGAACCGCTCTGCGCGCTCTGCCGCGCCTGCGCGGGCTGCGTAAATCGTGCCGCCTCATACCACGTCCCAAACTGCGGGCGCTCGCCCATCAGCTTCAGTTTGCCAAACGGTCTGCGATACGACACTTCCCCCGCGCCGTACCAGGTCGCGTGAAACTGCTCAAAGTGAAGCCCTCGCAACCCCGCACTCCCGCCCAGCGCAAACAGATCGTAGTAGTTCAGCGCCCGTCCAAAGCTCGTGCCCCCGTCCGCCGAGGCCGTCAGCGTCCCGCCCAGCATCGGCGCGTATTGCTCAACCCGTGCCCGTCCCAGCGGGACAACTCGGCCATCCCCGCTGCGGTAGCGCTCTTCCATCGTCGAGGTGAACATCGTCCCACGCTTCGGCAGTGAAGGCTCATCCAGGTTGTTCCACTCCGCCCGCATCCGCGGAGCAACATAGGCGCCATCGTGGGAGGCCAGCGCTCCCGGAAACTGCACCCCTGCAAGCTGTTCGTATCCCGCCTCCACCCCTGCGCGCACCCGCCAGCGTCCGCTCAGTCCGTAGCCAAAATCAAGCGCCGCAGCATACGTGTCCCGCCAGTGTGCCAAGTGCTGCCCGCCCGCGTAGCTTGTGCTGTCTTCGCGTTGCAGAGTCACCGCCGGAGTCCAGAACCACTCGCTGGCTCCCAGCGGGCGCTCGTACTCGACTTCCACCCGCGGACTGTATCCAACCGCGAACTGAATCCGGTACCGCGCCCGGTAGGCCTCCTGCGGAATCACCGTCACAAAGCCCAGTAGCCTGCCGCGCGCGGGCCCACCGTTGGCTACCGCAAGTTCCAGCGCAGGACGAACAAAAATCTGGCTGCCGGTTCGCGGCTCCAGCTCCACGGTCATCGTCTCCGGCTGCGAGGGCGTGAGCCGGTAGAACGCTCCCGGCAGCGCCGAGGCCGTCACCAGCTTTGACAGCTCCGCTTCTATCCGCTCCACCGTGACCGGCCCGTCTCCGTGGTTCAGTCCCGCCTGCGCGTAGCGCGCCAGGTACTCGTCCCGGGAATCCGCCACCAGCCGCTTCACCGGTCCCGGCGCGGGCTTCATGCGGCTGCGCCGCTCTGCCTGGTAAGCTGCCCACTCCTCATCGCTCAATGCCAGAGTCGCCAAGAAACGCTGCTTCTGCGCCGCTGCCTGGTAGCCGCGCTCAATTAGCTCGTGCGCGTGTCTGTAATCAATTCCGCCGATGCCCACCAGCGAAGGCGCCAGCACCAGGTCGGCGCTGCGCAGGTTCTCGCGCTCGGTCACAGACACCGCAACGCTCACCGCCTGCGTCAGCACATTGGGCAGCGACTGCAACTGCTTTGCCGGAGGCAGCGGCGTGCTGAAGTGCACCGCCACCACCACGTCCGCGCCCATCTCGCGCGCCACATCGGTCGGCAGGTTATCCACCAGTCCGCCGTCCACCAGCACATGCCCGTCCCACTCCACGGGAGTAAAAATCCCCGGCACCGCCATCGTCGCCCGCAGCGCCCGCGCCAGGTTTCCCCGCCGCAGTACAAATGCCTCACCAGTCTCCAGCTGCGTGGCCACGCAGCGGAACGGCGTCGGCAGCGCGCCAAAGTCCTCCACCGCCGAGTACGCCAGCACCTGCCGCGAGAGGAACAGGTCCAAGGCCTCCGCCGTGCTCAGTCCTGCCGGAAGCGAGAGCCCGCGCCCCAGCCTCAACACATACTCCCCCGGAGCCCGCGCCCGCTCCTCGCGTGCTGCCATCGGCAGATCGCGGTAGCGCGGCTGCACCCGCAGCATCTCGTCCCAGTCCACCGCCGTAAACGACGATTCCATCTCCGCCGGCGTGTGCCCCGTCGCGTACAGCCCACCCACAATTCCGCCAATGCTCGTCCCCGCAATTGCGTCCACCGGGATGTGGTGCTCCTCAAAATATTCGAGCACCCCAATGTGCGCCAGCCCCAAACTGCCGCCGCCGGACAATGCCAGCGCCACCCGCGTGCGGTGCGCGGTCGGCAGACCGGTCTTCGGCGCAGGCTGCGCCATCAGCGCCAACCCCGCTATCATCATGAAAATTGTGCAGCGAAGAAGCTTCATCCCAGTCAACTCGCAACCAGAATAGCGCGAACCGCCGCCGCACACGCACCACTTTCGCATACGATGAAGGCGATAAGGTCAACTCCCGATGAGGCTCCCATGAACGCCAACGCCCGCATCCTTAAGTGGTCCCTGCTCGCCGGCTCGCTTTATTTTTTCTGCGTAGCCTGTACCCACATGATCGGCGCCAAGCTCCCCATCCTCTTCGTCTATTTCGACGTCCCTTCCTACGCCTACCAGGACCGCATCATCAGCTTCCTCGCCTTCGGCTGGGCCGTCTTTCTCTTCACCGCCGGGCGAGATCCACTGGTGCAACCCGCGCTGGTCAAAGCCATCCTCGCCGCCGGAGCCGCCGCCGTCTGTGGCCTCAGCATCATCAACCTCACCACGGACTTCCACGCCCTCGACCCGCAAATCGATGCGCGCATCTTCTGGCTGGAGACTGCCGGACTGTCCCTCTACTGGCTGTGGCTCGTCGCCTTCCACTTCCGCTCCGCGCGCAAATAGAAAGAGCACCCATCGCGGGTGCTCTTCCCGAAACGCTTTTACGGCCTTACAGCGTCAGCTCCGCCAGCACCAGGTTGTCTTCCAGATCCGGAGCGCTCAGCTTGAAGCCCAGCTTCTTGCACAGGTGCTGCATCTCCTTGTTCTCGCCCAGCATGTTGGAGTGGATCGTCTGCAGGTGTTGTTCCTTCGCAATCTGGATCAGCCTGCGATAGAGTTCCACGCCCAGCCCCTTGCCCTGCAACTCGTCCTGCACCAGCGCGGCCAGTTCGGCCTCAGGACGTCCGTGGATTTTGCTCAACCTGCCCACGGCAATAATGTCAGGCGAGCCATCGGCCTTCTTGCGCTCCACCACCAACGCCATCTCGCGGTCGTAATCCAGGAAGCAGATACGAGTCAGCCTCTCGTGCGCCGTACGCTGCGTCAGCTTCAACGGCTGGAAGTAGCGCAGGTACACCGTGCGTTCGCTCAGCTTCTTGTGGAACTCGATCATCAACAACTCGTCTTCCGGACGAATTGGACGGATCAACACCTTCTCGCCGTCCTTCATCGTCCACTCAGAGACGTACTGCGCCGGATAGGGCCGAATCGCCGAGTGCGGCAGATCGTCGTCCGCAATGCTCTTGTCGTGCACCACCACCCGCGCATCCAGCGCCAGCAGCCGCTCTGGAGAAGCCAGCACCGGGTTGATGTCGATCTCCTTGATCGCGGGATTCTCGATCACTAAATCGCTGAAGCGCACCATCAGCTCTTCCAGTGCAGCCATGTCCACAGACTTCCGTCCGCGCACACCCTTCAGCGCCTTGTAGATTCGCGTCTGCTCCATCATGCGGCGCGCAAGCGTTGTGTTCAGCGGAGGCAAGGCCAGTGAGCGGTCTTCGAAAACTTCCACCAGTTGGCCGCCTGTGCCAAACAGCAGCACCGGGCCAAACTGCGGGTCCAGCGACGCGCCCAGGATCAACTCATAGCCCTCCTGCTTGGCAAACGGTTGCACCGTCACGCCCTGGAAGTGGCCCGCGCCCGCCTTGGCCTCCACGTTCTCTCGAATCGTGTTGAATGCCTTGCTTACGCTCGCCGCATCCGGCAGGTTCAGGATCACCCCGCCCACGTCCGTCTTGTGGGTGATGGTGAATGAGTGCAGCTTCAGTACCACGGGATAGCCAATCTTTCCCGCCGCCTCCACTGCCTGCTCCACGGTCTCTGCAATCTCGGTGGGTACGCTCGGTATTCCGTAAGACTCCAGCAGCTTCTTCGATTCGTACTCGGTCAAAATCGTGCGTCCGCTGTTGCGCACCGTGGTGAGAATCTCCGATGCGCGTGCCTTGTCTGGCCTCTGCGAGGCCGCGTTCGGAGACGGCGTCTCATACAACCCGCGCAGGTTATACGAGTAACGCCACATGTAGTTGAACGCCCGCACCGCCGTGTCCGGATAGTAGAAGCTCGGTATCCCCGCCTTGTTCAGAATCTCCTCGCCGTGCTCCACCGACTCGCCGCCCATCCAGCTTGCCAGCACTGGCTTTCCCAGCCCCTTCGCGTAAGGCTTCAACTGCTCGGCAATCTCCGTGGGATTGGTCATCCCCTGCGGCGTCATGATCACCAGCATGCCATCGATATTCGGGTCCTTCGCCGCAATCTCCAGCGACTTCGCATAGCGCTCCGGTTCGGCATCGCCCAGGATATCTACCGGGTTGCTGTGGCTCCACGCCGCCGGAAGAAACTTGTTGTACGCCGCCATGCTCTCGGCGGAAATCTCCGCCAGTTCGCCTCCGCCCTGGATCAGCGCATCCGTCGCCAGCACTCCCGGTCCGCCCGCGTTGGTCACAATGCACAACCGGTTGCCCTTCGGTCGAGGCTGCTTGGAGAGCACTTCCGTCATGTAGAAGATTTCTGCAATCGAGTTCACCCGCAGCACGCCAACCCTGCGGAATGCCGCCTCCAGCACGTCATCGGATCCGGTCAGCGACCCGGTGTGGGAGGCCGCGGCCTTGGCCGCCTGCGCCGTCCGCCCGGCCTTGATCACAATGATCGGCTTGGTCAGTGAAACCTCCCGCGCCGCCGACAGGAACGAGCGCGCATCCCCAATCGATTCCATGTAAATCACGATCGAATGCGTCCGGGGATCGTTTCCGAAGTAGTCGATCAAATCGCCCCAGTTCACATCCAGCATCGAGCCAATCGACACGAAGCTGCTGAAGCCGACATTTTCACGCGTGGACCAGTCCAGCACCGCCGTGCACAGCGCGCCGCTCTGGCTCACAAACGCCACGTTCCCCGGCTTCGCCATGGAGTTCGCAAACGTTGCGTTCAGCCCCAGCACGGGGTTCATCACCCCCAGGCAGTTCGGACCAATAATCCGCATCCGCCCCTGGATCGTCTCCATGATCTCGGCTTCCAGCTTGATGCCCGCCGCGCCCGTCTCCTTGAACCCCGCCGAAATCACAATTGCGCTCGGAACTCCCAGTCGCACGCAATCTTTCAGCAGTGCCGGAACGCCTTCCGCCGGGGTACAAACCACCACCAGGTCCGGAACTTCCGGCAGCGTGTCCAGCGAGGTGTACGCGCGAATGCCCAGGATGTTCGCCCTCTTCGGGTTCACTGGATAAATCGTGCCGCCAAATGGGCTGCTGATCAGGTTCCACAGAACCGTGCGCCCCACAGAGCCCGCGCGTTCGCTGGCTCCAACCAGGGCTACGCTTGCGGGCTTGAAGATGGGGTCGAGTGGATGCCGGTCCGCGCGTAGTACATCGTGCGCAGGACTGACGTTGGAGATAGGCATTTTTCCAATCGGGCTCATGAGTGCTTTCACCTTTCAACCGCGTAAACCGCCTTAGTAAGCGTGTGTGAATGGAATTGAAACCAGGAATTCAGAGAACCGCATTGCCATCTGCGCTTGTCTCTCGAATCTCGCAAACTTCGGCGCGCGCCGTGGCATCCGACCACAGGATACCCAAATTTGAACGTGAGGCGAGCAGATTATGTCGGAAATCACCTATCCGCGAGAACCAGTTGCGGAAAAAGCCCCAGACACAGCCCATCATTCCCACCATCAGCCGCACGACAACGGACACCGTCCTCCCTGGCAAAAGACCGGCAGTACTCTCGGCAGCATTGTCGCCGGAGGTGCCCTCGCCGTCTATGGAGTCACCCGCAGGAGCGCCGGAGGTGCAGCCCTGGCCACCGCCGGAGGCATTCTCGCCTTCCGCGGAATTCGCCGCGCTTCTGCATCCAGTGCCGTCCATGTCGAGCGCAGCTTCACCATCAACCGTCCGGTCGCCGAGGTTTTCAGCTTCTTCCGCAATTTTGAAAACCTGCCCCGCTTCATGCAGCACCTCAAGGAAGTCCGCGTCACCGGAAACCGCTCCTCCCGCTGGGTCGCTCACGCACCACTCGGCTTTGAACTTGAATGGGAGGCGGAAATCGTGGAGGAGGAACAGGACCGCTACCTCGCCTGGCAGTCGCTCCCCGGAACCCTCATCCCCAACCGCGGCGCCGTCGAGTTCCAACCCGCCAGCCAGTACCATGGCGGCACGGAAATCACCGTCGCCATGGATTACGCACCTCCCGCCGGACGCGGCGGCGCTCTCTTCGCCCGTCTCTTTGGACGCGAGCCCGGCCTGCAGATTCGCGAAGACCTGCGCCGTCTGAAACAGTTGCTGGAAGCCGGCGAAATCGCCACCACCGAGGGCCAGTCCCACGGACGCCGCTCCGCATTCATTCGGATGGTCAAGGCTGCAAATGAGCCATCACCCCGGCGCGGCCGCCCTGCTACAGAAGAACAGCAGCGCGTCGTCGGCGTCCGCTAGCGCTTCAACCCATACAACATTCCGGAGTCTTTCCATGAAAGCAGTTTGCTGGTTCGGCAAGCAGGACATGAGGGTCGAGCACGTGCCCGATCCGCGCATCATCAACCCCCGCGATTGCGTCGTGCGTATCACCCGCTCGGCCATCTGCGGCTCTGATCTTCACCTCTTCAACGGCTACATCCCCACCATGGAGCAGGGAGACATCGTCGGCCATGAGTTCATGGGAGAGGTCGTCGAAATCGGTCCCGAAGTCAA
This sequence comes from uncultured Acidobacteriota bacterium, assembly GCA_903832295.1. Taxonomy (GTDB): domain Bacteria; phylum Acidobacteriota; class Terriglobia; order Terriglobales; family Acidobacteriaceae; genus TOLSYN. The sequence continues at coordinate 46,690 of CAILAZ010000065.1, forward strand.
GAACCTCAAGGTCGGCGATCACGTCGTCGTTCCCTTCACCATCTGCTGCGGACAGTGCTTCTTCTGCAAGCAGGGCATGTGGTCCGCCTGTGACAACTCCAACCCCAATGCCTGGATGGTCGAAGCACAGTACGGCCACAGCTCCGCCGCCCTCTATGGCTACTCCCATCTCTACGGCGGATACGCTGGAGGCCAGGCCCAGTACGCCCGCGTCCCATTCGCCGACGTCGGCCCCATCAAGATTCCCGAGGGTATGGACCCGGAAAAGGTCCTCTTCCTCTCAGACATATTCCCCACTGGTTACCAGGCCGCCGAGCAGTGTGACATTAAACCCGGCCAGGTTGTTGCCATCTGGGGATGCGGCCCCGTCGGCCAGTTCGCCATCCGTTCCGCCCAGCTTCTCGGAGCCGAGCGTGTCATCGCCATCGACCGCTTTCCCGAGCGCCTGCGCCTCGCCCAGCAGGCCGGAGCCGAGGTCATCGACTACTCGCAAACCGAGGACCTCGTCGAAACGCTCAAGGCCATGACCGGAGGCCGCGGCCCGGACGCATGCATCGACGCCGTCGGACTCGAAGCCCACGGCCACTCCGCCGACTACTACCTCGACTCCGCCAAGCAGAAGCTCCATCTCCAGATGGAGCGCGCCAACGTTCTGCGTCAGGCCATCCACGCCTGCCGCAAGGGCGGTACCGTCTCCGTTCCCGGAGTCTATGCCGGACTGATCGACAAGTTCCCCTTCGGCGCTGCCTTCGGCAAGGGACTCACCCTGCGCGGAGGACAAACCCATATGATCCGTTACCTGCAACCCCTGCTCGAACGCGTTCAGCGGGGCGATATCGACCCCAGCTTTCTCATCACCCATCGCGTCGCGCTTGACGATGTCCCCGAAATATACCGCACCTTCCTCAACAAGGAAGATCACTGCGTCAAGGTCGTCATCGATCCCTGGGCACAGCGCGCAGCATAAAAAATGCGCCACTCTGCGGCTGGCAGGGTGGCGCATTTTTCTCTGCTTACTTCAGGGGAATCTCTTATCTTCTCTCTGCTCGCGCTGCCTGCTGCGCGCCACTCTGCGGCCTTCCTTGCTGCCGCGACCATGCCCCCACCAGCTTCACGGAAGCAATCGCGAACATCACTCCGCCCAGGGTCCCAATCCACCAGGGCAGGCGTACCAGGTCCACGGACATCTGGAGCGTAAAGAATGTGCCCATGCACAGAAAGCACCCTCCCAGCATCCTGATCTGCCCCAGCAGCGCCGGATCCATCTGCCAGTTGCTGGCCGTGTTCGGGTACAGCCGCTCCGGATGAAGCTGAATCCAGCTTCCGGTGAGCGCAATGCCCATTCCAAATACAACCAGTGTCCAATCCAGGTAAGCCATCGTTCTCGGTCCAGCACCGCACGAAGGTCGCGGCGCGTACATGATTTCTTGCTCCCTTAGTATCGGCCCGAATTCGCAAATGGATCAGTTACGATTGGTCTTGTACGGTGGAAAACCCGCCGAAATAGCACCCGTCACCGCTTACCCCGCCGCTCAAATGCTACAATCTGCATTGCGGATTCCCCTCGAAAATTCCTCCACGGACGTGACTACCTTGGCCGATGAGATTGAACAGAAAAGCCTGACCTACGCCGACGCCGGCGTCGATATCGAACAGGCGAATCGCACAAAGCAGCGCATCAAGTATCTGGCGCACCGCACGTTTAACAAGTGTGTCCTCAGCGAGATTGGCGGCTTTGGCGGGCTTTTCCAGATTGATAAGAAGAAGTTCGTCGATCCCGTCCTCGTCAGCAGTGTCGATGGCGTCGGCACCAAGCTCAAGCTCGCCTTCGAGATGGGAGTTCACCACACCGTCGGCGGTGATCTCGTCAATCACTGCGTCAATGACATTGCCGTCCAGGGAGCAACACCGCTCTTCTTCATGGACTACCTCGCCGTCGGCAAACTCGAGCTCGAAATCGCCGAGAAGGTCATCAGCGGCCTCGCCGAAGCCTGCAAACACAATGGCTGCGCCCTCATCGGCGGCGAAACTGCCGAGATGCCCGGCTTCTATCCCGATGGCGAATACGATCTCGCGGGATTTATCGTAGGCGCAGTCGAACGTGAAAAGATTCTGACCGGAAAGGATGTGCAGATCGGCGATGTCCTCGTCGGCCTCCCCTCCACCGGACTCCACACCAACGGGTACTCTCTCGCCCGCAAGCTCATGTTCTCCGTCGCCGGATACACCCCGGACACCTATGTCAACGAGATGAAGGGCAAGGTCGGCTCTGAGTTGATGAAGCAGCACAAGAGCTACTGGCCCATCGTCCGCCGCATGGTCGATGGCGACGCCGTTTCCGCCATGGCTCACATCACTGGCGGCGGCATCACCGAAAATCTTCCCCGCGTTCTTCCCAAGGGGGTCGGCGCGCTGGTTGAAATGGGAAGCTGGCCCGTCCTCCCCATCTTCGAGCACATGCAGAAGATCGGAAACATCGAGCAGGCTGAGATGATGCGAACCTTCAACATGGGAATCGGCATGATCCTCATCGTTCCAGCCAAAAAGTTTAAGAAGGTTCAGACCATCCTCGACCGCGCCGGCGAGAAGGGCCACGTGATCGGACGTATCGTCAAGGGTGAGCGCAAGGTGCAGTACACATAATCCAGTTTCAGCCTGAACAGACCGGCCCACATCGTGCAGATGTGGGCCGTCTTCATGCTGCCTGTAGTTTGTTCCTCTTCTTCGCAGGCCAGGTGCCCAGCAGCCTGCGCAGCGCCAGCAACTCTCCCACGTGGTACGCATTGTGGTCTATCAGCAGGACTGCCTCGCGCAGCAGCGTCTGCCCCTCGCCCCAGTGGAAGGGCGCGGCCACCTCCCGCTCCAGATCGCCGATCATCGCCACCATCTCATCGCGATCTTTCTTCACTTGCTCCACCGAACTTTCCCAGGCCTTCGCGTTGGGTGGTTCCGCGCTCTTCGGCCAGAAGTCTCCCGGAAAGTTCAGCTCCTTGTATCGCCCATCCTGGTTGCCGCAGAAGCGTACGATATCGTTCTGCGCAATTCTTATATGCTCCAGCAATTGCCAGGCCGAGTACGGCAGCCCCGCCTTTTCGCCGCGCAGCTTCGCCGGAAAATCCGCAATCACATCCTCGAACTGCGCATGAGCATTCCCGCCATTGAGCGCCGCAATCAGTTCTTTCCGCATCGCGGCTTGAGGATCATTCGCCATTTTTGTTCTCCTGCTCCACTAGATTCCCCGCGTCCATGCCCGCGATGCCTCGCCCCTTACCTTCGTGATCCGCTCCACGCTGATTTACACTCCATCCGCATTCCTCCTTCATGAGCTGTCGCTCAAATCTCGCCCACCAATCAACCGTTGGTGAACCACATCTGGCCCGTTGCTGGCCAGATGTGGGAAGCAAGGTGCCCGGAGTTCGCGTGCTTCCAGCTCTGGCAGTGAGAGCATCATGCTGATTGATGTGAGCCGCCGCCCATGGCCCATTCAACACGCTGCTCGTTGAACTCCACTGCCTTCGACGAGCCGAGCCCGCCGCAGGCTGGCAAGATGTGGGAAGCAGGATGCCCACCCTTGGAGCCGTTGTCATTCCCCCTGAGTGTGAACTCCCGGAAGCCCGTGCTGGCGGTCGAACACCCGCTGCGCCTTGAGCCTCACCCTCCCCCCGCTATATCCTGTGTGTCCATGACCTCTCTCGGCATCCTGCTCTCCGGACGCGGCTCCAACTTCATCGCCATCGCCGACAACATCGCCTCCGGCAAACTCCGCGCCCGCATCACTGCCGTCATCAGCAATCGCCCCGACGCCCCAGGCATCGCCGAAGCACGCGCCCGCGGTCTCAACGCCCTCGTCATCCCCAGCAAGGGACTACCCCGCGAAGCCCATGACCGCGCCGTCGCCCAGGCACTCCGCGACTCCGGCGCCTCGCTCGTCATCCTCGCCGGATACCTCCGCCTGCTCTCTCCCTGGTTTGTGCAGCAGTTTCCCTCCCGCATCCTCAACATTCATCCCTCGCTCCTCCCCGCATTTCCCGGACTCGACGCCCAGCGCCAGGCTCTCGACTATGGCGTCCAGTTCAGCGGCTGCACTGTCCACTTTGTCGATGAGCATCTCGATCACGGCGCCATCATCCTCCAGAAAGTCGTCCCCGTCCTCTCCACCGATGACGACCACGCCCTCGCCGCCCGCATCCTCGCCCAGGAGCACCTCGCCTACTCGGAAGCCATCGCCCTGGTTGCCTCCGGAAACTACAAAATCGAGGGCCGCCGCATCCTCCCGATCACGGGCAACAGCACCGCCAAATCCTCCTTCTAACTTAGGAATCCACCTAGAAGGGACGTTTCATATGGCAGACTTCCGATTCGGAGATTACGAGTTTTCTCGCCGTCGCAATAACTACGCCACCGCCTTCGGCTTCCTCGCCATCGGCCTCGGCCTCGGAGCCCTCGCCGCGCTCCTAGTCACCCCAAAAACCGGACGCCAGGTCCGCAAAGAGGTGCGCCGCAGGTACGAAGACGCCCGCGACGCAGTCGGCGGCTTTGGCGATCGCGCCACGGACATCTGGGAGCGCCGTCAGGAGTGGGCCGACGCCGCCCGCCGCAAGGCTGAGCCCGTCGCCCGCCGCTTCCGCCGCGGTTAATCCCGCGTCGCATCGGTGTTTGATCCCGCGCACGCAAAAAGGCGCGAGCCCTAAGCTCGCGCCCCGCGAATTTCTCCCAGTCCTAGTAAAGCCGGAAGTTAATCTCCATGTTCACTTCCACTGGCACTGGTTGGCCGTCTTTTCTGCCCGGCTCAAAGCGCCATTGCTTGGCTGCTTCCACCGCCTTCTCGTCCAATCCCATCCCCAGTGAGCGCTGCACGTTCACGTCGTGGATCTTCCCGTCCACGCCAATCACCACCCGCAGCACCACCGTACCCTGCCATTTATTCTTGCGGGCCTCTTCGCTGAACTCCGGCTCCACTCGGGACAGAACTTTCGGCGCACTCACTCCGCCGCCTACGCGGTAGGCTCCGCCCCCAATCCCGCCGCCCCAGCCCGGACCTACGCCCGGACCGCGCCCTGATCCCACTCCACCGCCGCTGCCGCTGCCAATCCCTCCGCCAATGCCCGTGCCGTTGGAGAGCGGCCCCATCACCTTCGACAACGGATCGCCCATCTGCCCGCCCTGCGGCAACTTCATCTCCGGAGGCACCACCACGCTCGCCGGGACCGCCAGCTTCGGATTCTCCGGCGGAAGCACCATCGGCGGCGCAATCTGTGACTTGGAGAGCTTCGGCAGCGCGCCCTTTGACGCCGGGTTCACATCGTGCGAACCGCCGCCGCCACCGCCGCCTGAGGTCGTCTTCGAGGGCTGCATGACGTACGGGCTGATATCAACCGAGATTCCGCCAACCACCTGCTTGATCTCCGGCGCGTGGGTCGCCGTCCACGTTCCCGCCCACAGCAGCAGTGCCAGGATGACGGTGTTCAGAATGAAGGAAGCGACAAACGATCCTTTGCGGACCTCGTACATCCCATATCCATCCCCAAACAGGGTCGGCAGTACGTCGTGCTTCTGCTCGGCTGGGGTCGCTTCGGGTGCTGGCTTCTTGAGGTCGGGAGTGGACATGAGTAGCCTTCAGTATAAATCGGCAGATTACCTCCCTGCTTTATAAAAACGCAGTTCCGCCCTCTCCGGATCGCATCCCGGTTCTCTCCCGGTCAAATTAGGCAATCTGGAAATGCCCGCCTCGGGTCTTTCCCCGGGCCTAGGGAACGATCAGCCGCAGCGCCCGCGACGCAACTGAAATCTCCGCCGGAGTCCGGCACAGGTACTCGCCATCCGCATAAATCGCAATCGGCTTCGCGCTCGCCACAAACACCTGCTTCGTCCGCAGATATTTCACCTCCGGCACTGCCAGGTGGCTTCCCGAATAAATCCGGTGGAAGTTCCACAGCACCTTGCCCTTGCTCATCGCCGGAACGTAGCACAAGTCCAACTGTCCGTCGTCCAGTTCCGCCCTCGGCAGCATCCGTATCCCGCTCCCGTACTGCCACGAGTTTCCAACCGCCGTGAACAGCACCTCGCCCTCCAGGCAGCTCTCCTCCCCGCACGCGTCAAAGCTGTGCAGGTTCACCTCGGGCGCGCGATACGTAGCCAGCGCCCGCAGCGCCGCCAGCGAATATCCCCCGTACCTCCGCAGCCACCCTGGCAACTTCTCCGCGTAGCGGTTCGCCTCCGCGTCCAGCCCAATCCCCGCAATTCCGCAGAAATAGATGACTCGCTGCTGCTCAGCGCTCTCCTCCGCGTGGTGCAGGTGCTGGCGCATGATCGCCTCGCCCAGCGGTCTCGCCGGACGCGGGATCCGCCCCTCGGCATCGGCAAAGCTCGCACCGTCCACCGGTTCCGTTGCCCCGGCTTCCAGCATGCCCATCGGACGCACCATCCCCAGGTCCACCGTCCGCACATTGTCGCCATGGCTCAGGTAGCGCTGCCAGGCCCGCAGTGCCTCGCCCGGCGTCGGAATCCCAATGCAGTGCGCAAAGTCATTCGCGCTTCCCGTCGGAACCACCAGCAGCGGCGTCGTCTTATTCGCCAGCGACGGCAGCACCCGGTGCACCGCCCCATCGCCGCCAAACACCACTGCCACATCCGGCAGGTCGTTCGGTTCCAGCGTGTTCCCGCGGAACAGATTTACCCTCGCGTCGCAGAAGGGCTCCACAACGTGCTGTTTTGCGTAGGAATGTATGATCGCAGCGGCCCGCACCCGGAGATTGTACAGCGCGCCGCACCCGGCTAGAAAACCCTGCTCCGGCCGCCCCTCAAATTACCGCAATTCCGTCACTGCCATACCAGCTCCGTCCCCTTGCCTTCGTCGGCCACCGTAACCGCCAGCCCCTGCTCCGTCTTCTCGCTCGCCGTCGGCTTCCCGTCCACCATCACCCGGCCCGCGCCGCTCCAGCCATAAACTTCCACCCGCACCGTCTTCCACCACGCCGCATACTTCCCCTCGCGCGCGCCAATCCGCACCCGCAGTCCGCCGTCCTTCACCTCGCAGCCAAACTCCTCCCGCAAGTACTCCCCGCGCCTGTACCCAAAGCTCTTGCCGTCGTCCTGGTAGAGCGATCCTCTGCAATCCCCGCCCGCGTAAACCCGCAGCGTCAGCGGACCCACCGGCCGCTCCTCCGTGCTCTGCACCAGCGGAGCCATCGGCACAATCGCTCCCGGCCTCACATACACCGGAAGCCGCGCCAGCTCCGGCGTCACCATCACCGTCGGCAGTCCCGCCTTCGCCATCCTCGCCACCCGCTGCCCCGTCCAGTAGTCGTACCAGCCCTCTGTCGGAAGCGTCACCGCATAGGCGTCCGTCTTTTCCCCATAGGGCTGCGGAGCGATCAGCAGTTCCGGCCCCATCAGGAATTCCGGCGCAATATCCCTGTCCACGTCCAGCGGATGCCGATCCACCGCCGCATCCGGAAACTCCACGAACAGCGCCCGCAGCATCGGCACTCCCGTCCGGGTCATCTCCTCCGCCGTCGTGTACAGATACGCCATCAGCCGGTAGCGCTCCTCGATATATCTCCGCCGGATCGCCTCCTGCTCCGCGCCGCCCACCCACGGCTCCTGGTCGCCGCTTCCTTTTTCCGTGTGGTCGCGGTCAATCGGCTGGAACGCAGCAATCTCCATCCATCGCGTCAGCAACTCCGCCGTCGGAGTCCCCGCGTACCCGCCCACATCCGCGCCGCTCAGCGCAAAGCCGCTCAGCCCCAGGTTCTCGAGCATCGGAGTCGTCATCCGCAGATGGTTCCACGTGCTTGAGTTGTCGCCCGTCCACGTAACCGCGTAGCGCTGCCCGCCCGCAAAGCTCGCCCGCGTCAGCACAAACGGCCGCACATCCGGCTCAATCTTCAGCAGCCCCTCGTACGTCGCCCGCGAGTTCTCCATCCCATACACGTTATGAATTTCCGCGTGGCTCGCCGTCCGCTTCGCAAATCCCGGCTCTTCAATCCTGTGCTGCACATCCTCGGACATCGTCGTCGTCGGAGACTCAAACACCGCCGGCTCGTTCATGTCGTTCCAGTAGCCGTCCAGCCCCGCGCGCTCAAACTCCCCGTACAGTCCGCCCCACCAATCGCGAGTCTGCTGCCTTGTAAAATCCGGAAACACGCTCGGCCCCGGCCACACCTTGCCCCAGAAAACCGTTCCATCTTCCTTCCTCACAAAGTGGTCGCCCGCCGTCCCGCTCTCATACGGCGCATACCCCGCATCCACCTTTGCGATGTGCAGGTCCGTAATCGCCACCACGTGGAAGCCCTCCCCGTGCAGCTTCTTCAACATCCCGGCGAAATCCGGAAAGCTCTCCCGGTCCACCGTGAACGGCCTGTTCTTCACCTGGTAATCAATATCCAGATAGATCGCGTCCGCCGGAATCCGATCCGCCCGCAGCTTCGCCGCCACCTCCAGCACCCGCGCCTCCGTCATATAGCTGTAGCGCGACTGCTGATACCCCAGTGCCCACATCGGAGGCAGTGGGGTCGCTCCCGTCAGCCACCGGGAACCGCCCAGCACTTCCTTCGGCGTCGGCCCATAGATCACGTAATAATCCAGCGGCCCATTCGCCGCTCCAAACTCCAGCGTATTCGCCTTTGCCTTGCCAAAATCAAATTGCGAGCGCCACGTATTGTCCAGCAGCACCCCCAGTGCCCTGCCTTTGCAAAAGCTCATGTAGAACGGAATGCTCTTGTACAGCGGATCGGTTGATTCCTGCCACTGGTAGGCATCCGTATTCCACAGCGTAAAGGCCTGTCCCCGCCGGTCCAGCGGCCCCGCCTTGTCGCCCAGTCCAAAGTAGTGCTCCTCGGCCGGCATCACCTTCGCAATGCGGAACTCCGTCCCCCGCATCTCCACCGCCCGCGCGTCTTCCTGCAGCACATTCCCCGCCCGGTCCATCACCGTCAGCCGCAAATCGCTCCTGCGAATCAGCACCCGCAGCTTCGCCGTCTCAAAGCCCGCGAACTCCGCGCTCTTCACCGCCGTCGTCGGCGCCGCGCCCGCCCGCGCTTCCGCCAGCACCGCCCATGACGCGTCTTCCGGAATCTCTCCGCCGCGCCACATCCGCACCCGCACCACATCGTCCCGCAGCGCCACCACCCGCACGGTCTCCGCGCCGGAGCTCACCTCCACGCCATTCTTCAGCGCGCGGAAGTCCTGCCCCGCCATCGCACCCATAAACCCAATATTTAAGAGGAAAAAAAGAAAAGCCAATGCGATCTTCCGCATGGCCTGATGCGCTTTGCACACGTTCATCGCACTCGTCCCAGGGAAGTGTCCCTGTCCCGGATTCTTCCCGCCGCTACTTCTTCGTGCCTTCGTCCGCTGCCGGGGTGGCAGGCTTCTTCACCATCTTTGCGGCTTTCACCGCCTGGCTCTTCTGCCGCATCTTCTCTGCGAACTTCTCGCGATTGCGTTCTTCGGATTGCCTTGACATAGTCTCCAGTTTACGCGCTTTCCCCCGCCCGCGTAACCTTCATCTCACCGAGCGCGCCTCTATTGAAAATGCTGCGCCCGCTCTTCCATCTCCCTGCCCGCCAGTTCCAGGCTCTTCAGCGTTCCCACATCTCGCCATTGGAAGGCATCGCACCGGAAACCGCAAATCCTCTCGCCCTCGCCTGCCATCCGCAGATACGCCGGAATAATCGGAAACGCGCCCTCTTCGCTCAACTTCCCAAAAATCCGCGGCGATATCACATGCACTCCCGTAAAGCCCAGCGCCTCCACCCCATCCGCCGCCCGGGCCATCTCCGCCTCTGCGCCCCTCGAGTGCCTTCCGCACAGCTCTCCCTGCCCGTCAAACAGCAGATGCCGCGAGCTCTCTCTCTTTCGCACCGCCAGCGTCGCCAGCGCGCCCCGTTCCCTGTGCGCCCGCACCATCGCCCCCAGGTCAATCGTGCTGATCACGTCCACGTTGTGCAGCACAAACGGCTCATCGCCCCCGGCCAGCAACCTCTCTGCCCGCTTCAATCCGCCGCCCGTGTCCAGCAGTTCCTCTTCCTGCGAAATATCAATCCGCACTCCAAAATCATGCGCCCGCAGATACCGCGCCACCATCTCGCCAAAGTGGTGTACGTTCACCACCACCTCTGTGATCCCAAACTCCTTCAACCGCCGCAGCGCAATCTCCAGCAGCGTGCAGCCCGCCACCTCCACCAGCGCCTTGGGCCGCTCATCGGTCAGCGGACGCAGCCTCGTCCCCAGTCCCGCTGCCAATATCATCGCCTTCATCGCGCCCAGCTCTCCTGCTCACGGTGGCGCAGCACCACGCTCACTCCCGCGCGCCCGCCCAGCCTCTTCGCCATCTGCTCCGCCAGGTACACCGAGCGATGTTGTCCGCCCGTGCATCCGAATGACACCATCAGGTGCTTGAATCCCCTGCGCTCGTACTCCTTCACGCTCGCCTCTACCAGGGCCTCTGCGCTTGCCGCAAACTCATGCACGCTCGCCTGCCCGTCCAGATATTCCCGCACCGCCTCGTCCCGCCCGGAGAGCCGCTTGAACCGCTCCTCCCGACCGGGATTCGGCAAGCTCCGCGCATCGAATACAAATCCTCCGCCGTTGCCGCTCTCGTCCACCACCGGGCCGCGATGAAATGAAAAGCTCGACACCACCACCGTCAGCCCCTCCGTCTCCTTCGCCGCAATCCCCTGCAACCTCTCAGAGCCCACCATCTCGGTGAACGCTTCCATCAGCGACGGCAGCGCGATCGGCAGCGTCACGTTGTGCAGCAGCCACCTCAGATTCTTCAGCGCATACGGAACCGACTGCAGAAAATGCGCCTTCCGCTCGTAAAATCCGCGGAAGCCATATGCCCCCATCGCCTGCATCAGCCGCACATATACAAAGCCGTAGTAGTGTTCCAGAAACCGCTCCCGGTCCACCTCCACAAATCCGCCCAGCGCCTCCAGGTAGTGCTCCAGCAACTGTTCGCGCAGCTCCGGCGGCAGGTCTGCCTTGGAGTCAAACAGCAGCGACGCAATGTCGTATTGCAGCGCCCCCTTGCGCCCGCCCTGGTAGTCCACAAAATACGGACGCCCATCCCGCAGCATCACATTCCGCGACTGAAAATCGCGGTACAGAAAATACCCGCGCTCCGCTGTCAGCAAGAACCGCGTCAGCCGCCCGAAGTCCTCCTCCAGTGCCTGCTCGTTGAACGCAATCCCCGCCAGCCTGAGAAAATAATATTTGAAGTAGTTCAGGTCCCACGCAATCGACTGCCTGTCAAAGCTCGCCCGCGGATAGCACACCTTGTAATTCAGGTCGCGCCCCGCCTCCACCTGGAAGCGCGGCAGCACCTCCACCACCCTGCGGTACGCCTCCACCACCTCCGGCGCTATCGTCATCCCCGCCCTGCGCGCGGAGAGAAACTCATACAGCGTCGTGTCCCCCAGGTCCTCTTCCAGGTAAGCGTCCTTATCCAGCGCCTCTCCGTAAATCTC
>CAILAZ010000066.1 GCA_903832295.1 uncultured Acidobacteriota bacterium
CGGACGCGGGTGGGAGAGGTGATCTGCGAGCCGTGGCCGGAGGCGGTGGAGGCGATCCATCTGCAACCGTCAGGGAAAGTGCAGGGCGCCGAGTATGTGCTGGCGCTGGGGGTGAGTCCGCGGCTGACGTTTGACGGAAATTATGCGAACTTCTTCCACCTGGTGGGGAACCGGATTTGCGGAGTGCTGGAGAGCGAGGCGAGCCACGAAGAGCGGAGGGCGGCCGAAGAGCAGCGGATGAGGCTGCTGGATACGGTGACGGAACAGAGCGAGCTGATGGCGTCCATTGTGGAGAACGCCCCGGCGGGCATTGCGGTGCTGGACGGCGAGTTGCGGGTGAAGTGGTGCAATCCGTTCTTTGGCGATTTCTTTGACGCTCCGTGGACGAGCGCGACGCTGATTGGAATGAAGCTGGCGGAACTGGTGCCGCATTCGGAAGAGATCATCCGCATTATGGAGCGGGTGCGGGACATGAACGAGCCGTTCACGACGGGAGAATACGAGCACGTTGGCTTCAAGCGGGGGACGACCTACTGGCAGTGGTCACTGAGCCGACTGGCGAATGGTGACATTCTGAACGTTTCGTCAGAGGTGACGGAGCAGGTGGTGGCTCGGCGGAAGCTGGAGGCGTTCAGCGAGCGGCTGCACCTGGCGCAAAAGGCGGCTCGGCTGGGGACCTTCTACTGGCATCTTTGGACCGGGAGCGTGGAGTGGTCGGTAGAGTTCCGGGAGGTGGTGGGGTTTGACCAGATGGGGGCGGCAGAGTGGGAGTATTACATTGCCCGGGTGCATCCACAGGACCGGGAGCGGTTGCGGCGGGAGCTGGCAACGGTGGCGGAGCAAGGGGAGGCGTTGCAGATTCACGACCATCGGGTGAGCGGCGCAGATGGCCGGGAGCGCTGGGTGACATTGAACGGGCATATCCACCTGAATACAAGCGGAGGGGCGGAGAGGATTATCGGGACGGTGGCCGACATCACCGAGCGCAAGCGGGCAGAGAAGGAGCTGGAGGAGAGCCGGAAGGAAGCGCAGCAACAGTGGGCGCAGTTGGAGGCGATTTACAGAACGGCACCGATCGGACTGGCACTGTTTGATCCCGTGGAGTTCCGGTATTTGCGGCTGAACAGCCGACAGGCTGAGATCGTGGGGCTTCCGGCAGAGGAGATTCTGGGGAAGACGCTGACCGAGATTGCACCCATCGAGGGATTGCACGAAATGTTTGAGCAGGTGGCGCTGGGCAAGCCGGTGATCAACGCGCTGCTGGAGGGAGAGCTGCCGATGAGCCCGGGCGAGCACCGGTACTGGACGGTGAACTACTTCCCAGTTTATGACGCGGATGGATCGATCCAGGCGATTTCGGCGGCGTCCCTGGAGATTACGGCGCAGAAGCGGGCGGAGCTGGCGCTGATCCAGAGCGAGAAGATTGCGGCGGTGGGCCGGCTGGCGAGCTCGATTTCCCATGAGATCAATAATCCGCTGGAGGCGGTGACGAATTTGCTGTTCCTGCTGAGGTCCGAGGGGCTCTCGACGGCGGGGATGGCGTATTTGAGCGCGGCGGAGCAGGAGCTGGCACGGGTTTCCCAGATTGCGACGCACACGCTGCGCTTCCATCGGCAGGCGACGAAGGCGACGGAGGTGGGCGCGGCGGAGATGATCGATCCGATTCTGACGCTCTACCAAGGGAGAGTGAGCAGTTCGGGGATCACGATTGAGAAGGAGTACCGGACGAAGGAGAAAGTGCTGTGCCTGGATGGCGAGATAAGACAGGTGCTGAACAATTTGATTGGAAATTCGCTGGACGCGATGTGGCGGGGGGGACGGCTGCGGCTGCGGAGCCAGATGGCGACAGAATGGCGGAGCGGAGAGAGGGCTCTTCGTATTACGATTGCCGATACGGGTCACGGCATGGACGAAGTGACACAGCGGCGGCTGTTCGAGGCGTTCTTTACAACGAAGGGAATCAAGGGGACAGGGTTGGGACTCTGGATTTCGTCGGAGATTGTGCAGAAGCACGGGGGACGATTGCGGTTCCGCAGCAGCCAGCGGGAAGGCGCGAGCGGTACGGTGTTCCAGTTGTATCTGCCGATGGTTCCGGCGTTTGCGGAGAAGCGGGAAGTGGTGAGATCGAGGCATTGAGGTGGAATGCAAATCGGGCGGGGGTAGAAAAGCCTCGTCGGCGATGGAGGATATTTGAGCGGGGTAGGGGTCCTTCGCTGCGCTCAGGATGACACTTCAAGTACAAATGCAAGAGCAACAGCAAGAGCAAGAGCAACAGCAAGAGCAAGAGCAAAAGCAAGAGCAAGAGCAAGAGCAAGAGCAAGAGCAAGAGCAAGAGCAACAGCAAGAGCAACGGCAAAGGTAAGAGCAAGGAGATGCGGGCGGGTGCTTTTACACCGTAACTTCGAAAAGCGCGGCGTGAAGGTGGGGCTCCCGGCTTTCTGAGAGCTGGGCAGGAGAGCGAGGCTGGGCAGGAAAGGTTAGAGCTAGAGGATGGCGGGAATTCTGGAAGAGCTGTTTGCGGAGCATTTCCGGTCGGCGGCGACGCGGGTGGAAGCGGTGCGGGCGGAGCTGGGAGGCTCGGGGCGCAGGATTGTAAGGCTGGCGAACGACGCGCACAGTGCGATCGGGATTCTGTATGACGTGCGGGAAGAAAACGTGGCGTTTGTGGAGTTCTCGCGCCACTTCCGCAGGCATGGGCTGCCGGTGCCGGAGATTTACGGAGAG
>CAILAZ010000067.1 GCA_903832295.1 uncultured Acidobacteriota bacterium
GCCCGGGTTTACTTCCTGCTCTATCTCATCCAGGTTGGAGTCTTCTTTGCCTTGCCCCACCTGCACACCGCCGCCCTCTTCACGGCCGCCGTTGCTCTCGTCGGGCTCTGCTATGGCGGAGGCTTCGGCACCATGCCGTCCTTTACCGCTGATTTCTTCGGAGCGAAGTACATGGGCGGAATCTATGGGTGGATTCTGCTCGCCTGGGGTGCAGGCGCCATTCCCTCTCCCATTCTCATCGCGCGCGTCCGCCAGGCCACAGGAACCTACCAGCCAGCCATCTTTGTCATTGCGCTGGTCATGGTCTGCTCACTGGCTCTGCCGCTGCTCGTGCGCCGTCCCAAGCCGCCCCTTGGAGGGAAATTGATCGAAATGCCTGACCAGCGCGCCGCCGCCTGAGCCGTCGCTTACCTGCCCAGCGGATTCAGGTACCACGGAATATCAATGACCGTGATCTTCGGATTCGCCGCGCTCCTCAGCAGGCTTCGCAGCAGTTGTGGCCGCTGGTTGTGCAGCAGCAGGTTGTACCAGTGTTTTTCAATCAGCTCCGGCACTAAGACCACCACCCGCCGCGCGGGATTCTGCTGCTGCACCTGCAGCACGTAATCCACAATCGGAGCCGCTACAAAACGGTATGGCGAGCGCAGCACCACCAGTTCCGGCACGGCCAGCTTTGCCTCTCGCGCCGGAGCCTCCACCAGCGCTCTCCACTGCTTCTGGAACCGCTCGTCCTCTTCCTCGCACTCCACGTGCACAAACCGGATGTCGCTTGCCATCGACCAGGCAAACCGCAGCGTCTTTTCGGAGATCACGCTCCATCGCTCAACGGGAATCAACGCAATCGGCCTGCAGAGTTCCGCCGTGTTCACTGCTCTATCCAGGGCCGTCACCCGTTCCACCCTTCCATAGTGCCGGTGAATCGCCTTCATCATCCCCATCAGCAGCGGAATGAGCAGCAGCGTGATCCACGCTCCCTCCGTGAATTTGGCAACCAGCACCACGCACACAGTGATCCCCGTCGCCACCGCGCCCACGCCGTTGATCGCCATGCTCTTGCGGCTGTGCTCGCCGGCATTGCGCCGCCAGTGCACCACCATCCCTGCCTGTGACAACGTAAACGCCAGGAACGCGCCGACCGCATACAGAGGAATCAACCTGTCCGTCACTCCTCCAAAGATCGTCAGCAGCACTCCGGTCAGAATTGCCAGAGCATACACTCCCGGGGTATAGACCAGCCTGCGCCCGCGCAGGGTAAATGAGTGCGGCAGGAATCCGTTGCGCGCAATTGCCCTTGCCAGCCTGGGAAAATCCGCAAACGCCGTGTTTGCCGACAGCGACAGCACAATCAAAATCGAGACGATGCTCGTCCAGTAGAACGCGCCCTTGCCCGTCACCGCCGCCAGCAATTGCGAGAGCACGCTCTGGTATCCCACCGCCCCCGGCAGCGTGGCTGCCACCCCGTACGCCGGAGCCAGGAACGCAATTCCTCCCAGCATCACCATCAGGATCGCAATGATGATCGTCAGCGTCAGCCGTGCGTATTTGTCCGTCGGGTCACGGAAGGCCATCACTCCGTTGCTCACCGCCTCCACGCCCGTCATCGCCGTGCATCCGCTGGCAAATGCCCTTAGCAGCAACCACGCAGACACTGCTTCCGTCGCCCGGCTCAGCCGGGGAGGTGCAATCACGGGGAGCGGATGTCCGCCCGCAAGCAGCGTCTTCGCTACGCCGATTGCGATCAACGCCAGCAGGCATCCGATGAACAGGTATGTCGGCAGCCTGAACAAGCCGCCCGTCTCCTGCACTCCCCGCAGGTTCACCACCGTCAGCACCACCAGGATTCCCAGGCACATCAGCAGCGTGTGCGCCTGCAACCCTGGCACCGCTGAAACCAGCGCGCCCACTCCTGCCGATATCCCCACTGCCGCTGTCAGCACGTAGTCAATCATCAGCGCCGCTGCGGCCAGCAGCCCTGCCCACGTACCCAGGTTCTCGCTTGCCACCGTGTAGGAGCCGCCACCCTGCGGGTACGCCGTGATCGTCTGCCGGTAGGAGAAATAGACAATGGCCAGCAGCAACAGCACGCACAGCGTGATCGGCACAATGTGGCGCACCCCCATCATGCCCAGCGGAATCAGCAGGGTCAGCGCCGCCTCAGGCCCGTAAGCCGCCGAACTCAGCGCATCCAGTCCAAAGATTGGAATGCCCTTCCCCGGCCCAATCCTTGCTGCCTTCTCTTCCTCGGTTGCCAGCGGCCGTCCAAACAACAGGTCAGTAAGTGTCATGCGCTCCGGTTGCAATCTCCCTGGGTCAACGTTTCACCGTCAGTCGATCCGCAACCTGATCGTACTCCGCCTTCGTCAGCGCATGCCTGTCCACAAGTTCGGAGGTCTTCGCATAGGGCCGGTGCGACACAATCCGCTCCGCCATCTTCGGAGTCATCCCCTGCACCGCCCGCAGGTCACTCTCGGTGGCCGAGTTCACATCCAGCGCCTTGTCCCGGCTCCACCCCTCGCGAATCCCTTCGGCCATCGCCTTTGTATCGCGTTTGATCTGCGCCGTAGTCTCCGCCGTGCGCTCCCGCACCGCCGCCGGGTTATCCGGTTTTGCAGCACACCCATATAGTGGAATAACCAGCAATAGAAGTAGATATCGAGCAATTTTCATACCTCTTCGGATGCTTAACTGCCCCCATGAGATTGCGCGCACGCACAAAGGCCGCCCTCGTCAGGCGGCCTTCGCTCTCCACTTCCTATCCTCTTACCACACTTCGCAGCGCTTCTCCGCCGGACGCACCATCGGCGCATCCGCCTTGCATTGGAACGCCTTCTGGAATGCCGTCAGGTTCGACAGCGGCCCGATTACCCGGAATTTTGCAATCGGATGCGGGTCGCCCTGCACCATCAGCCGCATTGTCTCCGGCCTGGTTGCATCTCCGCGGAACTGTCCCCAGCCCACAAAGAACTGCTGATCCGGCGTGAATCCGTCAATCACCGGCAGCGGCGGCTTTCCTTCCTGCGACTTCTTGAACGCCAGGTAGGCCAGCTTCGCTCCCGCCAAATCGCCAATCGATTCGCCCACCACCAGCTTGCCGTTGTGGTGAATGTTCGGCTCAATGTAGTAGCCGTCGAACTGGTCCACCACGCATTGCGTCTTCGCCTGGAACTTCTTCAGATCTTCGCTGCTCCACCAGTTCGCCAGGCGCCCCTCGGCGTCATACTGCGCGCCCTGGTCATCGAAGCCGTGGCTGATCTCGTGCCCGATCACGACTCCGATCGCGCCGTAGTTCACCGCGTCGTTCACTTCCATGTTGAATGCCGGAGGTTGCAGAATTCCTGCCGGAAACACAATCTCATTCAACTGCGGATTGTAGTACGCATCCGAGGTCGGCGGAGTCATTCCCCATCTTGCCCTGTCCACCGGCTTGCCAATGCGCGCACGGTCATCCGCAATCGCAAAGCGCCGTCCCGCCAGCACATCGGCAAAGAAGGCGCCACGCTCGATCTTCACGCTGCTGTAGTCCTTCCACTTGTCCGGATACCCAATCTTCGGATTAAACGTCGCCAGCTTTCCCAGCGCCTTCTTCTTCGTCTCCGGCCCCATCCAGTCCAGGCCGTTGATCGTGTCATTCATCGCCAGCAGCAGGTTCTTCACCATGTCCTGCACTCGCGCTTTGTACTCCGGCGGGAAGTACCGTGCCACGTACTCCTGTCCCAGAGCCTCGCCCAGCAAGCCGTCCGTATCTTCCACGCAGCGCTTCCACCGCGGCTTCAGTTCCTTGGTTCCGCTCAGGTAGGCCCCGTTGAACTGGAAGTCCTCCTCCACAAACGCCGTGGACAGCGCGCTCGCCGAGCCATTCAGCAGATGCCACGTCAGATAGGTCTTCCAGTCCGCCAGCGGGGTCTCCTTCAACTGGCGGCTCACCTCCTGCATGAACTTCGGCTGATCCACATTCAGGTCCGCCGTTGAGATCTTCGCCGACGCGAAGTACCCTTCCCAGTTGAACTCCGGCGTCAGCTTCTTCAGGTCCTCGAACTTCATCTTGTGGTCGGTCGCCGCCGGATCGCGCAGCGCCACGTTATCCAGCGACGCCTCGGCCAGCTTCGTCTCCATGGCCATTACCGTGGCAGCCATCTCCTTGGCCTTCGCCGGAGTAAATCCCGCGAGCTCAAACATCTTCTCCACATGCACCAGGTACTTCGCCCGCGTCTCCTTGAAACGCTCGTCCGGCTTCGTGTAGTAATCGCGGTCCGGCAACCCCAGCCCGCTGGCAAACACATCCGCAATTACCTGCGTCGGCTCATGATTGTCCTGCGAGGACGCAATCCCGAACGGCACGGCAATCCCCGCGTCGTGGAAGTGGCCAATCATCCGCTGCACGTCCTTGCCATCCTTCATTGCCTCAATCTCATTCAGCAGCGGACGCACGGGCGTGATCCCTGCCGCGTTCACCGCCTTCTCGTCCATGCAGGCCGAGTAGAAGTCGCCAATCTGCTGCTTCACGCTGCCCACCGGCGCGCCCTTTTGGGCCGAAACCTCTTCCAATATCCCCTTCAGCTTGTCCTTGGAGGTCTCCCCCGCCTGCCATCTGCGGCTCCAGCGCTGCATCTCCGGAGGAATCGGATTGCTTGCGCGCCATGCGCCGTTGGCAAACTCGTAGAAGTCCGTGCATGGGTCCGCGTTCCGGTCCACGTCCTTGATTTCAACTCCGCGGCCGCCCGATGTCTGACCCATCGCCGCAGCCGCACAGGCCAGCAGCAACATGCTTACTCGTAGAATTCGCATAGTACCCCTTTCAAATCCCGCCCAACCCCACGTTATTTGTATCGCAAGTCTCTATTCGGCTCTCATTGGAAAAGCACATCCTTCGCCGTTCGTCGCTCTGCAGCGTCCGGCGCACGCACGCGGACCTTCCCGTGTGCTCATACGGAATCCAGTGCTGCACGGTTCCAACGGTTAAAAACTGCGCTCCAGTGGATCGCCTGTCCCATCTCTCCCGTTCATAATCCCGCCATCATTCTTAGCCTTTTGGAGTGGGCAGGGGCCAATACCGCCACTAAAGTGCCTTAATTCCCTCTATTTAATCACTTTCGCCTCACAGTCACATTACAAATATTCATTCTGGTGTTTTGCCCTTGACCACAGATTCCAATTCCGGTTTAATTCGGGAAACCTTAGTACCTGACTATTGGTAACGAACTAAGTCGCCTGGCCTCCTTGCGATTTGGCTTGACCTTTCTTGGGTGCTATGAACTTGGGTCCTTCCGAACTCCAAATCCGGAAGTTGCCCTTTTGTTCCTCCAACCTCTTCCCCGGAGCTCTCGCCCCTCGGGAAGACCCTCGTTCCTGATTCGTAGGCCTCTTTTCTGAAGGGTTTCCGTCCCTTTGCAGAGGCCCATAGCTGCACCCATGGAAAGCACCAAGGGACTTCTCCATCTGTATTGAAGTTCTCAGCAGGCATTCACCGATTCTCTAGGAGCTCTGAATGAAGCATCCGCACCCAGCTACAAGACTGTTGTTGCTGGCCGTGATGGTTCTGTCTTTTGTATCCGTCTCGTTCGCGAGAGTGGTTACGAAGGCCGTACCCTCCGTCCGCATCGCTACCAAAATCGACAACGCACAGAGAACAGCACTCACCGGACATATCCCCGCCGCCGTCCAGAATGGCGTTGCCGTGGACAAAGGCCGCGTGGCCGCGAACACCCCGTTGAACCACATGGTCATGGTTCTCCAGGGCTCTGCCGAGCAGGAGCATGCATTCCGCACCCTGGTCGATCAGCAGCACGACAAGAATTCCATCAACTACCACCAGTGGATCACCCCTGAGGAAGCCGGTCAGGCGTTTGGTGTTGCTGACGCCGATGTCGCGACCCTCACCAACTGGCTCAGCCAGCAGGGTCTCACCGTTGAGAAAGTTTCCAAGTCCAAGCGCTTCGTCACCTTTGGCGGCACGGTCGGCAAGTTTGAAGCCGCCTTCCAGACTCAGTTCCATCAGTACAGCGTCAATGGCGTAAACCACGTTTCCATTAACACCAACCTCTCTATCCCCACCGCGGTCAGCCCTGTAATCCGCGCCATCCCCACCGTGCATGACTTCTTCAAGAAGCCCTACATGATCAACGGCGGCAAGGCTTCCGCCATGTGGACCAAGGGCACGGTCCCTGACTTCACCAGCGGCGGCGGCACCCACTACTTCGGCGCTGGCGATTTCGCCACCGTCTATAACACCGCTCCTCTGCTTGCTGCCGGTATCGACGGCAAGGGCATCACCATCGCAATTGTAGGCCGTACGGACATCGGCCTGAATGACGTTCAGATCTATCGCGAAATCTTCAACCTCCCAGTCAACGATCCCACCTTCATCATCAATGGCGAAGATCCCGGCGTGGCCCCTGGCGACGACGGCGAATCCTACCTTGACGTCGAAGTCTCCGGCGGCGCCGCTCCTGGAGCCAAGGTTGACTTCGTGACTTCCAAGTCCACCCTCGCCGTTGATGGCGTCGACCTGTCTGCGATGTACATCGTCGAAAACAACATGGCCGACATCATGAGCATCAGCTACGGCCTGTGCGAAAACAGCCTCAGTGCTGACAACGCTTTCCAGAACGCTCTTTATGAGCAGGCAGCCGCTCAGGGTATCTCCGTATTCGTCTCTTCTGGCGATAACGGTCCTGCCGCTTGCGACTCCGCCTCCAGCACTTACTCCAGCTACGGCTACGCTGTAAGCGGCGATGCCTCCACCCCCTACAACGTCGCTGTCGGCGGCACCATGTTCTCAGAAGGCACGGGAACTTACTGGAGCGTTTCCAACCCCCTGGGCTGGGGCACGGCTCTCTCCTACATTCCTGAAACTCCCTGGAACGAAGCCAAGGGCAGCGGCGCAACCGGTGCATCGGGCCTCTGGTCCAGTTCGGGCGGCGTTTCCGCATACTATGGCAGGCCTTCGTGGCAGCGTGGCGCCGGAATCGGCGCTTCCGATCCGTCCTACGTCGGCACCACAACCACCGACCCCGCAAGCCCGGTCGTCGCCGGTCCTCACCGCCTGCTGCCTGACGTTTCTTTGAACGCCGCCAGCGGACATGACGGAACCCTCTACTGCGCGGAAGGTGTTTGCCAAGCCGCCCCGGGCAGCATTTCCGACCTTGGAATCGTCGGCGGAACTTCCGTCGCCGCCCCCGAAATGGCCGGCATCCAGGCTCTCGTAGACCAGGCGAACGGTGGCCGTCAAGGCAACCCGAACTATTACTACTACAGCCTCGCGATCCTCAACAACAGCACGGACGGGCTGACTTGCACTGCAAGCGCTCCGCCTGCTGCCGGCTGCGTCTTCCATGATGTTGCCACCGGCAACACCCTGGTCTGCCGCAACTCGAGCTGCACCGCCGCCAACAAGATCGGCTGGGCTGCTACTGCCGGCTACGATCCTGCGACTGGTCTCGGTTCGGTCAACGCCTACAACTTGGCGACCCAGTGGAGCCGCGCATCCTTCTCCAGCTCCGTCACCACTCTTACCGCCAACTCCGCCACCACCGGCATCACTCACGGAACCGCTGTCAGCCTTACCGTGAATGTCGCCCCTGGTTCCGGCAACGGCATCCCGACTGGCGATGTCGCCTTCTACACCGATGGCGGCGCAATCACCAATCCAGTGGACGAGAACTCGGGTCTCTTCCTCAACCAGGTTGCCTTCTGCACACTGAGCAGCGGCGCCTGCACCATCTCCCTGGCCAGCCTTCCGGCGGGCAGCTATAACCTTTACGCGCGCTACGCTGGCGACATGGCTTTTGGTTCCAGCACTGCCGCGCCCATCGCAGTCACCGTCGCCGATGAGAGCAGCACCGTCACTCTCACTCCTTACGCCCTCAACTGCACCACGGGCGCAATGACGCCGACCACAACCTTTGCCTACGGCTCCCTGATCTTCCTTGACACCAAGGTCACCGCCGCCTCCGGCCAGGGTGTGCCCACTGGAACCGTCGCCATCACTGACAACGGAAACCCGGTGTACACCACCAGCCTGAACTCCAACGGTGCTTCTGAACTGGTCACCGGTGTGATCTCCACCAGCTCCTGCGTGTACGGATTCTCGTACAACAACATTCCGACGCTTTCTGGCGGAAGCCACGTCATCAACGAGACCTACTCGGGCGATGCCAGCTTCACTTCCAGCACGCTCGCGGCTCCGGTCACGCTTTCCATCACTCCGGCAAGCCTCACGGCAACTCTCAGAACGACCAGCACCGGCATTCACGCCGGCGACCCCGTCAATCTGATCCTTACCCTCACGCCGCTGACTGCTACAGCGATGCCGGCTGCCGCAACAGGCACCGTAACCTTTACTGACACCACCACCAGCACCGTGCTGGCTTCTGGCGTCGGCGTGGTTACTGGCGCATTCTCAGGAACCAGCTATTACCTGGCTGCCACCACAACCTCGGCGATTACGAACACCGGTGCACACACCATCACGGCTGTGTACTCTGGCGATCCGAACTACGCCACCAAGACGGCAACCGTGACGGTGACGGTCAATTCCGCTACCGCACCCACTCTTACGCTGGCGTCCACATCGCTCACACCGACTGTGGCGGCTACCAACAGCCTTACCGCGACGCTTTCCACCACGAGCACCGGCACCGTCTATTTCTATGACGGAGCCACCGTTCTCGGCAGTGCAACGCTCAGCAGCAAGGTTGCGACTCTTGCCACGCAGACCCGCCTCACCGGCGGCACGCACACGATCACCGCGAAGTACGCCGGAAGCGCCACTGTCCCGTCCGTCTCTTCGAATTCGCTCACGCTGAACATGGTATCGGCTGTTCCGGCTCTGTACATGACCGCCAAGAACGTTGGCGTCGCCGGACAAACCTTCACCTTCACCACAGTCGTCACCGTGCCGCAGAATGCCAGCTACGTGGCATACATCGCGCCCACCGGAACCGTGCAGTACTATGACGGTGTAACTCCGCTCGGCTCGCCCGTGCCTTTGACGATTGTTCCTTACGCCAGCGGCGGATACGGCATCTACCAGGGAGTTCTGACTACGAACGCCCTCGCTGCCGGGAACCATACCATCACCGCTGTCTATGGCAATGACGTCAGTTATGCAACCACAACTTCCAACGCGCAGACGGTATTTGCCGGCGGAACTCCCACCATTACGTGGGCTGCTCCGGCTGCAATCACCTACGGAACCGCGCTGAGCTCCACCCAGTTGAACGCTACTTCCAACGTCCCCGGAAAGTTCGTCTATACTCCGGCGCCTGGAACCGTGCTCAACGCTGGACCCCAGACCCTCTCCGTAACCTTTACTCCGTCGGATTACACTGACTTCGCACCGCAGACCACCACCGTTCAGATCCAGGTGAACCAGGCCGTTCCGGCCATCAACTGGACCACTCCGGCGGCGATCACCTACGGAACGCCGCTCAGTGCAACTCAGCTGAACGCCTCCAGCGGTGCTGTGGCTGGAACGTTTGTTTACACGCCTGCCGCCGGAACTGTTCTCGGCGTCGGCACGCAGACGCTCTCCACCACCTTCACCCCGACTAGCTCCAACTACACCTCCAACACCGCAACCGTCTCCCTTAGCGTCACCAAGGCAACTCCGGTGATCACCTGGGCAGCGCCTGCGGCAATCACCTACGGAACCGCACTGGATGGCACGCAGTTGAACGCGTCCACCACCATCCCCGGCACGTTCGTTTACACGCCCGCTGCCGGAGCCGTTCCTACCGCTGGACCTCAGACTCTGTCCGTCACCTTTACGCCGGACGATTCTGTCAACTACACCTCGGCCACCAAGACCGTATCGCTGACCGTCAACAAGCAGACCCCCGTCATCAATTGGGCGACGCCTGCTGCGATCACCTACGGAACTGCACTGGATGCAACCCAGTTGAACGCAACTGCTGTCGGCTCCCTCCCCGGAACGTTCGCTTATACTCCGGCGGCTGGAACCGTCCTCGGCGCAGGCAGCAAGACCCTTTCGGTCACCTTTACCCCGACCGACTCGGTGAATTACGCCTCCGCAACTGCCAGCGTAAGCATCACGGTCAACCAGGCAACTCCTGTTCTCACCTGGGCAACTCCTGCGGCAATCGCCTACGGAACACCCCTCGGTGCAGCACAGCTGAATGCAACCAGCGGCGCCGTGGGCGGCACCTTCGCCTACACGCCGGCAGCCGGAACCGTCCTCGCAGTGGGTCCGCAGACTCTGTCTGTAACCTTCACTCCGATTGACGCAACCGACTACACGACGGCCTCGGCCACCGTGTCTCTCACCGTCACCAAGGCAGTCCCGGTCATTTCCTGGACTACGCCCGCGAACATCGCTTATGGCACCCCGCTCGGCATCGGTCAGTTGAATGCAACCGTCGTCGGCGGAATCGCGGGAACCTTGAGCTACAACCCGGCCCTTGGCTCCGTAATGGGCGCAGGTCCGCAGCAGCTCAACGTGACCTTCACCCCGGCCGATCCCACCAGCTACACCTCCGCGACTGCCAGCGTTACGCTGATCGTCAACCAGGGTGTGATCACCGTTACCGCGAACAACAAGTCCGTGGCTTACGGCTTGTCCGTTCCGTTGCTTGATGGCTCCTTGTTCGGAGTCGTCGCCGGCGACGGCATCACCGCCACCTACACCACCACTGCAACCTCGACGTCGGCAATCGGGTCCTATGCCATTACCCCCGTACTCGCCGATCCCAAGGGCGTTCTGCACAACTACAGCGTGACCATCACTCCTGGCACCCTGTCCGTCGTTGCAGACACTGCAGCCGTATTGCAGACACCGATTCAGGGGACCCTTCTCGGATCCTCCAACGTCGCCTTCACCTGGAACACTGGCGTGGGCGTCTCTAACCTCTATCAGCTCCTGTTGGGAACCACTGGCGCCGGCTCCAGCGACCTGTACAATTCAGGCAACGTTGCAGCCCTCACCGTGACCGTCCCAGCCATTCCGGCAAACGCGCAGACGGTCTATGCTCGTCTGCTCTCTCGTGAATACTCTGGCTGGGCTTATGTGGATTACGTCTTCACCGAAGGCGGAACTCCCACGGCAGCTGCAATCGTCACGCCGGCTGCGGGCAGCACCCTTGCCTCCAGCACCAACGTTGCCTTCACCTGGAACACCGGCGTAGGCGCAACCTCGTATCAGCTCCTCGTCGGAACCACTGGCGTAGGTTCGAGCAATCTCTATAGCTCGGGCTTCCTCGCCACCACTGGCGCAACCGTTGCCAGCATCCCGGCCAATGCCTTGCCGGTTTACGTCCGTCTCCTCACCAAGCTCCCTGCGGGCTGGGTCTTCGCGGACTACACCTACACCGCTGCCGGCGTTCCGACTCCGGCTGCAATCCAGACCCCTGCTCCTGGCGCGGTCCTCGGTACCACCAACGTTGCCTTCACTTGGAATACAGGCGTAGGCATCTACGGTGGATACCAGCTCCTCGTGGGAACCACCGGTGCGGGTTCGAGCGATGTCTATAGCTCGGGCGTCATCAACACCACCAGCACAAGCGTTCCCAGCATTCCGGCCAACGCAGCGCCTGTGTACGTTCGTCTCCTCTCGAAGATCGCTGGCGTGTGGAAGTCGGTGGACTATACCTACACCGAGGCTGGAACTCCCACTCCTGCGGTCATCACTGCTCCGGCAGCGGGAACCAAGCTCACGTCCACCAGCGTTGCCTTCACCTGGTCCACAGGTTTGGGCGTCAATGGTGGATATCAGCTCCTCGTCGGAACCACTGGTATCGGTTCGAGCAATCTCTATAGCTCGGGCGTCGTCACCGCCACCGGCGCAACCGTCACCATTCCTGCCAATGCCGTTCCTGTGTACGTCCGTCTCCTCTCGAAGATCAACGGCGTGTGGTCGTACTATGACTACGCATACACTGAATCTGGTACGGCGAATGGCGCAACCCTGATCTCGCCGGCAAACCTCGGCGTGATCTCGCAGTCCGGCACCACCTTCACCTGGACCACAGGCGTCGGTGTCAATGGCGGATACCAGCTCCAGATCGGAACCAACCCGGGCGGCAACAATCTGTATAACTCGGGCGTTGTCACTGGAACTTCCCTAACCGTTCCTACGATCCCGGCTCTTGGAAAGGTTTACGCTCGCATCTACTCGCGCATCAATGGCGTGTGGTCGTTCGTTGACTACTCCTTCACCGTGATCCCGTAACCGCGGTCCGTTAACCGGCGAAGGCCCCATCCTCGGATGGGGCCTTCGTTACGTCTGCGGCATTCCCTCCGCCGCAATCTGATTCCGCTACGCTGCCTTGGCTTCCACGTTCACGCTCCGCGCAATGCTGCTCAGCACCGTGTCGGCGTCCTTCTCTTCTTCCAGCGTCTCCTGCAGCAGTTGCGCAATCTCACGCTTCCCCAGCAGTTCCGCATACGTTCTCACCGTCCCATAGGCGGCAATCTCGTAGTGTTCCACCTTCTGCGCTACCGCGATAATCCCGGCATCAATAATGCTCGGGTCGCCTTTGCCGGATACCAATTCGCTTCCCTCGCTGATAATCCCCTTGATCCCCTTGCAGGTGCTCCGCGAGGCCTTGTATTGCAGCAGTCCAAAGATTCTGTCCAGCCGCTCCACGTGTTCCTTTGTCACCTCCAGGTGCTCTTCCAGTGCCTCCTTCAGTTCGCTTGCTGACGCGCTCTCGATCATCTCCGGCAGCGCTTCCGTAATCTGGTTCTCCGCGTCATACAGGTCGCGAAGCTCTTTTACAAACAGTTGATGCAAGCTCTCTACCTTCAGAGAAAACAATCCCATGCTTCTTCCCTCGCAAGTTGTGTTGGCTGTCCCTCTGTTGGAACCACGGCCCCTCCCGCTGGTTGCCACCCCACCTCTCGTCCGCTCTCGAACGCAAAAAATCCGGAGACCGTTTCCGGCCCCCGGACTCTCTTCCCTGCTCTGAGCTTGCTTCTTAGCAGCAGCCCATCTTGATCTCGCCCTTCTCTGAAACTGGCGGCCCAAACGCCTCCACCGGAACCGGAGCCCCGTTCAGCACCAGGATCCAGCGGCGGATCGCGTCAATCACCACCAGCACCACGCCCGCAATAAAGATGATCATCAGCGTCGTGTCCAGCCATCCTGCAAACCACATCCCCGGCTTCAACCGCAGCGGCCAGAAGGTCGTCTGAATGCCAAGCACCCCGGCCGAGATCGTAGTGACTCCCACAAAGCACATCGGCACAAACGTCAGCCACGCATACTTCGCCTTCCCCATGTTGATCAGGAACGTCGTCGTGATTGCCAGCGCAATCGTTGCCAGCAACTGGTTGCCGGTTCCAAACAGCGGCCAGATCGTCGAAATGTTCCCCGTCCAGATCAGGTATCCCCAGCCTGCCACCACCAGCGTCGTTGCCGTCAGGTTGCTGGGCAGCCATGCGTTGTTGCCGAATGGCTTATAGACCTTGCCCATCAGTTCCTGCAGTACGTAACGGGCCACGCGCGTTCCCGTGTCCACCGTCGTCAGGATAAACAGCGCTTCAAACATGATGGCGTAGTGGTACCAGTACCCCATCAGCTTGTCCATCCCCGGCAGCCCCTTGAAAATCTGCGCCATGCCCACCGCCAGCGATACTGCGCCGCCGCTGCGTCCCGCCAGCTTTTCGCCAACTTCGCGCGAGAACATGTCCAGGTTCACAATGTGCCATTCCGGATGCGTCGCCAGCAGCTTCGTGAAGACCTCAGGCGTGCAGTTGATCGCAAAATAATCGCCCGGGTTCATCGAGCACGCTGCAATCAGTGCCAGCACGCCTACCAGCGACTCGCACAGCATCGCGCCATAGCCGATAAACCGTGCGTCCGTCTCCTTGTCCAGCATCTTCGGAGTTGTGCCCGACGACACCAGCGAGTGGAAGCCCGAGATTGCTCCGCACGCAATCGTCACAAACAGGAACGGGAACAGCTTGCCCTTGATGATCGGTCCGCCGCCCGCAATGTACGGCGTAAAGTTCGGGAACTGGATGTTCGGATGCACCACGAACACGCCCACGATCAGCACCGCAATCGTTCCCAGCTTCACATACGTCGAGAGATAATCGCGCGGTTCCAGCAGCAGCCAAACCGGCAGCACCGACGCCACAAAACCGTAGATCATCATCATGATCGTGATTTGGTGAGCGTTAAAGGTCAGCGCGTGCGCATAAACGCTGCCCGCAAACCAGTGTCCACCCACCACTGCCGTCAACAGGCAAACCACGCCGAAGATGCTCGGCCCCGTGATCTGCACCTCGCCCGCGTGGCTCTTGAACATCCACACGCCCATGATGAACGCAATCGGAACCGTCATCCCGATCGTAAACACGCCCCACGGACTGTTCGCCAGCGCGTTCACCACCACAATGCCCAACCCCGCCAGCGTCACCAGCAGGATGAACAGCACCGCGATCATCGCCACCAGCCCCGCAAACGGACTGATCTCCGTCCTCGCGATATCCGCCAGCGAGCGCCCCTTGTGGCGCATCGAAGCCACCAGCACCGTGAAGTCCTGCACGCAGCCCGCAACCACCGCGCCAATCACCTTTAACATCGTTCTCTCCAACGGCGCAGCTACCAAAACCGTCGTTGTCTCAGGAGTGGGAAATGTCAAAATCACCGCTCCCTGACGGCGCTCGCGGCTTCACCCTGCTTGAGGTGATGATCGCCACGTCGATTCTCGTCATTGGCGTCACGGCCCTGGCTTCCCTTGCAACCGTTATGCTCACCCGCGGCCGGCAGTCTAAATACATCAACCTCGCCGGAGCCCTCGCCTCTGAGAAGCTCGAAGATCTCAGCCGGTGGAACCCTTCCGCCCAGCAGATTTGCATCCCCGACTCAGACACCTCCGAGGGCAGCCTTACCTCCCCCATCAGCAAGCCAATCTCCTGCTTCGGAGAAACTGCTTCCAACATCAGCTACTTCGATGACGTCAACGTCAATTTCATCAGTAACGGAAACTGCAGCTCCGTCGGCACCGTCTGCTTTGCGGAAACCGTCTCCAGCGTTGCCACCAATGGCACCACCACCTACTACACCACCTACCACTCGCCCTCGGGAATGATCCCCGGCGCATCTGACGCACACACGCTTTACAGCTCCACCACAGCCCCGGCCAGCATGACCTTCCATCGGACCTGGCTCATTGAGGCCAATACGCCCGTCTCCGGAACCAGGCGAATCACCGTCCTCGTTACCCTGACTGACCAATCCGTCAAGCCCGGCGTCAGCTTCCAGATGAGCATGGTGCGCCAATGACCATCGCCTCTCCCTCTCAATCCCAGCGCGGCACCACCCTGCTTGAACTGCTCATTGCCATCGCTCTGTTCACCATCATCGCCGGAGCCGCATTCAGCCTTCTCAACCGCCAGCAGACAGCCACCTCGAACCTTCAGGGACAGGTCAGCCTCACCCTCGCCCTCCGTAGCACCACATCCATGCTCCAGCTCGATCTGGTCAACGCGGGATACTCCAACTTCCCCAACCTAACTCTCCCCAACTGGCCCGTTGGCGTCACGATCAAGAACAACTGGGTTGCTCCTGGAACCTCCTGCTATGACGCAGTTTCCGGCACATACTCCTACATGTGCTTTGACGAGCTCAACATCGTCAGCGCCTCCGGTGCCACGCCCCTCCACCCAACCGATAGTGCCGGGGACGCCTCCGGTTCCCTCGCCTGCTCCAGCACCACCACCAGCGGCACGCCGACCGTGCTCGTCCCCTCCACGGCCACAACCACCTTCTACACGCTGCCTCCCGCGGGCACCACGGCCGCCGCCACCGCTGCCCAGTATCATCAGGGAGACCAACTCCTCTTTCTCAATCTCAGCGGTACCAAGCTCTCTACCGCCGTACTCGCCGCGGACGCAACCTTCACCACTACTCCTTCCGTGGTCAGTTTCAGCATCCATCAAACCCAGGCAGACGGCAGCAATGTCGTGGGAATAAACGACCCCGTAACCTCACCACCTGCAATCGCAGTGACGTCGGCACCGCCTGTAATCCCAGCAGCCTCAGCTCCGGCGTCGTCGCCGTCAATGGCATGGTCAGCGGGGGATACACACCCTTTGGCTCCCAGTTCTGCTCCACGGACTGGGTAATCAAACTCGCCCCCATCCGCTATCACGTCGATCTCACAGACTCCAACAACCCCAAACTCCTCCGTACTCAGAACGGAACGGACTCTGTCGTGATGGAACAGATTCTTGGATTCAAGATCGGCGCAGCCATCTGGGACAGCATCAACATGGATTTCAACGGCTCCAACTACTACTACCGTCCTGAGGAGTACTCCATCACCAACGGCGCGGGCGCGGCCACCCCTGTCCCCTACAATTTCACCCTCGTGCGCGCCGTCCGCGCCTCACTCATCGGTCGCACCACGCCCAATCTCAGCGCCCAGTACACCTTCCGCAACAGCTTTGACGGAGGCCCCTACCAGGTTCAGGGCTCCGCCATTGTCGTCAACCCGCGCAACCTGAGCATGAATGACTATTGACACTCTGAACCGCTTTGATCCGGAGCACCTATGATCAGAATTCAAACCACGCACCGCAACCTCAGCTACCGCAACTCACAGAGCGGCATGGCGCTGATCACCGTACTCTTCCTCCTCATCCTCATGACCATCCTCGCTCTCACCATGGTCGTCTCTGTGAATGCAGACATGCTCATCAACGGTTATTACGGCAATGCCCGCGCCTCTTACTACGCCGCAGACTCCGGAATGAACATCGCCCGCCAGTACGTCGTCAATCAGCTTCGAGCCTCCGTCAACACCACCGCGTGCATCGCCTGGGGAACAGACGCCGGCACCGGATGCACCAGCTCGCCTGTCGATGACACCGGTGCCGCCAGCAGCGCCAAGTCCAACCTCCTCTCCACCTATGGCTCCTTCACCCAGCTCAACGTCGGAACCGCCGGACACTCCTGGCCGTCCTATTTCATGATTGGCGACACGGCCACCTGCACCAACTCCCTTGTCTCGGCCGGCAGCCCGGCCGTCACCCGGAATGCCGCCAACCAGGTCACCAGCTATACCTACACCTTCAACTACAACATCTGCGCCGTCGGCCGTGCCTCCGCCTTGCAGCGCTCCTCGGTCGTTGAGAGTGGCGCAATCCTTCTCACCGTTACCGCTCCAGCCAATAGCCTCTCGCCCAGCTTCGCCGCCTACGGCAACTTCATCCAGAACTACAATCTCTGCGACCTACCCCTGAACGGAGGATTCTTCAGCGGCCCGCAATTCTCCAACGGGGCATTCAATTTCTACCAGCCACTCAGCTACCGCTTTACCGATCCCGTCGGAGCGGTCAATCCCCAAACCGGATACTGGTCTGCCGGCGGCAGTTGCAATCGCTCCAGCTCCACCAATTACCCCGGCTTCAATCTTGTCTTCCAGCAGGGATACAATCCCGGCTCACAGGCCAAGGTCCTCCCGCCCGGTTCCTTCAGCCAGAAGTGGGCCGTCATTGACGGGCTCGGATGCGGAGAAGGTGGAACCTCCTGCACCTCCAGCACCGCTCCGCCTGACCCATCCACCGTCTCTCCCAACGCCATGACGACCTATCTCAAGAACGTTGCTGGCGAGTCCTATGCCTCGAACAAAACCGGTGTCTTCTTCCCTTACACTTCTGTCTCTGGCACCAACACCTACGGCGCCGGAACTCCCACCGGGGTCGGCGGAGGCTTCTACGTAGAAGGCGATGCATCCATCATCCTGCAACCCGGAACCGATCCCTGCGGCAACCCGACCCAGATATTCAAGATCTCCCAAACCTCTCCTCCCACCACCACCACCACCATCACTACCAATCCGCCCCCGCTCTCCACAACCACCACCTGCGCTGGATATTCCAATACCACTACCGTCACCAAGGTTCTCGGCGTGAACAACACCACAACCATGACCCTGTCCGGAGTTCCCGATAACGTGCTCACCGGCTCCGCCGTGCCCTCCACCATGATTTACGTGCATGGGACCATCACTGGCCTCTCCGGTCCAGCCCAGGGACAGCCCGCCGTCCAGGACAATGCCCGCATCAACATCACAGGCTCTGGAGACATTGACATCACCGGCGACATCATCTACAAAACCGAACCCGTCACCCTTGACACCAACGACGCGCTCGTCACCCTCCCCGCGAGCGCTTCCGACCAGGTGCTCGGCGTCTTCACAGCCACCGGCAACTTCCTCGTCGGCAGCACCGCAGGAACCAAGAACATGAACATTTGGACCGATGGCTCGTACGCCTCCGTCGGGGCCTCCTGCGCCACCACCTCATGCGGCGCAAAGAATCTCGGAAGCAGCACGCTCAACGCTTGGAACGGGGTTGGCGGCTCAGTTCAGAGCAACGGCTTCGTAATGACTGTCGCTACCAACAACTCCTTCTTTGACCGCCGCTACACCTCACGCTCAAACTTCGCTCCGCCCTGGTTTCCTTCCACACAGGTCAGCGAAATCAATCCCGCGGCCGCCCCCACTGTAGTTGTCACCCCGCAGCGTTCCAGTTGGGCCTGGATCGCCTCACAGTAACCGGTTCGCCTCATGCAACAACTCGGGGCGCGGCTGCACACGTCGCACCCCTCCGCCAGATCATCGCGACGCCCGTTTCTGCATCGGATAGCTTGAGTCGAGTTCCAGGTTGAGTTCAAGCACGTTGACCCGGGCCTCTCCAAGCAAATAGAACTGCCGTCCATCCGTGTGTTTCTCAATCAGCGTCCGCAGTTGTTCAGCGGAGATGCCGCGCTCGCGGGCAATCCGTGGAGACTGGAACGCAGCGTTCGCCGGCGTTATGTCCGGATCAAGACCAGACGCCGAGGTCGTGATGTAGTCAACCGGAATCGGCGCTCCTGGATTTTCACTTTGCGCAGCGGCCACATCCTGCTTTACGCGATCCAGCAGCTTCTGGTTCGTCGGTCCATAATTTGTGCCTCCAGAGTTTACGGCATCATAGCCATTCCCTGCGGCGGATCCGCGTGGGTGAAAATATCCAACTCCCGTGAACGGCTGCGCAATGATGCGCGAGCCGATCAACTTGCCGTCGCGTATGAGGAGCTGTCCGTTGGCCTTGGCCGGGAACATCACCTGCGCGAGCGCTGTCACAACCAGCGGGTAGATCACGCCCAGCAGGATGGTCGTCACTACCGTCATCAGAATCGCTGTTACGAAATTGCGTTTCATGGAATCCTCTCCGCTAAGCCAGTCCCAGGCTCGTAATCAGAATGTCGATCATCTTGATGCCGACAAAGGGCGCGACAATTCCGCCCACGCCGTAGATGAGCAGGTTGCGTCGCAGTAGCGCAGCGGCCCCCATGGGCCGATACCGGATACCCTTCAGAGCCAGCGGAATCAAGGCGATGATGATGATCGCGTTAAAGATCACTGCAGACAGCACAGCCGACTGCGGGGTCTTCAAATGCATGATGTTCAGCGCGTTCAGCACCGGGAACGTGACTGCAAACATCGCCGGGATAATCGCAAAGTACTTCGCCACGTCGTTGGCGATGGAGAACGTGGTCAGCGCTCCGCGTGTCATCAGCAACTGCTTTCCGATGCCGACAATCTCGATAAGCTTCGTCGGGTTGGAGTCGAGATCGACCATATTCCCGGCTTCTTTCGCGGCCTGGGTTCCTGAGTTCATGGCCACTCCCACGTCTGCCTGTGCGAGCGCGGGTGCGTCATTGGTCCCGTCCCCGGTCATGGCCACAAGCTTGCCGTCGGCCTGTTCGCGGCGGATCAGATCCATCTTGTCCTTCGGCGTTGCCTGTGCCAGGAAGTCGTCCACACCCGCTTCTCGCGCAATGGCTGCGGCCGTGAGCGGATTGTCGCCGGTGATCATTACAGTGCGGATTCCCATCGCACGCAGTTGATCGAAGCGTTCGCGCATTCCGCCCTTAACAATGTCCTTCAGTTCAATCACTCCCAGCGCGCCGCGCTTGCGCTCGGCAACCACCAGCGGAGTGCTTCCCTCGCGGGCGATTGCGTCCACCAGTTCGCGAACCTCAGGGGCGAAGGCTCCGTGATTTTCCCGCACGTAGCGCTCGATTGCATCCACCGAGCCTTTACGAATCTGGAAGCCGTTGAGATTGACGCCAGACATCCTGGTCTGTGCCGTAAACGGAACAAACTCCGCATGGTGGTCCTGCAGTTCGCGGCCTCGCAGGTTGTACTTCTCCTTCGCCAGCACAACAATTGAGCGGCCTTCGGGTGTTTCATCGGCGAGCGAGGAAAGCTGCGCGGCGTCCGCCAGTTCGGCTTCCGAGACTCCCGGCGCAGGAACAAAGCGCGAGGCTTGGCGGTTGCCGAGAGTGATGGTGCCGGTCTTATCAAGCAGCAGCGTATTCACATCTCCGGCAGCCTCCACCGCGCGCCCAGACATCGCCAGCACGTTGTGCTGCACCAGCCTGTCCATGCCCGCTATGCCGATTGCCGAGAGCAGTCCCCCGATGGTGGTAGGTATAAGGCAGACCAGCAACGAGACCAGCACGAACACGGTCTGCGGCGCACCCGAGTAAATCGCAAATGGCTGCAACGTGACCACCGCAAGCAGGAAGACAATGGTGAGCCCGGCGAGCAGGATGTTCAGCGCAATCTCATTCGGCGTCTTCTGCCGTTCGGCTCCTTCAACCAGGGCGATCATGCGATCAAGAAAGGTCTCTCCGGGATTGGAGGTGATCTTCACCTTGATCTGGTCGGAGAGAACGCGCGTGCCTCCCGTTACCGCCGAGCGGTCGCCGCCCGACTCTCGAATCACGGGCGCGGACTCGCCCGTGATGGCCGACTCATCGACCGAAGCAATTCCGTCGATGATCTCGCCATCGCCGGGAATGAACTCTCCGGCAGTCACCAGCACCACGTCGTTGGCGCGCAGGATGGAGCTTGCCACCTGTTCGGTTTTGCCATTTGCGAGCAGGCGATTTGCGACGGTCTCTGAGCGCGCCTTGCGCAGCGTGTCTGCCTGTGCCTTTCCGCGCCCCTCGGCCATTGCCTCGGCAAAGTTCGCGAACATCACGGTGAACCACAGCCACAGCGTGATCTGCAGATTGAACTTAAACGACTCATGCGGGCGAAGGATCAGCAGAATCGTGGTGATCACGCTGCCGACCTCAACCACGAACATGACGGGGTTCCCCATCATCTTGCGCGGGTTGAGTTTGAGCACGGAGTTGATCGCCGCGCCACGAACTATGGCCAAATCCCAAATCGATTTGCGACTCTTTGATGTGCTCGACATAATTTCCTCAGAATGCCTTTCCTGCGTTCATCAACAGGTGCTCGAGTATTGGACCAAGGCTGAGAGCGGGGAAGAATGTAAGCGCTCCCAGGATCAGAATCACGCCAATCAGCAGAACGCTGAACAAGGGCGTGGTAACCGGAAATGTGCCCACCGACGGCGGAACATATTTCTTCTCAGCCAGGCTTCCGGCAATGGCGAGCATGGGAATGATCATCAGGAAGCGTCCACCCAGCGTGGCGAATCCAATGGAGATGTTGTACCAGGCGGTGTTCGCGTTGAGCCCACCGAATGCCGACCCGTTGTTGCCGGTGGCCGACGTGAATGCATACAGAATTTCTGAGAGCCCGTGCGGGCCGGCATTGGCAATCGCCCAGGTGCCAAATGGCTTCACACTGGAGATCGCCGTCAGCGCAAGAATGATGAGCGGGAAGATGAGCGCGACCAGCATGGCCATCTTCACCTCGTAGCCTTCAATCTTCTTGCCAAGGTACTCCGGAGTGCGGCCCACCATCAGTCCCGCGATGAACACGGTGAGCACCACGTAGATGAGCATGCCGTACATTCCAGCGCCCACGCCGCCGAAGATCACCTCGCTCAGCATGATGTTCACCAGCGGTACCATGCCGCCAAGAGGCGTGAAGGAATCGTGCCATGAGTTGATAGCTCCGCAACTGGCATCGGTGGTTACTGTGGCAAACAGCGCGCTGTTTGCGATGCCGAAGCGCACCTCCTTGCCTTCCATGTTGCCGCCCGGTTGCAGGGCGCTGGCCTGCTGATTCACACCGTGCAGCAGCGGATTGCCCGCCGCTTCAGCCCAGTAGGCAACCATCACTCCCGCAAGAAAGAGCACGGCCATTGCGCCCCACACCGCCCAGCCGTGGCGCGGCGAGCCTGTCATGCGGCCAAGCGTGTAGGTGAGCCCTGCAGACACCGCAAAAATTCCAAACATCTGGATCAGGTTCGTGAGCGGCGTCGGATTTTCAAAGGGGTGAGCACTGTTGGCGTTGAAGAAGCCGCCGCCGTTGGTTCCCCACTCCTTGATAAATTCCTGCGAGGCCACCGGCCCCTGCGCGATGGTCTGCTCGGTGACGGTGTCCATCACCGGTTTGCCATCGGCTCCAACGGCGGGCTTGCCGTCGGCGCCCAGATGCGGAACCTGCTGTGGCTCCACGATCTTCACCGTGTCATAAGGCCGCAGGTTCTGCACCACGCCCTGCGAGACCAGCACCAGTGCGCCCACAATGCAGAACGGCAGCAGAACCCAGAGAGAGGCGCGCACCATGTCCACCCAGAAATTGCCGATCGTCTTCATCTGCCGGCGCGCGATGCCGCGGATGAACGCGATGGCCAGCGCGATGCCCGTGGCTGCCGAAACGAAGTTGTGATAGGCAAGCCCGACCATCTGTGTGAAGTAGCTCATCGTGGTTTCGCCGGAGTAGGCCTGCCAGTTGGTGTTGGTGGTAAACGACGCCGCGGTGTTCCACGCAAGGTGCGGCGGATTCACTGCTCCGAACTTCTGCGGATTGAATAGCGAGGGCGGAATGAATCCCTGCACGCGCTGAATAAAATAGAGCAGCAGCATAGAGACAAGGCTGAAGAGCAGCATCGCCACCGCATACTCGGTCCATGCCATTTCGTGCTCTTCGTTGACGCCGGTGGTGCGGTAGATCAGCTTCTCGAGGGGGCGCAGCACCGGATCCAAGAAGGTCTTCTCACGACTGAACACCCGCGTGATGAAGACGCCGAGCGGCTTGGTGACAGCCAGAATCAGGAACAGGAAGAACGCGATCTGCAACCATCCATTGAGAGTCATGTCAGAATTTCTCCGGCCGCAGCAGCGCATAGAACAGGTAAGCCAGCATCAGTGCGGTTACGGCAAGCATCACTACGTTTTCCATTTGTTTTCCCTTACCGGAAGCGTTCACAGAAGTGAACGTATCCAATCGAAAGCGCGAAAAATACGATTGTGATTGCGACGAATGCCAAGTCCATCATCTTCTCTCTCCTAAGCTCCCCTGGAGCGGGAGTTTTGCCTTCCCGTCGCGGCGCCGGCCGGCCACTCAGTATGCGAATGCGCAACCCCGAACGAGCCGCGGGAGTGGACCAGGATCAGTGACGGGGTCTGTTCGCGGCGCACGCGACGAAACGCAGCCGCCGTGGTGTGGTTCTCCGCCTCGGCGCGGTGAGCACGCGAGGACTTTGACTCAGTTGCCAGAGCAAGCAGGAATCGCAGCAGAAATAAAACGGCAGCGGCACAGATCGAGGCGAAAATTGTGGGAACCAGCATTCGAACCTCCCCTGGCTGGCGAGCAGATTGCACTCGTTTCAGCCTTCAGTTCGATTGGATACCCGCCGGGCTAAAGCACAAATTAAGAGTGCCTTAATTGTTCCTAAACGCAGGGCAAAAACGAGAACATCGACCCCTATCTCGAATCGCCGGGCTCAAACCTGTACCCCACCCATTTTTCGGTGACAATATAGCGCACGGAACCATCCTCCGGCTCCAGCTTCTTGCGAAGATGATTCATGAAAACATGCAGGTACTCTGGTTGCTGTGTGCTCATTCCGCCCCACACGGAGGCGAGCAGAGTGTGGTGCGTAATCACCCTTCCAGGATTGCGTGCAAGGTAGCTTAGAAGATCGAACTCCTTCGGCGTGAGCCGAACCTCGCGGCCGCGAACGGTCACCAGGCGCGTGAGCAGGTCGATGCGAAAATCTCCAGCTTCAATCTGATCGGCGCTGGCGTCCTGTGGTGGGAGACTCGCCCGCCGCAAACTGGCGCGAACGCGTGCCACCAGTTCATTCATATTAAAGGGCTTGGTGACGTAATCGTCTGCGCCGGAATCAAGCGCCTCCACCTTGGGCTTCTCCTCTCCGCGCACGGAGAGCACGATAATCGGCACTAGCGACTTTGTGCGAATTCTGCGGCAGAGTTCCAATCCTCCCATGTTTGGCATCGACAAATCCGTAATGACCAGGTCGGGAGTCCAGTCCCGCATGATTTCCAGCGCTTCGTCGCCGTCTCCAGCCGTGCGCACCACGTAGCCATGGACCGCGAGAGCGGTACGCAGCACGCGCGTGATCTGTGACTCGTCATCCACCACGAGAATATTGCGCTGACCTTCATTTGCCGCGGTCGTCATTTTGCCTCCTGGGTGACGATGTGCACGTCCACTGGCGGCGCATCACGCAGAAAGTCGTGGATCGCCGACAGGTACAGAAACCTCCTCCAGCCAGTAAGCGCAGAGCGCCCGAAGACCACCTGGGTGATGTGCTTCTCCCGGACGATCTTCGCCACCTCATGGGCCACTTTCTTCCCTTTGGCTTTCACAATCTGCGCTCCCAGGTTTTCCGCAAAACGGAAATTCTCATTCAGCGTGCGCTGATACTCGGGATCATCATCGCGGCCCGTGTCCACATACACCACAAAGAACTCGGCGCCGATTCTCTCAGCCATGCGGCCGGCGCGGGCAATCAGGTATTGAGCCACCGGGTTGGAACTGATGCAGACTGCGATTCGCTCCGTGAGGGGAGTACGATTTTCCAGTTGCTCCCGCTTCATGTACGACTCAAGGCTGCGATCCACCACGCTGCCCACCTGCCGCAGGGCGAGTTCCCGCAATGCGATCAAGTTCCCCGGACGGAAAAAGTTGGATAACGCGCGGTCACTCCGTTCCAGCGGATAAATGTCTCCGCGCTTCATACGGGCCAGCAGCGCTTCCGGGGTCAGATCCGCAAGCACAATCTCATCTACCCGTTGCAGCACCCAGTCTGGAACGGTCTCCCGCACAACGACCCCGGTGATTCGTCCCACGAGTGGAGTCATGCTCTCGATGTGCTGGACATTCATCGTCGAGATCACGTCAATCTGCGCGTTCAGCAGATCCATTACATCCTCGTATCGTTTGCGATGCTTGCTTCCATCAATGTTGGTGTGGGCAAGTTCGTCAATCAAAACGATGGAGGGAGATAGTTGCAGGATCGCGTCAACGTCCATCTCGTCAAAGGTTGTTCCCTTATATACGAGCTGCTTCCTCGGCACTGCCGGCAGTCGTGAGGCAAGCTCTGCGGTGGCTGCGCGGCCATGGCTTTCCACCACCCCGATCACCAGATTTTCGCCGCGACTATAACGCCGGATACCTTCGCTCAACATGCTGTAGGTCTTGCCAACACCGGGCGCGTAGCCGAGGAACAACTTGAAAAGTCCGCGCTTCTTCGCGGGCGCGGTTTCTTCCAGCCATTGTTCGGGTGTCTTCTGCATGTCGGGCTTATTGTCAAACAAGAACAACGAAATGTCGAATGTTGCTACAATTCCGAGCTGTGAAGAAGCTGCTCCAAACTCAAGCCGTCCGGTACCTCGTCTCCTGCATCCTGGTGATCCCGGTTGTTGCCTTGTGCCGCCTCGCCAACGCCAATGCGAGCACTGCGGGCTTTGCTTTTCTGCTGGCGGTGCTGGTGGTCTCGGCGATCTGGGGACTGCGCTGCGCCACGTTGCTCTCCGTCATCTCCACGCTGGCCTACAACTTTTTCTTCCTTCCGCCATTTGGAACGCTTACCATTGCGGACCCGCAAAATTGGATTGCGCTGTTCACTTTTCTGCTGACTGCGGTAATCGCCAGCCAGCTTTCCGAGCGAGCCCGCCGCGAAACCCTGAATGCCAATCATCGCCGCCGTGAACTCGAGCAGCTCTACGCATTCAGCCAGCACCTGCTCACTGCGGATAACGTGCTTGGCCTGGTGAACGCGATTCCCGTGAAGGTCGTGGAGACATTCGGCGCTGAGTTCGCCGGGATGTTCTCAATCCACAGCAAGAAGGTGTATTACTCCGATCTGCGAGCCCAGGAACTGATTCCGGGCGATGACCTGCGTCGCGTCAGTGACCGGGGAGAGCCCATTACGGAGCTGCCAAAGCGCCTTCGCATACGTCCGCTGCGCATTGGACTCCGTTCCGTCGGTGCCCTGGCGATCATCGGCGGAGACCTGTCCCCGGAA
The DNA here is from genome assembly GCA_903832295.1 of uncultured Acidobacteriota bacterium. Classification (GTDB taxonomy): domain Bacteria; phylum Acidobacteriota; class Terriglobia; order Terriglobales; family Acidobacteriaceae; genus TOLSYN. Next base: position 26,221 of record CAILAZ010000067.1, read on the forward strand.
AGCACAGAAGCCATCGGCAGCCTGGTTGCGATTGCAATTGAGCGCGCCGGCGCGGTGGAGAAGCTCGCGCATTCCGAGGCGGGACGGGAGAGCGAGCGGCTGCGCTCCATCCTTCTGGACTCCGTAACTCACGATTTCCGAACGCCACTTACCGCGATCAAGGCCTCCGCACAGGCTCTGCTCGGCGATGGTGAACTCGACGAGGCTTCGCGAACCGAACTTCTTACCGTCATCAATGAAGAGAGCGACCGCCTCGACCGGCTGGTGGGCGAAGCTGCGCAGATGGCGCAACTCGATGCGCACGCGGTGGAGTTGAACCTGCAACCCCATCACATCCGTGAGGCGATTGACGCCGCGCTGACGACCAACCAGAACACGCTTGCACGGCATGAGGTGAAGTTGAACATCAGCGAATCTCTCCCGCTCGTCCCCATGGACCTCAGGCAGACCGAGGAGATTATTTCCCAGTTGCTGGACAATGCCGGAAAGTACTCGCCCCGTGGAACGCCCATCACCATCACATCCGAGGTACAGGACAACATGCTCGTCACCAGCGTTGCAGACCAGGGGCCTGGAATCGACGCCATTGACCAGAGTATGGTTTTCGATAAGTTCTATCGCGGTCGTGGTCTGCGGCAGAGCGTTCAGGGAACGGGAATGGGGCTTGCCATCGCTAAAGCAATTGTCGAGGCGCACGGGGGAACAATCTCACTTACCACGCAGCCAGGACGGGGCTCCGTGTTCTCGTTCGCGCTTCCTCTTGCGCACGTGGCAGTGTAAGTTTTACATGCCCAACGCTCCTTCTGATGCATATTCCCGCAGATTACGCCTTCCTGCCTAGTCGGCAGCCTCGCGGTCAGGATATGCTACGTTTCAGCGCATTGATCTCCCCAAGGTTTCTGGCACTCTCATAACCACTCATGCTGTTCAAGACATCTGCTTTCGCTAATCAGGAGGCCACCTTTTCATGAGGAAAGCTGCTTACTTCGCCGTCCCATTGCTGATGCTGCTTTGCTTCTGGGCCGGCCAGCATTTCAGCCACAAGGCAGCGCCTGAGTCCGCCAACCCACACCGCATCCTCTACTATGTCGATCCCATGCATCCGGCCTATAAGTCTGATAAACCAGGAATTGCGCCCGATTGTGGGATGCAGCTGGAGCCGGTGTACGCGGACGCTGCGAGTGCAACTTCCAACAGCACCGCAAACGCGCCGGGCACCATCAGCATCAGCCCTGAGCAGCAGCAACTGATTGGGCTTCGGGTAGAGACCGTCACCGAATCCGCCGGGCCTCATCACGTCCGGGTGCTGGGCAGGGTAACCGCGGACGAGTCCCGTCTTTACCGCCTCAACGCCGCCACTGACGGATACATCCAGACCGTAATGGACCACCCCACCGGCAGCATGGTGGACAAGGAAACGCTGCTGGCGTCCTTCGGCGCTACCGAGATCATGACCGCACAGCAGACTTATGTAAGTACCATTCTGTCGCGTGTTGAAACCAGCGGCGATACATCCAGAAACCCGGTTCGCATCGTTTATGCCAGCCGTCTGCGTGCGCTCGGGATGAGCGATATCCAGCTCAAGGAATTAGGGGACACAATGAAGGTCTCCGATTCCATCCAGATGTACTCCCCCGTGAAAGGCTTCATCCTGGCAAGGAACTTCACGCCCGGTCAACGATTCGAAAAGGGAGCAGAACTCTACCGCATCGCCGACCTGACGAAGGTGTGGATCGTCGCCGACGTCTATGAAAGTGAAGCGCAGAACTTCAAACCCGGCACCATCGCAACCGTCATGCTCCCCAGCATGAAGAAGTCTCTGCGGGCACGCGTCAGCGATATCCTGCCGCAGTTTGACCCCGTGACTCGCACCATGAAACTTCGCCTTGAGGCAGACAATCCGGGCTTCCTGCTGCGCCCTGACATGTTCGCGGATATCGAACTCCCGGTGCAGATTCCCGCTGGACTCACTGTGCCCGCCGACTCGCTGCTGGATTCAGGAACGAAGAAGCGAGTATTCCTCGACCGCGGAAATGGCACGTTTGAGCCACGCGAAGTGGAGACCGGCTGGAGATTCGGCGACCGCGTGCAGGTGGTGAGCGGACTTGCAGCAGGCGATCGCATCGTCGTCTCGGGAACGTTCCTGGTGGATTCTGAGAGCAGATTGAAAGCTCCCCAGCGCGTCTCCGCCGAGGGTGCCAGCCAGGAAACTGCGCCCTCCATGAAGCCAGCTGACATGAAGTCTGGCTCCATGCCAAAGATGAAACCCACTTCGCTCCCCTCATCTGCAAAGGACCCATCGTGTGGAATGAACGTGAAGCCAGCCGAATCCGTTGCGTCGGGTTTTGTCGAGACCTACAAAGGGAAGCAATTCTATTTCTGTTCCACCAGTTGCCGTGACAAATTTCATAAAGATCCTGAACACTATCTGGCATCTAAATCCAGAGAGGCTGAAACTCAAACGATGGAGATGCCGATGGAAAAGGGATCGCGCCAATGATCAATCGCGTCATCGACTTCTCGGTCAACAACAAGGTCTTGATTTTCGCACTCACCACCGTGGCCTGCATTGTGGGCTGGTGGGCGATGGTAACAGTCCCGCTGGACGCCACGCCCGATCTCAGCGACACCCAGGTCATCATCTACTCCCGCTGGGACCGCAGCCCTGACATCATCGAGGACCAGGTCACCTATCCCATTGTGACCGCCATGCTGGGCGCGCCGAATGTGAAGACCGTGCGCGGATTCTCTGACTTCGGCTACTCCTACGTCTATGTCATCTTCAAGGATGGAACCGATCTCTACTGGGCGCGCTCGCGCACCCTGGAGTATCTATCCGGCGTCTTGCCCCGTCTTCCTGAGGGCGTGAAGGCCGAACTCGGCCCCGATGCAACCGGGCTCGGCTGGGTCTATCAATACGCACTCGTTGATACCACGGGTAAGCTCAGCCTGGCCGACCTTCGCTCTTACCAGGACTGGTATCTGCGCTACTATCTCAAGGCCGTGCCCGGTGTGGCTGAAGTCGCGCCCGTCGGAGGCTTCACCAAGCAGTACCAGGTCAACGTGGACCCGAACCGCCTCAAGGCTTATGGCATTCCCATCAGCCGCGTCGTGGAAGCCGTGCGCGGGGGCAACAACGAAGTAGGCGGAAGGCTGCTTGAGTTTGGCGGCAGCGAGTATATGGTTCGAGGCCGCGGTTATGCCCGCTCCCTCTCTGATTTTGAAAACATCGTGCTCAGCGCGGGCGAGGAAGGCACACCCATTCGGGTGAAGGATGTCGGAGAAGTGGTGCTTGGTCCTGATCTGCGCCGCGGTGTTACCGACATGAACGGACAGGGTGAGGTCGTCTCAGGCATCGTGGTAATGCGCAGCGGAGAGAATGCCCTCGACGTGATCGACCGCGTGAAGGCGAAGATCAAAGAGATTGAACCGGGCCTGCCCCCCGGCGTGAAGCTGGTTCCGATCTATGACCGCTCGGAACTGATTCACCACTCCATCAGCAACGTGAAACAGACGATCATCGAAGTGATCGTCACCATCGTTCTGATCATCCTGCTCTTCCTCTGGCATTTTCCAAGCGCGGCAATTCCAATTGTCACCATCCCCGTGGCGGTGCTGCTCTCCTTCATTCCCTTCCGCCTCATGGGAATCAGCGCCAACATCATGTCTCTCGCCGGCGTGGCAATTGCATTCGGCGAATTGATTGACGCATCCATCGTAGTCGTGGAGCAGACGCACAAGAAGCTGGAACTATGGGAGAAATCCGGGCGCAAGGCTGACTATCACGAGGTGGTTCTCGGCGCCGTGAAAGAAGTCGCAGGTCCCACGTTCTTCGCACTGCTGGTGATCGCCGTCTCCTTCCTCCCTGTGCTCACCCTGGAAGCGCAGGAAGGCCGCATGTTCAAACCGCTGGCCTACACCAAGACGCTGGCCATGGTGATCGCCGCCGTGCTCGCCGTCACCTTGGACCCGGCGCTGCGTCTGCTGCTCACAAACGTAAAGACATTCACCTTCCGTCCCGACTGGCTCTGTCGCCTGACCAACGCGATTCTGATTGGCAAGATCCGTTCGGAAGACAAGCACCCCATCAGCCGAGTGCTGATTCGTATTTACGCGCCCGTTGTCTCATGGACGCTGCGCTGGAAGTGGGCCGTCATTGGCTCGGCTCTGGCGCTGGTGCTCATCACAATCCCGGTGTTCAACCGGCTGGGCTCCGAGTTCATGCCCCCGCTCGATGAGGGTGCGATTCTCTATATGCCCTCCACCATGCCGGGCATCTCCATCACCGAAGCGCAACGCGTGCTTCAGGTCACAGACCGCATCATCCGCCAGTTCCCTGAGGTGGACCACGTTCTTGGCAAAGCTGGCCGCGCGGAAACCTCCACCGATCCCGCTCCGCTCTCCATGCTGGAGACGGTCATCATCCTCAAGCCGAAGAGCGAGTGGCGGCACGTCGATACCTGGTACTCGTCGTGGTCTCCTGAGTGGGCAAAACACGTCTTCCGCCACGTGACTTCCGACACCATCTCCACCGAAACGCTGGTCAGCCAGATGGATTCGGCGTTAAAGATACCTGGGCTTTCCAACGCCTGGACCATGCCGATCAAGGGCCGCATCGACATGCTCACGACGGGAATACGCACCCCCGTCGGCCTCAAGATCAGCGGCGCCGATCTGCAGCAGATCGAGAACATCGGCACGCAGGTTGAGAACCTGTTGCCCTCGGTAAAGGGCACTCGCGGCGTCTTTGCCGAGCGCACCGGTGGCGGCTTCTTCCTCGACTTCGAGTGGAACCGCGAACGCCTGGCGCGCTACGGAATCAGCATTGAAGAAGCGCAGAACGCCGTGCAGAATGCCATTGGCGGCGACAACGTAACCACTGCGGTGATGGGGCGCGAACGCTACCCGGTAAACGTCCGCTACAAGCGCGACTTCCGCAGCGATATCGATGCCCTGAACCGCGTGCTGGTCTCTGGAAAGGGGGACCGCCAGCTCCCGCTCAGTGAACTCGCAGAGATCCACTCCAGCAACGGCCCCTCCATGATTCGCAACGAGAATGGCCTGCTCACAGGGTACGTCTATGTGGACATCGCCGACCGCGATCCGGAAAGCTATGTGGAAGAGGGCGGTGCGTTGCTGCGCAAGAACCTCAAACTGCCCGCGGGCTACGAGGTTTCCTGGAGCGGACAGTATGAGGCCATGCAGCGTGTAAAGCAGCGGCTCAAGTTCGTGCTCCCGCTCACGTTGTTCCTTGTCCTCATGTTGCTCTACCTCAACACGCGCTCGGTAACCAAGACGTTGATTGTCCTGCTTGCGGTTCCCTTCTCCGCTGTCGGCGCGGTTTGGTTTCTCTACATTGCGGGCTACAACATGAGCATCGGCGTCTGGGTCGGACTCATCGCGCTGCTTGGCGTGGACGCGGAAACCGGCGTATTCATGCTCCTTTACCTTGACCTGGCATACGATGAAGCCCGGCGCGAGGGCCGCATGCGCACTCTCGCCGACCTGCACGATGCCATCATGACCGGAGCCGCAAAACGTCTGCGCCCCAAGTTCATGACCTTCGCCACCACCTGCATCGGCCTATTCCCTATCATGTGGGCAAGCGGCGCCGGGTCCGATGTAATGAAGCGCATTGCCGCACCGATGGTCGGCGGAATCTTCACTTCCTTCCTGCTTGAACTGCTGGTGTACCCCGCCATTTACGAGATCTGGCGCTGGCACACCGCCGTAAAGCACACGGCAGCCTCCGAGCCAGAGCCCGTCTATGACACTGCGCTCGCGGAGTTGCAATAAGTTCTGCCTGGCGGACGGAACTCAGGGCAGTACGACCTGCGGCAGTTCCGCCAGGCTGGCAATCTGCGCGTCAGGCGTCTCGGGAAGTCTCTCAGGCGCCTGGCCGAAGCGGTTGCACCAGAGCACATGGAACCCGAAGGCCTTTGCGGAGTACGCATCCCAGCCGTTGGACGACAGGAAGCAGATTTGTGCCGGAGCAATCTTGAACCGCTCGCAGGCCAATCCGTAAACCGCGGGATGCGGCTTATAGACCTTCACCTCTTCCACCGAGAGCACCGCATCCAGCAGCTCTGTAATCCCGGCGTTTGCCGAGGCTGCCGCCAGCATCGCCGGCGTTCCATTCGAGAGAATAGCGAGCTTCATTCCCGCTGCCTTCAGGCACTGCAACGTGGAAGCAACTTCCGGGTAGGCGCTCAACGTGAGATAGAAATTCATCAAACGCTCGCGCAGCGGCCAATCCTCGATCTTCAGTGTCGCCAACGCAAAGTCGAGCGCGTCGCCGGTCACCTGCCAGAAGTCCGCGTGTCGCCCGCCAAGCCCGCGCAGCCATGTGTATTGCAACTGCTTCATGCGCCAGAGCTCGGCAACAGGTTGCCACTTCTCACCCAGCGCGTCCTCCGCGGCGCGCGCGGCGCTGTTCACGTCAAACAGCGTTCCATAGGCATCAAACACGCATGCCTCAATACCGCTGAGTTTGATCGGCATCCCAATCCCTCCGGCTACTCCAGCGAGTTCCTCTGCCCCTGCTGCTTCAACTCTTCCATCGCCGCGCCCGCACGCTCGCGCAGAACCATGTAGTCGGCCTTGGCCACGCGATTCAGTGGCATCTGTCCAGGCTCCAGCAGCACATAGTGATACGGCCTCATATACGCCGCCAGTCCGCGCGCGTGCCGCTCCAGTTGTGAAACCTGCAGCGCGCTTCCCACCTGGGTCTCCACAAACGCGACAATGGCCTCAGACGTAATCGGATGCGGCACACCCACCGCGGCGCAAAGAGCGACTCCGTCCAGCGTGCTGAAGTGGTTCTCCACATCTCCAGGAAACACCTGGTAGCCCGATGGCTTGATGATGAATTTTGCGCGCCCTGCCATGTGCAGCCCGGCTTCATCGCGATACCCCATGTCTCCGGTGTAGAGATATCCATCGCTGGAGATCGTCGCTGCCGTTGCAGCATCATCGTTGATGTATCCCAGAAACGTCTGCGGCCCGCGGAAGCATACATGTCCCAGGTCCCCGTCCGCCACTTCTTCGCCCGCCGCGCCATTTACCTGCATCGCCGCGCGAATCGTCATCGGATACACCGGCATGTCCACGCCCAGGCTGGCAGCACACTCGCCGCAGCGTTCGCTTGGCGTTCGAATGTAGGTGCAGAATCCCGCTGCTTCCGTCAGCCCCAAACCGGTGCCCACATTCGGAGCCATCTTCGCCATCTTCGCGATAAACGCAGGCGATACCTGTTGCCCGCCATACGCGGCGAATTCCAGGCTGGAGAAATCGAAGCTGTCAAACTCCTTCAGCCTCCACTCGAACTGGAACATCGCCGGAATCTGCCCGATTGCCGTGACCTTGTAATCGGCAATGGCGCGCACCGAACGCAGCGGATCGAAGATGGAAACCAGCACCGAGCAGCCCCCATCGAAAATCGTGCTCATCAACAACTCTGTCTGGCAGCCAACATGGCTGGGCGGCAGATTCACCAGCGTCACCAGTTCCTTCTGCGATCCGTGCAGCAATACCTGGCTCAGGCACATCGCCTGGCATGAGATGTTGCGATGCGAGAGCAGTGCCGGCTTCGGCGAACCCGTCGAGCCCGTGGTGAAAATCACCAGCGCGCCATCCTCCTCCGAGACCAGCGCCGCCGCTGCGTCATAAGCGCCGCGCCACTCCTGCATCCGGGTCTTGTCCTGCTCCAGCCGCAAAGCCTCTCCGAGCAATTCGCCCGCGCACACCGCCTCCGGCGCACAGTCTCCTGCCGCCGCAAACTGCACAACGAGTTTTGGCGCAAAGCGTCCGCCGACTTCCACGCAAAGCAAAGCTGCATCAGCAATGCCCGGAGTCTTCACAAAGGCAAATCCCGCTGGCCGCACCATGCTCAGGCTTCGCATCAACTCCGCCGCGCTCAAGCGCAAGTCGAGCGGGACAAAGATCACGCCGATACGAAAACACGCGTATTCCAGGAAGAGGTGCTCGCTGGTGAGCGGCAGCAGGCTGACAAAGAAATCGCCCTTGGCAAATCCGCGTTGCAGCAGCAGCATCGCGAGTGCCCGCGTGGCCATGTCAAACTCAATCCAGGTCACAGGCCGGTTGCGGTCGCAGTCGATCAGGGCAACGGAACCTGGTTTCTCACGCGCCCATTTCTCCACCGCTCCATGCAACAGGTGGCGATCCTTGAACCGCTGCTCGAAATCTTCAAGCGTGAAGAGAGGATGCTGCTGGCTTGGCATTGTCCCAGAAGTATAATTCACGCCTCGCCCAATGAGTGGACAACTGCCTTCCTCCATTTCGCCTGCTTTCGCGGGAATTCCCCCTTCTGCGGCCATTAGTTTTGCAATTAGCTATTGACTTCGATTCCCAAATGAAAGAGCATTTTGAAAACCGACCTCCCGGTCGGTTTTTCACATCAAAGGAGCCTCCTTGGCCACAATCTTTTACGCCCACGACGCCAATCCCGACGCGCTTAAGCGCAAAACCATTGCCGTGTTCGGCTACGGCAGTCAGGGTCATGCCCAGGCGCTCAACCTGCGTGAAAGCGGATACAGCGTCATCATCGGTCTTGATCCCGAGCGCGGAACTGCACAGCGCGCACGCGAAGATGGTTTCGAGGTACTTGCCCCCGCCGAAGCAGCAAAGCGCGCGGACTACCTCCAGATTCTTACCCCCGACGAAACCCAGGGCGAACTCTACACCGAATCGATTCTCCCGAATCTCACCAAGGGCAAGGTCCTCGGCTTCTCCCACGGATTCTCCATCCACTTCAAGACCATCGTCGCCCCTGCTGACGTGGACGTAGTGATGATCGCTCCCAAGAGCCCCGGGCATCTTGTTCGCCGCCAGTACACCGAAGGCCGCGGCGTTCCCGCCCTCATCGCCATTCATCAGGATGCCAGCGGTCAGGCGCACGAACTTGCCCTGGCCTATGCCGACGGCATCGGCTCCACCCGCGCCGGCGTGCTCCAGACCACCTTCAAGGAAGAAACCGAGAGCGATCTCTTCGGCGAACAGGCCGTGCTCTGCGGCGGACTCACCTCGCTCATCAAGAAAGGCTTTGAGACCCTCGTCGAAGCCGGCTACCAGCCTGAGATCGCCTACTTCGAATGCCTGCATGAAGTGAAGCTGATCGTCGATCTCATCTATGAAGGCGGCCTTGCTCGCATGCGCTACTCCGTCTCCAACACTGCCGAGTACGGCGACCTCACCCGCGGCGAAGTTGTCGTCGGTGACGCCACCCGCCAGGCGATGAAGAAGGTGCTCACTCAGATTCAGGAGGGCGAGTTCGCCCGTGAGTGGATCGCCGAGCATCGCAGCGGCAACAAGAACTTCAACGCCCTGCGTGAGGCCGAAAAGACTCACCAGATCGAAGAAGTTGGCGCCAAGCTCCGCAGCATGATGGACTGGCTCCCCGACGCCACCAAGAGCACCGCGAAGAAGGCCGTCAAGGCCTAGCCCTTAGCCATTCCAAAATTATCAGGGCACCTCCCCGGGGTGCCCTGATTCATCACGCTTCAATCTGCTCCACAAAGTTCTCCGCAGTTCGCCCGTCCCCACCGCCACATTGTGCATTGCTGAACCCACTGCCGTGCCGATTCCAACTCCAAATGCAGACGGCGCCAGCCCGCGCGCCCACCGTGTTTGGGAGTTACTTGCCTGCGCCCTTCACCATTTCCGATCCCGCTCCCGCCCAACTTTCTTCTCCCCCGCCCGCCCGAATGTTCGATAATGCAGTTAGCCTCTATCGCCAATGAGCAGGAACACTCAATCATGACAACCATCAAGCAGGAAGACCTCATTCAAAGCGTTGCAGACGCGTTGCAGTTCATCTCCTACTACCACCCCGTCGATTTCATCCGCAGCCTCGCCGCCGCCTATGAGCACGAGCAGGCCCCCGCCGCCAAAGACGCCATCGCCCAGTTGCTCATCAATTCGCGCATGTGCGCCGAAGGCCACCGCCCCATCTGCCAGGACACCGGAATCGTCACCGTATTCCTCAAGGTCGGCATGGACGTCCACTTTGAAGGCACTCTGCCGCTCGACGAGATGATCAACGAGGGCGTTCGCCGCGCCTACACTTTCGCCGACAACAAACTCCGCGCCTCCGTGCTCGCGGACCCCGCCGGCAAGCGCCTCAACACCCGCGACAACACCCCCGCCATCCTCAACGTCTCCATCGTCCCCGGCAATAAATTGGACGTGATCGTAGCCGCCAAGGGCGGAGGCTCGGAAGCCAAGTCAAAGTTCGCAATGCTCAACCCATCGGACTCCATCGTCGAGTGGGTCCTGAAAACCGTACCCACCATGGGCGCCGGTTGGTGCCCTCCCGGAATTCTCGGCATCGGCATCGGAGGCACGGCTGAAAAGGCCATGCTCATCGCCAAAGAAGCCCTCATGGAACCCATCGACATGCACGAGCTCAAGGCCCGCGGCCCCCAGGGCCGCGCCGAAGAACTTCGCATCGAGCTCTACGACAAAATCAACGCCCTCGGCATTGGCGCCCAGGGACTCGGCGGGCTCACCACGGTCCTCGACGTCAAGGTCAGGGACTACCCCACCCACGCCGCCAACCTTCCCGTCGCCATGATTCCCAACTGCGCCGCTACCCGTCACGCTCACTTCACTCTCGACGGTTCCGGCGCGGTTGCACTCAAACCGCCGTCGCTCAGCGACTGGCCTGAGCTTACCTACAGCCCCGCCTCCGCGCGCCGCGTCAACCTCGATACCGTCACCCGCGAAGAGGTGCAGTCCTGGAAGCCTGGAGAGGTAATCCTGCTGAATGGAAAACTGCTGACCGGCCGCGACGCCGCCCACAAGCGCATGACTGAAATGCTCGACCGCGGAGAGAAGCTTCCCGTGGACTTCACCAACCGCTTCATCTACTACGTCGGCCCCGTCGATCCCGTCCGCGACGAAGCCGTTGGCCCTGCAGGCCCCACAACCTCAACCCGCATGGACAAGTTCACCCGCCAGATGCTCGAACAGACCGGCCTCCTCGGAATGGTCGGCAAGGCCGAGCGCGGCCCCACGGCAATCGAGGCAATCAAAGACAACAAAGCGATCTACCTGATGGCTGTCGGCGGCGCTGCCTACCTCGTCGCCAAGGCCATCAAGAAATCCCGCGTCCTCGCCTTCGCCGATCTCGGCATGGAAGCCATCTATGAATTCGAGGTCGCAGACATGCCCGTCACCGTCGCCGTCGATTCCAAAGGCACTGCCGTGCATGAGACCGGTCCCCGCGAGTGGAAGCAGCGTATCGCGGAGTTGCAGGTCATTCAGTAGCCACGCCAACTGAAAACGGCGGAGCCCAGGGGGTTCCGCCGTTTCTCATTCCTGCTTCCCTGCCGCAGGACTCCCCATTCCCGGCGCCGACTCACCCTCTTCCTCCTGCGCCGTCTTCGTGTATTCCACAATCAGCGAGATCCTGCGATTGGCGGGATCATCCGGGTTCGCCTTCTCCCTTGGCCGCTGGTCAGCGAATCCTCGCACCTGTGAAACCTGTTGGGACTGTAGCCCTGACTCCTGCATGATGCGCCGAGCCGCGTTCGCCCGGTCCACCGAGAGCTCCCAATTGCTGTACCCGCTCTGCCTGCCGGAGTATGGCTTCGAGTCCGTATGCCCCTCGATGGACACATGATTGGGCAGCCTGCCAACTTCATCCGCCAGTGCGATCAGCAGTTCCTTGCCGCTCGCGCTGGGTAGTGCGCTCCCCAGTTCAAAGAACGTTCCCTTCTCATCTTCCGTCAACTCAATGCGGAGCCCTTCCGCGGTAATGGTCATGTCAATGTGCTTCTTCAACTTCTCAAAGTCCGGCAATGACTTGATCTGCTTCTGCAATGCATCCTTGATCTTGGACATGTCCTCCTTGCGAAGATCAAGGTTCTGCCCCGCGCCGCGCATCGCGCTGCCCACTTTCTTGGAGTTCCCCGATGGATCCTTGAAGTATCCGCCAACCGCTTCTTGTACCTGCCTGCTTGAGTTCAAAAGCCAAAGCACAATGAACAGTGCCATCAGGGCGGTGACAAAATCAGCGTAGGCCACCTTCCACGCGCCTCCATGATGGCCGCCATGCCCGCCCACCTTCTTGATGATGATCGGGGCGTTTGCCACTTACTCTCCCTTCGCCGCGTCCGCGGCCGGAGCGCCTTTACAGCTCTTTTCCATATCGCTGAAGCTTGGCCTTACAATCTCAGGAATGGCCCGCCGTCCGAATTCCAGAGCCTGAATCGGGGCTGCTCCCTTGATGAATGAAATCAGCACCACGCGAATCACATACAGGTACGCGTGGTCATCCTCTGCCTGTTTCGTCATGTTGGCTGCCAGCGGACCCACCAGCCCGTAGCACAGCAGAATGCCCAGGAACGTTCCCACCAGCGCCGAAGCCACCTTGTGCCCGATCTCCTCCGGAGGCCCCCCGAGCGCGCCCATCGTGACCACCACCCCCAGCACGGCTGCCACAATGCCAAGGCCCGGAAGCGAGTCGGCCACCGTGCTCAGTGCTGAGATCGGCGCGTTCTCTCCACGGTGCGCCACTTCCATATCGAGATCCATCATCTGGTCGAGATCGAACGGATCGATGCCGCCCGTTACCGCCATCCGCAATGTGTCGCAAACAAAATCCAGCGATCGGCGATCCTTCAGAAACTTGGGATAGCTCGTGAACACTGCGCTCTGGCTCGGGTCCTCGATGTCGGACTCGATCGCCAGCAGACCGTCTCTTCTCGCCTTGTTGAGAAGCTCGTAGCACATCCGCAAGGTCTCAAGGTAGAAGGCTTCAGTGATGTGCGACCCCTTGAACAGCGCCATGACTCCAGACAGGATTTTCTTGATGACATGCAGAGGATTGGCGATCAGCAGCGTACCTGCGGCCGCGCCCCCGATGATTAGAAGTTCCGCTGGCTGCATCAACACCATCAGGTTGCCGTGTTCCATCAGGTAGCCGGCCAGGATCGACCCAAACACTACGATGATGCCAATGACGATGAACATCCTTGCTCCTTCCCGCTGCCGGCGCTCTTCAGGTCCAGTTCCAGCCGCTGAATCAGCGCGTCCACGCTCAACGAGGGATCAACGTAGCAGGCCGCCGCGCGAACCCCGAAGGCAACCCGGTCGCCCCACCACTTCACCGCACAGGAGGAACCCACGGACGCCAGCGTTGATTTCAATTGCTCAAGTGTCTCGGGAGCGCATTCTGGAACGATTGCCGTCAGCTTCCCCTCGCACCAGCAGCCAACATAGCTGCGTGCGGGCAGCAGCCCCGCAACCGTCTTTGCCAGCACACGCAGGGACTGGTGCAGCATCGCGGTGCCGCCATGATGCAGCATCGAACACTGCTCGGCCATCTCCATCAGGATGAGTACGGCTGACGGAGCCAGCGCGGACCGAAGCAGCATCTTCAGATGTTCTCTGCTCTCTTCCGCGCCGGGTAGCCCCGTGGCAATCTCAAACTCGCGGTCCGAGTGACCGCCGCGGCCAGCGCTATCCTGCCTCCACTGCGCGTCGAAGATCTCTCCAACGCCGCGTATCTCCCCCGCCTCATCGCGCAGCGGAAATGCAAACACATGCACAGGAATCCGGTGGCCGTCTTTGTGCCGGAGATACATCTCTGCATCCACCGGTCTCCCGTCCCGCTGGACCTCAATCACCGGACACAGTGCCTCTAAGCTCGCGCCGTTCTCTGAGCATTGCAGAAGAAGATCGTCGCGATACATGCGGCCCAGAGCCTCGTGGCTCATATATCCGGTGAGTGCTTCCGACGCCGGGTTCCAGTAGATTATCTTGCCGCTCGAATCTACAAAGCACACCCCAAACGGCATCGCATCACTGAAACTCTGAAGCAGTTGCTCGTGGATTTGCGCCATTCCAGTTGCTCCTGCCTGACTCATCGGCAACCGGCAAACAGCACTTGAGACGCCCTACCACTTCAGCAGCAGCAACAGCCCGTGCAGCGGAATTCCCACCCAATCAGGCCTGTGTTCCAGCTCGTATGCAATCTCAAGCAGCGACTTCTCGATCAGGTGCGCCTTCAGCAATATCTGGATTTCGCTCTCCGTCCGCGGCAGAAAGTCCATCCCGCGCGAAGCTCCCAGGTAAGCTTCCAGGAACATCGCCGAAACCCACTCGTGCCAATGTTCCGCCCAGCGATCAATCCGCGACTCTTGCTCGCTCCCCTTGGTCACGCCGGGCACATAGCCGAATGAGACCGCATGGGCCGCATAGTGCAGCGAGCGGATCATGCTCGCAACGTCGCGCATTGCTGAACGCTTGATGCGTCTCTCACTCAGGGGCCGCCCAGGAATGCCATCAAAATTCCGGATCACCACATCGCTTCCCGTGAACAGCACGTTGCCGAGCTGGTAGTCACCGTGGATACGAATCCGCGAGCCCGAGATTCGCTGATCGCGCAGAGGCAGGAGCCCGCTGCGAATTGCCGCCTCGTTGCCCAGAAGTTCCTCGGCATGCAGTCGCACCTTCTCCGAAAGCGTATTCAGGTTCGTGCGCAAGGCGTCCAGCGAGCGCCCCAGCAGTCCCAGCATTCCGTGGTAAAGCCCGTACCGGTAGAAATCCGTGAATGGCTCCGGCGAAAAGTCAGGAATTTCAGGATGGCTGCTCAGTGCGGCGTGCAGTTCCGCCGTGCGCACACCCAGCATGTGCACTACATTCTCAAAACTCCCCAGCAGTTCCGCCATCAGAGGCGGCACAGCGTGTTGCGCCAAAGCCAGTGGGCTGCGCTGAATCACATCCTTGGCGCGCGCATCTTCTTCATGCACGGCCAGCGTGCGCTCAAAGTACAGCCCAAGGTGGTCGATTGTGTATTGCCAGCCGATCGTTGCATTTCGCACATAGCTTGAGACCAGCCCCAGCGTCGTGCTCTGCACCTCATCGTCCTCGTGCGTGCAATACTCCAGCCAGCCCAGGGCTTTTGGAATCTGCGCGAAACCAGTCCTCTCCGTAAGAAACTCGTTGATCTCGCGATCCGGATTCATCCCCTCTTCGACTTCGCGATAGAGCTTCAGCACAAAGTCCTCGCCCAGGTTTACAAACGTGTTTGGCGAGTCGAGGGAAAGCACCTGCGGTTCGCGATTGGAACGCACATGCGACCATGCTTCGCGAAATGACTTCGTGTGGCCCGCAACCACCTCTCCCTTCGCGCTCTTGAATCTGCTGCGCTTCAGCACGGCAGTCAGCAGTGCATCGCTGAAACTGCGCTCAAACAGCGCGCTGTGCATCAGCACCCAGCTCTGATCCTTGAAATTCAGCCTTGCCAGCACCGCATCCCGATGTTCACGCAAAATCTTCTCAGCTTCCGGCCCCGCGGAAAGAGCCATCGGAATCACGTATCGTTCATCTTCGCCGCCGCTGTATTCCACGCGAATCATCAGCACTGCCAGGTCAGGCCGCCGCAATGGAATCGCGTCTTCCACCGCAACCCCCGTCATCGTCCGCGTGCGCCCCTGGAACCATTTGCGCTTGCGGATCGCTGGCGGAAGCAGTTTCGCAATCTCCTCCAGCACTGGTTCCGTCCATACCGCTCGCAGCGACTCGGCTTCCAGCGTCTCCAGCACCTCGCCGGTCATGCCATCTCCCATCGATTCTTCGCCAGCCACCTGTGGCAGCAACCTGAACCAATAGAACGAGTAGGGTGCCAGGGAAAGGAAATACGCGTCTTCTGTAACCTGGGGAAATCGGCTGGCCCCAAAAATTTCCAGCGGCGTAGTCCCTGCATACTTCTGCAAATCCAACTCGACCGCCTGGCTGAAGCGCGACAGATTCGCCACCACCAGGATTCGCTCGTCCTCGAATTGCCGGAAGCATGCCAGCACCTTGCGGTTGGACGGATACAGAAATTCGAGTGTTCCCCGGCCAAATGCGCGGAACTGCTTGCGCTGTACGATCAGCCGCTTCATCCACCAGAAGAGCGAGTGCGGGTTGCGTTGTTGTGTCTCCACGTTCACTGCTTCGTAGTGGTATTCCGGATCGATATTCACCGGCAGATAGAGCCTTTGCGGATTCGCCCGCGAGAAGCCTGCGTTGCGGTCTGCGCTCCATTGCATCGGTGTGCGCACTCCGTTGCGGTCGCCAAGGTAAACGTTGTCACCCATCCCAATTTCGTCACCGTAGTAGATGATTGGGGTTCCCGGCAGCGAAAACAGAAGTGCATTCATGAGTTCGATCTTGCGGCGGTCATTCTCCAGCAGTGGAGCAAGCCTCCGGCGGATGCCGAGGTTAATCCGCATCTGGCGATCATGCGCGTACGTGCGATACATGAAGTCGCGCTCTTCGTCCGTCACCATCTCCAGGGTCAGTTCATCGTGATTGCGCAGGAAGAGCGCCCACTGGCAGTTTTCCGGAATCGCAGGCGTCAGCTTCATGATGTCCGTGAGAGGATAGCGATCTTCCATCTGGAGTGACATGAACATGCGCGGCATCACCGGAAAGTTGAAAGCCATCTGGCACTCATCCCCGTTGCCAAAATAGGCCACCGAATCCTCCGGCCACTGATTTGCCTCTGCCAGCAGCATCTTGTCCCTGTACTTGCTCTCCACATGCGCTCTCACTTCACGCAGCGCGGCGTGGGTCTCGGGAAGGTTCTCGCAATTTGTGCCTTCACGCTCAAACAGGTACGGAACTGCGTCCAGCCGCAAGCCGTCCACACCCATGTCAAACCAGAAGTCCATTGCAGACAGCATCGCCTGTTTCACTTCGGCATTGTCCCAGTTGAGATCTGGTTGATGGGAATAGAACCGGTGCCAGTAATAGGACTTGGCAATCGGATCCCATGTCCAATTCGAGGCCTCGAAGTCCTTGAAGATAATCCGGGCTTCCGAATACTTTTCCGGTGTATCGCTCCAGACATAGAAGTTTCTCCAGCGGCTGCCTGGTGCAGCCCGCCGTGAGCGCTGAAACCACTCATGCTGGTCGCTGGTGTGATTTAGGACCAGTTCGGTGATGACCCGGAGCCCGCGACGGTGCGCTTCTTTCAGAAAGCGGTGAAAGTCCTTCAGAGTCCCATACGCCGGATGGACATCGTTGTAGTTCGATATGTCGTATCCGTCGTCGCGGAGTGGCGAGGGGCAAAACGGCAATAACCACACCGCCGTCACTCCCAGGTCCTCCAGGTAGTCGAGTTTCTGGGTTAAGCCCCCAAAATCTCCGATGCCATCGGTCACACTGTCATAGAATGCTCGTACGTGTACTTCGTAGATGATGGCGTCTTTGTACCATGTCGGTTCCGGGCGCGCTGCCATATTGAAGTGAGTTCCTCTCGCTGGCGCTGGCTTGGATCGAGCCGCTATCAGGCAAAAAGCCCAGCCGGCTTCCCAGTTGGGCTTCTACGCGCTCTTCGGAAACACACCTCCACGGAGCCGCGCTATTCATGCACACGTGATTGGATGTGCCGGACAATTCGGAGGTTTACCGTCGGAGCAGAGCACAGATTGTGAAACTCTCCTCTTCCCCGCCACCGCGTTTTCCATTATCGTTTCCGGTGGCAGAGTCTGGCCTGGTCTTAGGGTGATTACCTTTTCTGTTCGGCAGTACAGAGTGCAATCTCTATGAGAGCTCCAAAAAGCAGGCAAACTCGGTTGAAGGTCGCGCCGAAACCGCGGGTTGTGGGTGACAAGTATCAGCGCATCCTGGATGCGGCCGTCTCAGTCTTTGCCGAGAAGGGATTCCACTCGTCCCGCGTGTCTGACGTGGCGGCGCGAGCTTCCGTGGCGGACGGAACGGTCTATCTGTACTTCCGGAATAAAGAAGAGCTGCTCATGACGGCGATCAACACCGCGTTTGACGCCTTTGTCAGTCGCGCCCGCATCGAGTTGCAAGCCATCGAGTCCCCCGCCGGAAAATTGCGGCGTCTGGCTCAACTCCATTTGCAGGCCCTCGGCTCCAATCGGGACCTGGCAGTGGTCTTTCAGATGGAATTGCGTCAGAGCGCGCGATTCCTTGCTCCTTTTTCGCATCAACATATGGTGGAGTACTTCGATCTGGTCCGTTCCGCCATTCGCCAGGGTCAGGAGCAGGGAATATTCCGCAGCGACCTCCGTGAGAAGATCGCCGCCAACTGCTTTTTCGGCGCGCTCGACGAAATGGTCACTTCCTGGGTTCTGGATAATACGCATTACAAGTTAACCGATGTGGCCGATTCAGTCGCAGACATCATCTTAATGGGGTTGGAAAGACAAGCTCGTCATTGAAGGGACGACGCATGAACGCTAAGCCCAAGCCACGCACCCTGGTCGATATCTTCTTCCAGGTCGTGGACCGCAATCAGTCCCGTGTAATGCTCTATGAATCCGGGTCCGAGTGGCGCTCCATCTCTTCTTCCGGCCTCTACACCCGTGTGATGGGCGTCATGCAGGAGCTTCGTCGTCGCGGCATATCGCGCGGAGATCGCGTTGTGATCCTGTCGGAGAATCGGCCGGAATGGACGATCGCCGACTTTGCGATTTTGCTGGCCGGGGCTGCAACCGTGCCCATCTACGCCACCCTTACGGCAGACCAGATTTCTTTTCTCATGCGCCACTCCGGCGCGCGCACGGCGTTTGTCTCCAGCCCTGCCCAATTAGCCAAGCTGCGCGCCGTGCAGTCTGAGACCTCGGTTGAGACCATCATCCTGATGGATTCTCCTGAGCCCGGTACCGGCGTGCTCTCCATGGCTTCCCTCATGGATGCCGGACCGGCCGAGCGCATGCCGAACCTCGATGCCCTCGCCCACGCGGTAACCCCCGACGATCTGGCAACGCTGATCTACACCAGCGGAACCACGGGTGTTCCCAAGGGGGCAATGCTCACCCACGGCAACATCGCTTCCAACCTCTCCGTCTCCCTGGACGAATTCGACTTCCAGGTCAACACCGACCTCGCCGTGAGCTTCCTGCCGCTCTCGCACATCACCGCGCGTCACGTTGATTTCGCCGAGCTCTACCGCGGCGTCACCATCGCCTACTGTCCCCTGATCGAGGACATGCCCCGCATCCTGCGGCAGATCCATCCCACCATCTTTGTCGCCGTGCCCAGAGTGTACGAGAAAATCTACAACCAGGTGCAGCGCGGAGTAGCCGCCGGATTCAAGAAGGCAGTCTATCGATGGGCCATGTCGGTAGGCTGGGCGCATCTCAATGAGGTTCTCGCTGGCAGGCGTCCGTCCGCGTTAGTTTGGAAACTGGCCAACCGCCTCTTCTTCTCCAAGGTGCTGGAGGCCATGGGCGGCAAGGTCCGGATTTTTATCTCCGGCGGCGCCCCCCTTGGCCGCGAACTCGCCGAGTGGTACGCCGAGATCGGCCTGCTCGTGCATGAGGGATATGGCCTCACCGAAACCTCTCCCGTCATCGCCGTCAACTCTCCCCGCGCCCACAAACTCGGCACCGTCGGCCGCCCGCTCTCCAACGTTCAGGTAAAGATTGCCGAGGACGGGGAACTGCTGGTTCGCGGCCCCAGCGTCTTCAAGGGCTATTGGAATATGCCCGAGGAAAGCGCTGCCGCCTTTGAAGACGGCTGGTTCAAGACCGGCGAC
>CAILAZ010000068.1 GCA_903832295.1 uncultured Acidobacteriota bacterium
CGAGCGGAACTTGATGTTCGGATTGTGCTTTGCCAGCACCTTCGTGATCGCCGCCGTCAGCGTCGTCTTGCCATGATCGATGTGGCCGATCGTTCCAACGTTCACGTGCGGCTTACTGCGGTCAAATTTCTCTTTCGCCATGACTTTATGCCCTAGTAATTACGATAGATTTTCGCGTACTTCTCGCGCAGACCCGGATCGACCGCTTCGACTGCGGTCAGGTAGAACTCGCGCAACTGCCCCTGGTCTGGGACCGGCAATTCCGCATACCATTGGCTGGCCGCTTTTCCCGAACCCGCCAACCGCTCGTCCAACTGCTCCAACACCTTCGTCGCCAGCACCTGCTCGAAGCTTCGCGCCTGCAACCCGCGATTCTCCAACTTGCGCAGATACCTCTCCACCGCATTCGGAGCCAGAACGCGCCCCAGTGCTGCATGGAGAACTTCGTACACCGGCTTCGCCTGAATCGGCAACTCCGGCTGCTCATATCCGGTTCGCGACATAATTCGTTTCGCGCCACAAGGCGACCCACGGCTGCCCTTTTCCGCCAGGCAGTGCGCGCTCGCCTCATTGCTTCGCCGAACTCACAACAGCCCTCCACGAAGGAGGGCCGCGCTTGATTCGGCCTTGCTAAAAAATGGAGCTGATGATCGGGATTGAACCGATGACCTCTCCCTTACCAAGGGAGTGCTCTACCGACTGAGCTACATCAGCATCTACAACTCGCAGTATATACGACCTGCGGAACTTTTGGAGCGGGAGACGGGAATCGAACCCGCGACCAACAGCTTGGAAGGCTGAGACTCTACCACTGAGTTACTCCCGCACCGCTACAAAATCACTCTTGCCCGGAACGGCTGCGCTCTTCCAGCATCTCTCGCCGGTGATGAATCCAGCTTCGAAATGCGAACAATCCCAGAACCCCGACTGCCACGCCACGAATACTGACGTCGAGCAGCGGCGCGCCATTCGGCCCATTCACCACGCGAACCGTTTCCGGACTCAGCGTAGTCCATTCCAGCAGGCCCAACAATACAAACGCCACCATGGCGATCCAGAATCGACGCTCTCTTGCCATCACGCCTCAATCATACGCCGCACCGGCCGAGCCGCGCTCAAGCCAGGGCAAAAAATGGTGCACAGGGGAGGATTCGAACCTCCGTAGACCTTAGGCCGACAGATTTACAGTCTGTTGGTTTTAACCGCTCACCCACCTGTGCGTAAAATTCGTGTACTGACGGCACCGGAGTGCACATCGGTCCCGCGCAAACTTTCAAAGATCCCTGACGGGCGCTTGAGCCCACCGCGGAACACTACTCTCGCAAACCCCGAACCGTGCTTCGCCGCTCGCGGCTTTCGTCGCGCGTTCAGCCTGTCCGGTAGATCCTTTTGGAGGGCGTTTCTCTCGGAAAGAAAACCGCACTGGGATCCTGTCTCCTCACGCATCCGCTCTGCGCTCAAAGACCAAACATTGGAGCTGGCGAAGGGATTTGAACCCCCGACCCTCTGATTACAAATCAGATGCTCTACCAGCTGAGCTACGCCAGCCCACCAAAGCCGCTTCCAACCATACTGCGCTTCGGAAACTGAACCGGCGTCCGGGACTCCAAAGCGAAGATAGCACGCCATATTGCCTCGCGCAACTCGCAATCCCGTACCGGTGCCCGGTGCCGGCTCCAGCACTGTCCGCCGGAGTGCAATCCTTCATCCCGTCCATCGCGAAGTCCAGCTTCGCGGCGGTCCACAGGACTCCAGGCCCTGCCGGATGCTATCATTCGGCACCAAGCATGATATTACCTGAAAAGCTCTGCACTGGCTACAAACCCGGCAACGCAACGCGCGCCGCCCACCTCTGCTCTGTCATTTCGCCGTTCTGGTACCACGTCCAGCCATGAGAGCTCGCCGGCGCATTCTCATCATCTCGCTTTGTGTGCTGGTTTTCATCGCCGCCGTCGGCGCCGTCGTCCTGCTGCGCAAGCAGGCCGCGCCGGAAGCTGCCCGCCTGCTCCCGGAAGCCGATGCCATTCTCTACATCGACTTCGGAACCGTGCGTAACCTCACGGCCTTCGACCAGCAGCAACTCCCCAAGCTCGCGCCCGGCTACGACGAGTTCGTCAAAGACACAGGCTTCGCATTTGAACGCGATCTGGATGAGGCCGCCATGGCCATTCATCGATCCCCGGGTTCGGCAAAGTTGTCTGCGCGAGAAGCCGCGCGCGGAACCACTCGCTACTCTGAAATCCTCGTCGGTCATTACGATCAGATCAAGCTCGCACAGTATTTGCGCCAGCATTCACGCTCCGTCGAAATCTATCGCGACATCGACGTGTACTCCATTCCCATCGAGAATCGCATCCTGCGCGTGGCCCTGCTCGCCATTGACACCGTAGCCATCTCGAACCTGGAAGATCCTGGCGCGGTCCACGGCATGATTGATCGCTTCAAGAAAGTGGCGCTGCCCTTTGGCGGACCATCCCTGGTGCGCTCCTACTATCCCAAGGTGCCTCTCGGCAGTCTGCTCTGGGCCATCTCGCGCGTTCCTGCCGCCTCCCAGCTATCGGCTCCCCAGCCCCGCCCAATACCCTCGTTCACCCTTCCCGGAGGAGTGGATATTGGGCTCCCCAGTGACAGCGACGTCGTCGTCTCCCTGCGCATGCTCACCACCATCCATGCCCGCGCCGAGTTCTACACCCGCAGCGAAGATGCCGCGCGGAACTTCACCGATCAGACCACTACCTTCCTCGCTCTCTTCCGCAGCATTCAGGCCAACGCCGCCTCCGGCCCCGCCGATGCCGACGTAAAAGCTGTCTTCGACTCCATCAAGATCACCCAGAAGGGCGACCGCGCCGAAGTCTCCGCCACCATCCCTCCCAGCTTCCTGCGTAAACTCGTCAATGACCCCGCCCGCAGCGTCGTGCAGGGAGAAACCGCGCCCAGCCCCAAGGCACCATAGAATGCGCCCTTGGGGAATGTTGCAGTCTTCGCTGCATTCCTCTGTGTTCTTTCAGCGCTCACCGGAACGGCGCTAGCTCAATCCGTCTCCGTCGGCGACGGCTGCAATCTTGCCAGGCCCGACGATCCCAAGGCGAGTTGGTTCTGCTTCTGATCTCGCCTGTCCCCAAACCACGCGGATTCCATCTGTGTTTCAATACCTCTCGTGCTCCTCTCGCTCCAGAACCTCACCGTCGAGTTCCCCACCCCGCAGGGTCTTGTCGCCGCCGTGCGCGACATCTCGCTCACTCTCGACTCAGGACAGACGCTCGCCCTCGTCGGCGAATCCGGCTCCGGCAAAAGCGTTACCTCGCTGGCCATCATGGGGCTGCTCCCCCCGCAGGCGCGCCTCTCCGGCACTGTTCTCTTTGAGGGCGGCAACCTCGCCTCCGCCACGCCCACCCAACTCCAGCACCTTCGCGGACTGCGCATGGCCATGATCTTCCAGGAGCCCATGACCGCCCTCAACCCCGTCATGCGTGTCGGAGATCAGGTCGCCGAAGCCGTCGCCGCCCATGCGCCCGGAGTTTCCAGAAGCGAGGCCCGCCAGCGCGCCATTGAAGCTCTTCGCGAGGTCGCCATCCCTGAACCCGAGCGCCGCTGGCGAGACTATCCCCACCAGCTTTCGGGAGGCCAGCGCCAGCGCGTCATGATCGCCATGGCCATCGTCAACCGCCCCGCCCTGCTCATCGCCGACGAACCCACTACCGCCCTCGATGTAACCGTGCAGGCGCAGATTCTCGAACTGCTTGCCGACCTGCGCCGCCGCCTCGGCCTCGCCATGCTCTTCGTCTCGCATGACCTCGCCGTCGTCGCACGCGTCAGTGACCGCATTGCCGTCATGTATGCCGGAAGAATTGTCGAAAGCGGCTCCGCCCGCGAAATCTTCGAGCGCCCCGCCCACCCCTACACCCGCGGCCTGCTCGGCTCCATCCCCACCCTCAAGACCGACCGCCATCAACCTCTGCACGCCATCGAGGGCGCCGTTCCTTCACCCTTCGCCCTGCCCGCCGGATGCTCCTTCGCCCCCCGCTGCCCCCTCTGCATCCCCGCCTGTGAAGCCGCCATGCCCGCGCTCGTCACCCTCTCCCCCGGCCACCAGGCCCGCTGTATTCGCGCCGCAGAGTAGTCCGGTCACGCCGGATCAACCGTCGGAACAAGCATGCAGGTTCTGTGCGAACTATCCCGCTGCTCCCGTTTTCTACCCCGTTTACCCGTCCGCCAACACCCCACCCCGGCCCGGCATCCCACTCTCCGTACGCCATTCAAAATTCAGCGCTCTCCCGGCAAAGCGGGTATCATCGTTGGCGGGGACGCCGCCCCGATCGGAGGCCTTTTATGTTCGGATTCACCCGTTACAACTACGACCGTTTCCGCCGCGAGATGCTGCAGGGCCATCCCTCTGATCGCTGGAGCCGTGCGCCCGAACCCGGCGACGAGGCTCCCGACTTTGACCTCCGCTCGCTCTCCGGCGACCAGGTCAAGCTCTCCGATTTCAAGGACTCCCGCAACGTCGTTCTCACCTTCGGCTCCGCCACCTGTCCGCAGACAGCGGCGTCCATCGGAGGCCTGCGCTCTCTCGCCCGCGAGTTCCCGCGCTCTGAGGTCGAGTTCCTCTTCATCTATGTGCGCGAGGCTCACCCCGGTGCCGAACTCCCCGCCCACCACTCCATCGCCGACAAAGCCCGCGCCGCCATGCTCCTCCGTGAGCAGGAGCAGATCGACTTCCCCATCCTCGTTGACGAACTCGGCGGCGAGGTTCACCGCAAGTACGGCGCCCTGCCCAACGCCTCTTTCATCGTCGATAAGAGCGGACGCATCGCCTACCGCTCCATGGCCAGCCACAGCAGCTCGCTCGGTGCCGCCCTTGAAGAGCTCCTCGAGCGCCAGAAGGAGCGCGGTGTCCACCACGCCGTCGTCCACGGCGGAGAAGACTCCGTCACTCCCTCGCTCAAAACCTTCCTCAACGCCTACCGCGCCATCGAGCGCGGCGGCTACGATGCCGTCGTCAACTTCCGTGGCGAGCTCGGCATCCCCGGACGCGTCGTCCTCCGCGGAGGCCGCATGGCCCGTCCCATCACCGATCACCCGGTCATCACCATCGCCTCTGCTGTCGGTGTCGTCGCCGCCGTCGGGCTCGGCCTGTGGGCCGGATACGAGTTGCGCAAACGCCGATTCGCCCGCCGCCCCTATGACGCCTACCGCAAGTTCGAAAAGCGCCGCGCCGACG
Organism: uncultured Acidobacteriota bacterium; assembly: GCA_903832295.1. Taxonomy (GTDB): domain Bacteria; phylum Acidobacteriota; class Terriglobia; order Terriglobales; family Acidobacteriaceae; genus TOLSYN. The sequence goes on from CAILAZ010000068.1 coordinate 5,222, forward strand.
AAGACGACTATACCGCCGTTGGAATTTAGTCGAGGGCTACTGCCCGCCGGAAAGCAGAATTGGGGGCGTTGGCGTCGTGCTTCCGCTCTCCGGCTCAACTGTCACCGCAAAGGCCTTCGCCACGGTGCCGCTGGCAAGCTGAGGCATCAGCACTAAAGCACTCCCCTTGTCATCGGGCTTGAATACGCCTGCAGGAATCGGAGCCCGCGAATCCGCCGGAAGCAGCCAGAGCTCATACGCCTTTCCCGGCTTCAGCTCCTCAAAGTCGCTCGCCAGGAAGACCAACCCTCCCGAATGCGGCGAATAGATTGCCCTGCCCTGCGGTTGACGCTTCACCTTGCCCGCAACCAGTGTGACGTGCATCGCATCCGGGGCCGTCATCACTGCCATAACCTGTCGCGCCAATGCCGTGCTGCTCCGCTCCTGTTCAATCTGCGTGCGCAACCTCGCCCCCTCGTTCTGCAGATTCTCATTTTGCCGCCACAGAATCAGCGAGACCGCCAGCAGCACAACCGAGGCCAGGGCAAACACCGCCGCCCAAGTCAACGCGCTCTTGCCCCGCAGCGATCGCGGCTCCCGCGCCACCGCCCTCAACAGGCGTGCGCGGGAATAAGCAGGAGGCTCCGCCACTCTCACCGAGAGACCGACCAGGCCCAGGTCGCCGCGCAACCTCAGCAACTCGCCCCGGCACACTGCGCACCCTTCCAGATGATTCTCCACCGCGTGCAGAGCGTCTTCGTCCAGCGCACCCAGCGCGTAGAGCGGCAGCTCGCCTTCGATTTGTTCGTGAGTGCTCATGCTGCAAATGCCTTACGCAATGTCAGCAGCCCCGCACGGATGCGCGTCTTCACCGTGCCCAGGGGCTGCCCTGTCTTGCCGGCGATCTCCGTATGGGTCAGTCCATCGAAGAACGCCATCTCCAGCGCGCTGCGCTGCTCGCTCGGCATCCCCGCCATAATGCTCTGCACCTTCTGGACTGTCTGCCTGCGCTCCGACTCTGTCTCCATGCTCGGACTCAGCGCAACCACCGTCTCTGTCGCTTCCTCATGTGGGTGCTGCCTGCGAAGGTGGTCAATCGCGCGATGGCGGGCAATGACCGCCAGCCACGCCATCAGGCTGCCGCGGCTCGCGTCAAATGCCTGCGGATTGCGCCACAGTTGCAGAAATACCTCCTGCAGCACGTCCTCGGCCGCGCTCGTCTCGGCCAGCACGCGCAGCGCAACCGAGTACACAATGCGAGCGTAGCGGTCATACAGCACCGCCATCGCGCCCTCATCGCCGGAGCAGATCCGCGCAATCACCGTCGCATCGGTCAGGCTCTGTTCTGGCTGCCCACTGCCCACGCCATTCCTTCTGGGTAAACGTTTAATCTGCAGATCCAGCTCAGGGCCAAGACTCTGGCCCATGAACAATTAGTCGCGGCTGCCCCGGCAAAGGAGGCCCGCACCGCCGAAATTCTTCGCTGGCTGGGAACCAGGACTACTCCTTCTCCACACTCTTCGTCTCCGGTCCGTCTCCGAGAGATGACTTGAAGCTCCGGATACATTCCCCGACACCGCGCCCCAGTTCCGGCAACCTGCGTGGACCGAACATCAGCAAGGCAAGCGCCAGGATTACAACCAGGTGCATTGGTTGAAAGATCCCTTCCAACATTCATTTCCTCCATACAAAAAGTGGGGCAGCGTTCACGCCGCCCCCAAGGGTTCTTCAGAAGCTCGGCGGGTTTCCGGCCACCGGCAGCGACACCGACCCCTGCTGCTCCAGCGCCGTTCCCAGCGAGTACGCCGGCCCCGTGCTCGCCGTCAGGAAGGGCGTAAGTGCCTTCACCGCCGAGTTCGCGCCGTTGTACACCGCCGTGATGTTGTCCGTCTGCTCGTAGTTGCGATTGTTCGCCGGATTGCTGTTGGAGATCACGCGCCCCAACACCCGGTGCTCCGATTCAATTCCCATGATGGACGCCGAGACCTTCGACAAGTACACCAACTGCTCGGGTGAGTACGTGTCGTCGTGCTTCCTGCGCGCCATCTCCTGCGAACGAACCCACGCGGCCTGCTTTCCAAACTCCTGCACCGCGTTCAGGTAAGCTCCAATAAAGGCATTCTCCAGCGCGTCCAGCAGCGCCAGAAACGGCCCAATCGAGTCGAACGTTCCTGCCGGAAAGTAAAACGTCTGCGCCGGATCCTTCCCCGCCGTTGGAATCTTCAGCAGCGTACGCAGCAGGTTCGCATGCGCAATCTCCTCGCTGAGCGCCGCCTGGATGTAATTCACATTCCCCACGTTTCCCTGCGAGGTCACGTGCGTCGCGCTGCCTCCCGAACCCGCAAGGCTCGGGTCTTGAATCACATTCCCGACCAGGCCGTTGTAGTAGAACGTGGTCGCCAGGTCTTCCGCGATAAGCGCCGCTGTTGCAATCTCGGCCACTGTATCCTTTGCCTGCGCCACCTCGGACGCAGCCTCCGCGGAGGATTCACGCTCATCCGCCCGCAGCGGTGTCGGGTCCAGTGCGCTCAGCAGCAACGGAGCCGCCATCGCGCCCAATCCCACCGCGCCCACTCCATGAAAGAACTTGCGACGATTCATGAGTTGTTCGCTGATTCTGAAGAACTCGTCCGGCAGATGTGCAAAATCCATGCTTCCTCCCCGTGAGCAATGCCGCGCCACTGGCCGAAACATCGCTCAAATTCATCTCCAGTACGCGGAGGGAAGCAGCTTGGATTTTCGGCCCACAAATAATTTGCAGAGATCCTCCCTGCGACCTCAAAGCAAGAAAAGCGCGGACCGGAGTCCGCGCTCACTCTCCCAACCTCGCTCTTACTTCAGCAACTGCCGGATCACATATTGCAGAATCCCGCCGTGCTGGTAGTACAGCACCTCCTGCGGAGTATCAATCCGCAGCGTTGCCGTAAACACCTTCACCGTGCCGCCGGATGCCGTGGCTCTTACCTCCACCGTCTTGCCCGGAGCGAAGCTTGCCAGCGCCGCCTCCAGCCCAGCGATCTCGTAGCTCTCCTCGCCCGTAATCCCGATGCTCTCAGGGCTCTGGTCCGCCAGAAACTGCAGCGGCAGAATTCCCATCCCCACCAGGTTTGAGCGGTGGATGCGCTCGAAGCTCTCCGCGATCACCGCGCGCACTCCCAGCAGCAGCGGCCCCTTCGCCGCCCAGTCGCGCGACGAACCCGAGCCGTACTCCTTGCCCGCAATCACAATCACCGGCACTCCGGCCTTGCGGTACTCCACCGCCGCGTCGTAAATCGACAGCTCCTGCCCCCCCGGAATCAGCTTCGTGTACCCGCCCTCGATATGCGGCACCAGCTTGTTCTTGATGCGCGTATTGGCAAACGTTCCGCGCATCATCACCTCGTGGTTGCCGCGCCGCGAGCCGTACGAGTTGAAGTCCACCGGCTGCACGCCATGTTCAATCAAATATTTCCCCGCCGGAGAGTCCTTCTTGATCGACCCTGCCGGAGAGATATGATCCGTCGTCACCGAGTGCCCGAAGCGCGCCAGCACCCGTGCTCCCTTGATCGCCGCCACCGCCTTTGGCGCGCTCGTCATCCCCTCAAAATACGGAGGGTTCTGAATGTAGGTGCTCTTGTCGTCCCACACATACGTATCGCCTGCCGGAACCTTCAGCCCCTGCCAGCGCGCGTCGCCGTCCAGCACCGTCGCATAGCTCTCGCGGAACATCTCTGACGTGATCACCTTGTGCACCACGTCGTCCACTTCCTTCTGCGTCGGCCAAATATCTTTCAGATACACGGCCCCGTTCGTTCCCGTACCAATCGGGTCCTTGTACATGTCAATCATCTCGCCCGCCAGCGCAAACGCCACCACCAGCGGCGGCGACATCAAATAATTCGCGCGCACCTCGGAGTGGATTCTCCCCTCGAAGTTGCGATTGCCGCTCAGCACGCTGGCCACCACCAAGCCGTTCTCCACCACCACGTCGTTCACCTCCTGCGGCAGCGGCCCGGAGTTCCCAATGCACGTCGTGCAGCCATAGCCCACCAGGTTAAAGCCAACCTGATCCAGGTACGTCTGCAACCCGGCGGCATTCAAATACTCCGTCACCACCTTTGACCCCGGAGCCAGCGAACTCTTCACCCACCCTGGCCGCTTCAGCCCCAGTGCCAGCGCCTTCTTCGCCACCAACCCTGCTGCCACCAGCACATACGGATTCGACGTGTTCGTGCAGCTCGTGATCGCCGCAATCACCACGCTTCCGTGGCGCAGCGCCGTCTTGTAATCGGTCGAACTCCTGTCCGCGCGCTCCGCCGCCGGCGTCTTCACCTTCGCATCCGGCTTCAGCAGTGTGGGCAGCGCCGTTGCAAACGATGCCGCCGCCTCGCCCAGCACCACCCGGTCCTGCGGACGCTTCGGCCCCGCAATCGACGGCACAATCGTCGCCAGGTCAATGTGCAGCACATCCGTGTACTCGGCCTCCGCCGACTCCGCCGTGTGGAACAACCCCTGCTCCTTGTAATAGGCCTCCACCAGCGCAATCTGCTCTTCGCTCCGCCCCGTCAACCTCAGGTAACGCAGCGTCTCCTCGTCCACCGGGAAGATGCCGCACGTCGCCCCATACTCCGGAGCCATGTTCGCAATCGTCGTCCGGTCGGCCAGCGTCAGCGTTCCCAGGCTCGGTCCAAAGTATTCAACAAACTTGCCCACCACGCCTTTCTTGCGCAGCGCCTCGGTCACCGTCAGCACCAGGTCGGTCGCCGTCGAACCCTCGCGCAGCTTGCCCGTAAAGCGCACCCCCACAACCTGCGGAATCAGCATCGACGCCGCCTGCCCCAGCATCGCCGCCTCGGCCTCAATTCCGCCCACGCCCCAGCCCAGCACGCCCAATCCGTTCACCATCGTCGTGTGCGAGTCGGTTCCCACCAGCGTGTCCGGATAGGCCACGCACTTACCCACCGATTCCAGCACAAACACCACCCGTGCCAGGTACTCGATGTTGATCTGGTGCACAATCCCGGTATCCGGCGGCACAATCGCAAAATTCTTCAGCGCCCCTTGCCCCCAGCGCAAAAACGCATAGCGCTCCTGGTTGCGCTGGAACTCCAGCGCCGCGTTCAAATCAAACGCCTGCGGCGTGCCGTACTCATCCACCTGCACCGAGTGGTCAATCACCAGCTCTGCCGGTTGCAGCGGATTGATCTTCGTCGCGTCGCCACCCAGCCGCGCCATCGCGTCGCGCATCGCCGCCAAATCCACCACCGCCGGAACTCCCGTGAAGTCCTGCAGCAGCACCCGGCTCGGCATAAACGAAATTTCCTGCTCGCTCGTCGTCTTCGATGTCCACGACGCCAGCGCGCGAATCATCTCCGCCGTCACCGTCTCCCCATCCTCGCGGCGCAGCAGATTCTCCAGCAGAATGCGCAGCGAGAAAGGAAGCCGCGCCGTGGTAAACCCATGTTGATCCAAGGAGGAGATACGGAAGAAGTCGTACTGCTTGCTTCCAACGCGAAGCGAAGAACGGCTGCCAAACGAATTCATAGATCGCCCTGAGTGTGGAATTTTAAGGCCGACGCGCAGCCACCCCGCCGCGCCGCCCGTCGTCGCCGGCCCCGCCCCCGCAAGCACCCCGCTCGCAAACAGCCGAACCAGCCGAACGTAACAGTGTATTCCGAAGCGGCCATTCAGCAAACCAATACTCACCCGGCTCCGTTTGGAAGCGTCTCGCCAATCTCGAAGCAGGCGGCAGTGTGATATATCATGGTATATATCTGAGTTTTGGGAGGGCTGTATGCCGCGGACCGCAAAACTCTTCACCAACGGGCGCAGCCAGGCTGTTCGCCTGCCAGCCGATCTTCGCTTTGAAGGCGGCGAGGTCTTCATCCGAAAAGATCCTGCAACCGGAGATGTAATCCTCTCCCGCCGCCCTGAATCCTGGGACCACTTTTTCGAACTCGCCGCAAACGCCGGCGTCCCCGACGATTTCCTCTCTGACCGCAAGGTCACGCCGCCTCAGAAGCGTGAGTTGTTCTGATGGCCCGCTGCTACCTGCTGGACACCAGCACCGCCAGCTTCATCATCAAGGGCGACCCCGCCGTCCGTCGCCGCCTCGTGCGGGTCCCCATGGCGCAACTTGCCATCTCCACCGTCACCGAGGCCGAATTGCGCTTTGGCGTCGTTCGCCGCCCCGAAGCTACCAGACTGCAGGAAGTGGTTGAGGAGTTCCTCCTCCACGTCGCCGTACTCCCATGGGACTCCGCCGCTGCCAGCCAATACGCGCACCTTCGCACCATACTCGAACCGGATGGCCAACCGATCGGCAATCTTGGCGCCATGATTGCCGCACACGCCCTCTCCGTCGGTGCCACCCTCGTCACCAACGATCGCGCCTTCCGCCAAATCGAAAAATTGAAGGTCGAGGACTGGACCAAAGGCCCTCAGCGCTAGCGCGCCGCTCGCCGTCAGGCTGCACGCCCCTCCCCTACTTCTTCCTCACGTGCAGCGTCCGCTCCACCACCGCCACCACCTCGCCGCTCTCGTCTTTGATCTCCACCGCAAATACCGGCTCCACCTTGGCCGCGCTCTCCGCCGCCCGCCGCACCTCGTCAATCTGCTCCCCGCTCAGCCGGAACTCCGCCCTCACCGTCCCCTTCGCCGGACGCCGGAATCGAATCTGTGCCGCCTTGTCCCACACAATGTACCCCCGCCCCAGGTTCTCCATCAGCATCAGCATGTAAAACGCATCCGTCATCGCAAACAGCGAGCCCCCAAAATGCACCCCCACGTAATTCGTATTCCAGAAGCGCTGCACCATCTCCACATCCACTTCGCGGAAGTCACCAGAAATCCGCAGCACCACAATCCCCATCCCCAGAAATGGCGGCCACCAGCTCATCCAACGCAGCAACTTCCGCTTCGTTTTCATCGCGCTCACCGCTTCCTCACCCCGCCGCTCAGCACCGTCCGCGTCCCTTGCGCGGTCTCCACCCGCAGAAAGCCTCTCTCATCCAGCCCTCGCGTCACCCCCTCATACCCGCCGTCCTCTTCCACCACCACCGCCGTCCCGCAGCAGTAAGTCGAGTGCTTCTCGAACCTACGCAGAATGCTCTCCCGCGCCGCTGCCACCCCGTCATGCAGCGCCGCCTGCTCGCCATCCAGCCTGCGCAGCAGCGCGCCCACCAGCGCCACTCGTGAGAACCTCTGCCCCGCCTCCAGGTACAGCGAAGTCGCAATCGCCTCCAGCTCTTTAGGAAATTCCGGGTTGTTCACATTCAGCCCCATCCCCACCACCACGTAGCGAACCTTCGTCACCTCCGCGTTCAGCTCCGTCAGGATTCCGCAGAACTTCTTCCCGCCCAGCAGCACGTCGTTCGGCCAGCGCAAATCTCCCCACAGCCCCGTCACCTCGTGTACCGCCTCCACCACCGCCAACCCCGCCGCCAGCGACAGAATAATCACATCCGCCGGAGCCACTCGCGGGCGCAGCAGCGCCGAGCAGTAAATCCCATCCCTCGGGTTCGATTCCCACACATGCCCTGCCCGCCCCTTGCCCGCCGTCTGCTCCTCGGCCAGCCACACCGAGCCATCCCGAGCCCCCTCCGCCCCTGCCGCCATCGCCGCCGCTGAGGTCGATCCGATCCGCGCAAAGTGCCGCACCCCTCCGGCAAAAATCGTCCCGGCAATCCCCGCCTCCAGCACCTCCGGCAGCGCCACGTCGCCTGCGTCCCCATCCCCCGCCAGCCTCCACCCCTCGGCCGCCGAACCCTCCACCTCCACCCCCAGCTCGCGCAACTCCTCTGCCAACTTCCATGCCTCGCCCGCCGGAACTCCCACGGCCACCGCCCACTCGCGCCCGCTCAGCACTCCTTGTGCCTCCCGCAACGCCACCAGCGCTCTTCCTGCCCGCGCCTCCGTCTGCACTCTTTCTTCGCTCATTCGGAAATTATAGGGGTAAGCTTTGAGAGTCTTTCTCAACACAAGGGAGATTTCCCGTGCGCGTTCCATCCCTGCCTGTCTTCGCCTCCGTCCTTCTCTTCGCCTCCATCGCCTCTCTCTCCGCGCAACCACCCGCGCCCGCCGCAAAAGTTGTCGAGCTCAACACCCACGGCAAAGACTATCTCCCCCTGCTCGCCGGACCTCCCGAAAGCGTCACCATGCGCTCCGGCCTCGTTGTCCTCCAACCCAATCAATCCGTCGGCAAGCACAGCACACAGGACAACGAAGAGATCCTCATCGTGCTCGAAGGCAAGGGCACCATGCTCTTCCACGGCCAGCCTTCTCTCCCCGTCGAAGCCAACCACGCCATCTACTGCCCGCCCCATACCGAGCACGACGTTCTCAACTCGGGCTCCGGAGTTCTGCGCTACGTGTACGTCGTCGCCCGCGCAAAGTAGTCCGCGCGATCTCTTCCACCCCACGCAAAAACTCCCGGCGTCATGCCGGGAGTCTTTGATCCACCTGCACTCAATTACTTCGCCGGGGCAGCCCCTGCCGCCTCAATGCTCAGCTCAATGTTCACCTCCTTGCTCACGCCCAATCCCGTCGGGTCGTAACTCACGTGGTAGTCATAGCGATTGATCACCAGCGTCCCCTCTACGCCCAACCGAGCCTCGCCCTTCATCCCCTTGCCCGTCGCCAGCGTAAACGGAATCTCTACCTGCTTGGTCACGTCGCGGATCGTCAGATTGCCCACCGCAACATACTTGCCCTCGCCTACCTTCTTCACGCTCGTGCTCTGAAACTTGATCTCCGGGAAGTTCGCAGAATCGAAAAAGTCCGCCGATCCCAGGTGCTTGTCGCGCATCGCATTGTCGGTATTTACCGAAGCCGCCTTGATCACCGCCGTCACCGAGCTCTTCTCCGGAGACTTCTCGTCAAACACAATCGTCCCGCTCACATCCGTAAAGCGCCCGTGCACCGTCGAAATGCCCATGTGCTTCACCGTGAAATTAGCCGACGAGTGCGCGCCGTCAATGTTGAACGTATCCGCAGCCAGCGCCAGCGAACTGGTGGCCATCATCGCGACAAACAGCAGGAACAGTTTCTTCATTTTCTCTCCCCAATAAATTACTTGTTACAACAACTATACACGTGTTCAGATTCCGTTTCCCGCCCCCAAGATGCAGAAAATCTCAATTTCTTCTTTTATTCACGGGAAATTCAGAATAGGTCGGCGTGGCTTCCCGTGCGGACCAGGTGGAGATCGTCCCCGTCAATCTTGTAGATCAGCACCCAGTCTGGCTCACTTTTTCCTGTGAACTCAAGCCCCGCTTACCGCGATGGCGTCTCAAACACCGTCTGCAGCTCGTAACCCGTCGGACGGCCCACCAGCCAGCTCACTCCGTCCCGCTTCTTCTCCCGCAGCAGCAGCGCCATCCGTCCATATCCATCCGGATCCACCGCATCCACCAGCCTCACCTCGGGATACAAATCCAGCTCCCGCGGGTCGCTCACCGCGCTGTAGAGCTTCACCAGCTTGTTCTCGTCCTCGCGGGCGATCACCGTCACCACCCAGCTCTTCGGCTTCACCGGAGTTGCGCTGTCCGCCGTCGGCGAATACCGCGCCGAGTACACCACCGTCGCATAGTTGTTGTAGTCCAGGTCGTACGGGATGAACTGCTCCTCCTGCAATGGCAGTGCCGCCGGAGCCGCCACTTTCTTCGCCCCCGCCGCTGTCCTCGTCACCTTGGCCGCCATCGCCGGAGCCGTCTTCGCCGCTGGCAGCACCAGTCCGCGCTGCGCCCCCAACCTCCGCAGCTCAGCCTGTGCCAACTCCCGCGCCTGCTCCTCCATCCGCTGCCGCTCTTCTTCGGGACACACATAGATCAGCGTCTGCGCCTCGGACGGCCCCGCATCGCTCACCGCCACCTGTCGTGACACCGGCTCTTCCCGCTTGAAGTCCGGCAGATCGCTGCCTCCCTGTGCCTGTACCGGCTTGCCCCGCCGCAATACCGGATGGTCCGGCTCTTCTCCTGAACTGGCCTCCGTCTCTCCCACCACCAGCACGGCGCCCGCGCCCGGAGCCGTCGCCCCGGCCTTCTTCGCTGGCTCCGAATCGTCCTTCCTGTGCAGCTTCGGCCTGTTCGGATCCTGCTGCGAACTTTCCGGCTGGCTTTCCGGCTTCGCCTCAGCCGTCGTTGTCTGCCCCGTGCCCGTCTGTCCCGCGCCCGCCGTCTGTCCCGGCGCCGCGCTCTCTCCGCCGGAGCCTTCCTTCCTGTGCAGCTTCGGACGATCCGGGTCTTCCTCTACCTCGGGCTTTGCCTCGGCCGCCACCGGACGCGCCGCCGGCTTGTCTCCCTCGCTTCCCGCCCTGCGGCGCAGCACCGGCTTCGACGGGTCCTCCAGCACCACCGGAGCCTCCGCCTTTTTCTTCGCCATCAGCTCCGGGTTCGGAGCCAGCTTGAACTTTCCATTCCCAAACCACAGCGCCGTCGTCTGCGGACCGCCCTGCACCGTCGTCGCGCTCTGCACCGTAAACGTCCCCAGCGGCTTGCCAAACTGCTGCACCTCATACACTGTCTCCGAGTACAGTGTGAACGGCACCGGCGTTGCGTGGTAAGCCGCCGCGTCGTAGTAGTGCTTCTCGTAGAAGAACGTCACCGGCAGCAGCCGTCGCGAGCCGTTCTTGTACGTCTCCAGCACTCCAATCGCCCGCGGAGTCTTTCTCTCCGGCACCGGAGCCCGGAATTGCGCCGCCAGCGGCAGGCTCATTACCACGCCCGCCACCACCAGCGTGACGGCCTGCATCAATTTGCGGTATAGATACTTGGTCATGGACGTCAATGAGAAAGCTCCCGACTTTACCTTGCCCGACGAAAATGGAGAGCCAGTCACTCTCTCCGCTCTCAAGGGTAAACCCATTGTGCTGTTCTTCTACCCCCGGGCCAATACTCCCGGATGCACCATCGAAGCCTGCGGATTCCGCGATCAGTACGCCAAACTCATCCGTGCCGGGCTCACCGTCTTCGGCATCTCCCCGGATACATCCAAGGCCCAGAAGAAGTTCCAGGAAAAATACGAGCTCCCCTACACCCTGCTCGCCGACGCTGAAAAACAGGTCGCTAAACTCTTTGATGTCCTAAAAGAGAAGAACATGTACGGCAAAAAGGTGATTGGCATTGAGCGCACCACCTTTCTTATTGCCCCAGACGGCACCATCGCACAGGTCTGGCGCAAGGTTAAACCGGAAGGCCATGCCGAACAGGTCCTCGCTGAGTCTAAAGCCCACAAATAGCCAGAGCCGATAACAGCCTCCCCGCAAATGTGGGAGGCCGCATCGGCCTTGTTCCTCATGCCCGGAGTTGGCTTCTTCCAACTCCGGGAACTTCCGCCGCACGCTGCTCTGCTAATTCATCCGCGTAACCGTCGCCTCCAGCTGGTAGCTTCTGCTGCTGAACACCGGGTCCTCCACCGTCGCAATCATCACCGGCTTCCCCAGGTTCACCAGCGAGGTGGTCTCTGATTCCAAACTGCGCGTCACCGTTCCTGAAGCCTGCGGCGTCTCTCCCGGCGCCAGGTTGTTCATGCTCAGAAACGTCCGCAGATGCGGCACCCCATTCCGCGAAATTACCCAGCTCTGGACGTCAAGCGACACATTCACATACTGCGGCGCTTCATTCGGATTCTTTCCGGCCACCGGAATCCGGCTCGTCAGCTTCGTCCGCGTTTCCCGTCCCGCGTCCTCTTCCACCGTCAAGCTCAGCTTCCGGGTGTTCACCACCTTGCCGTTTTCCAGCTCCTGTAGCGTATAGAGCACCCGGTAGCAGTTCCACTCCCGCCGCTCCTCCGGCTTTGCTATTTTGCTTTCACTCGCCTTCTCCGTCGCCTGCTGCGCCATCAATCCTGCGCCACCGAACATCGCCAAAGCTGCCATCACCACTAGCATCCGTCTCATCGCTTCACCTTTCATAATTGGCCACTCCTTCCGCATCATTGCCTTCTCTTTCTGGTCTCATTCCACTGCCGTCTCCCTGGGAGAGCCGTGCCATCCTCTCTTCCTGCTCCTTCTGTTCCTTCGCCACCTCCACCAACTCCGCCCTCGGAGTCACCGCCGCATACCGCACCAGCGCCTGCTCCTGTTCGCTCAGCGGCTCGCCGCAGAAGAAGCAATCCCGCCGCGGCTCCTTCGCCTTCCACCCCGTACTTGCCGTCGTGCGCTTCGCCCCCTGCGCCGCAGCTGCCACCTTCAATCCGTTCTGCCGCTCCGGCTCCGCTTCCGCCCGCGCCGTCCCCGCATTCGCCGGCGATGCCGCCGCTCCCACCGCCGCTCCCATCGCCATCTTCCCCGGCGGATGCGAACGCTCTCCCCCGCTTCTCACCATCACCACCGCCAGCACCACCGCCGCCGCCGCGCACACCGGAGCCCACAACCACCGCGCCCACCGCTTTCGCTCCGGCTCCACCCGCAGCCTTGCCAGCACCCGCGCCTCCATCCCTTCCGGCGCAGCCTCCGCCCCGTACTGCTTCAACCCCGCATCCACCACCCGCGCCACAAATCGATCTCTCTCCGTCATCGCCGCCCGCTCCCTTCTCCCGAGCCCTCACGCCTTTGCAACAGCGCCGCCAGTTTCTCTTCCAGTTGCGTCCTCGCCCGTTGCAGCCGCGTCCTCACCGTTCCCTCGGGAATTCCCAGCACCCCGCCGATCTCCCGCGAATTCATCTCCTCCACCGTCGAGAGCACCAGCACCTCGCGCAGCTCCGGCTTCAGCCCGCCAATCAGCCGCTCCAGCAGCCCCTGCATCTGTCCGCCAATCGCCAGGGCCTCTGCTCCTCCGCTTGCCTCGCCCCTCGCCGCCTCTGCCAGCTCCGCCTCCCTTAGCTTTCCCAGCAGCCCTTCGTCTCCCTCGTCGCTCAGCGAAGCGTTCTTCCGCTTCCTCGCCTGGTCCACCGCAATTCGCCAGCCCGCCTTCGCCAGCCACGCCCGCTGGTCCTCCACTCGTGCAAATTCCCCCGGATGCCGCATCGCCCGCAGAAACGTCTCCTGCACCGCGTCCTCCGCGTCTGCCCGGTTGCGCAGCACCGCGTACGTCACGGCAAAAACCAGTCGCGAGTGCTCGTGCACTGCCCGGCCCAGCCGCTCCTCCGCGCTCTCCGCTCTCGCCATGCTCTCGATCAAGCTCACCCGGCCAATCATGTCCACATCAGTAAAGACGTTCTACCCTCATCCAGTGTTCTCTAAAATCGTCCGCCCGCAAAATTCCTTCTGCTGCCTCCCGTGTAAAATCGCTTTCACTCATGCCTTCCGCCGCCTCCACCCTGCGCGCTCTCTCTCCGCTCCCGCGCCCCTTCTATTCCCGCGATCCCCGCCAGGTCGCCGCCGCGCTCCTCGGCAAACTCCTCATCCGTCGCCAGGGACGCACCCTCCTCGCCGGGCGCATCGTCGAAGCCGAAGCCTACCTCGGACTCACCGACCCCGGCTCCCACGCCTTCTCCGGAGAAACCCCGCGCAACTCCGTCCTCTTCGGACCTCCCGGCCACGCCTACATCTACTTCATCTACGGCAATCACTTCTGCACCAACATCAGCTGCCAGCCCGCTGGAAACCCCGGCTGTGTCCTCCTCCGCGCCCTCCAACCCATCCACGGACTCGCCGACATGGCCGCCCTTCGCGGCCTCTCGCTCGACCCCACTCCCCGCCTCTCCCAGCTCCGCCTCCTCACCTCCGGCCCCGGACGGCTCTCCCAGGCTCTCGCCATCACCCGCGAACTCTGCAACGCCGCCGACCTCTGCTCCCCCGCCAGCGGCCTCTACGTCGCCGACGACGCCTCGCCCGCCCCCCAGGTCTGCGCCTCGCCCCGCATCAACGTCACCCGCGCTCCCCTCGACCTCTGGCGCTTCACCGTCGCCGGCAGCCCTTTCGTCTCCGCCAAAAAGCCAGCATGAACAACGTCCTTCCTTTCCCCCTTCGGCCGATGTAGCATTCGGCTGCCGCACTTTTCTCCGGAGTCCTGCCATGCAAACCGCTGACTTCCGCGCCACCTACGCCCAGATGTCAGACGAAGAACTCCTCTGCCTCGCCGCCGACCGCCACGGCCTCTCCGAAGACGCCATCCGCGCCCTCGACGCCGAACTCCACCACCGCGGACTTCACTCCGGCCAGTCCCTCAAGCTCAAGCGCAACTTTGAGCGTCTCCGTGCCCGCGACCTCGTCGGCACCCTCGGCTTCACCTTCCGCGGCCTCGGCCGCCACTTCCTCGGAGCCTCCAACTACACCGCCAACCTCACCGCCCGCTACGAAGAGTTCGACTCCACCCTCTGGCGCTTCATCGGATTCCTCCCCGTATTCCCCGTCGCCACCGTCCACATCCGCCGCCCGCTGCTCGGCCGCTCCACCTTCTGGTCCTTCCGCTCCCCCCAGCGCACCCTCCTCGAACTCCTCCCCCTCGACGCCGCCCAGGTCGCCACCACCTATGCCGCCCTTCTCGCCTCCGCCATCGTCCTGTTCGCCATCGCGCGCTCTTACTTCCAGCCCCGCTAGCCTCTCGCGATACAATCCCCTCCATGCGCCCCCGCTTCTCCTGGAACATCGGCCGCCGCTCCCTTCCGCTCGGTGAACGCACCCTCATCATGGGAGTCCTCAACGTCACCCCAGACTCCTTCTCCGACGGAGGCCGCTACTTCTCCCCCTCCCACGCCATCGCCCACGGCCTCGCCCTCCTCGACGAAGGCGCTGACATCCTCGACATCGGCGGCGAATCCACCCGCCCCGGCGCCCCCACCGCCACCGCGTCCGCCTCGATTACCACCATCCCCACCACCGCTGCCACCAACCCCACCACCGCCAATTCCATCGCCGGCGAATCCTCCGCCGCGCAGGCCCGCGCCGATTCCACCCCTGCCACCCCGCTGTCACGCGCCGATTCCACCCCCGCCGCCGCGCAGCCCCACGCCGGATCCACCCCAACCCCCGCGCAGTCCCACGCCGATTCCACCCTAACCCCCGCGCAGTCCCACGCCGATTCCACCCCAACCCCCGCGCAGTCCCACGCCGTCCCCACGGCCAACCCCCACTCCACGGCCGCCCGCGCCGCCGCCGTCTCCGCCGAAGAAGAACTCTCCCGCGTCCTCCCCGTCATCGAAGCCATCAAGCGTCTCCGCCCCGACGCCGTCCTCTCCATTGACACCTATAAATCCGCCGTCGCCGCCCGCGCCCTCCGCGCCGGAGCCGAGATCGTCAATGACGTCAGCGGACTCCTCTGGGACCCCGCCATGGCCGCCACTCTCGCTGCCCACCCCTGCGGCGTCATCCTCATGCACGTCCGCGGACTCCCCCACCAGTGGCGCACCCAGCCTCCCGTCCCGGACATCGTCTCTCTCGTCCTCACCGACCTCCGCGCCCGCGCCCGCCACGCTCTCGACGCCGGCATCCCCTCCTCCGCTCTCGTCCTCGACCCCGGCTTCGGCTTCGGCAAGAACTTCGACGAGAACTACCCCCTCCTCGCCCGCTTTGCTGAACTCCAAACCCTCGGCTTTCCCCTCCTCGCCGCCGCCTCCCGCAAAAGCTTCCTCGGCCACACTCTCGCCGCCCGCCTCGCCACTGCGCTCCCCTCTGAACTTCCGATTGAACCTCCATCCCCCCTCTCTTCCGCCACCCTCCCTGCGCCCTCCTCCGCTCTGTCCGCGCTTCTTCCGCCCACCGCCGTCCCCTCCACTCCTGCCCCCCCCACGGCCGGCCCCCCCACTCCCGCTCCACGCACCGCCGTTCCAGCCATTCCCGTTCCACCCACTGCCGTTCCCCCCACCGCCGCTCCACCCACCGCCCGAGACAACGCCACCCTCGCCGCCTCCGTTGCCGCCGTCCTCGCTGGAGCCCACATCGTCCGCGTCCACTCCGTTCGCCCCGCCCTCGAAGCCCTCGCCATCGCCGACGCCATCCTCCGCGCCTAGCTCACCGCCTTTGTCCCTCCCGCCACATTTAGGTTGTCATTCCGAGCGAAGCGAGGAATCCCAGCAATATTTCAATCTCTCCCCCCGCCCCAAGCTTTCCAACCAGCGATTCCAAGAATGCCGGGTGCCATTCAACGTCAAGCCCGTCCGCATCTCCCCTTGCCCTTGCTCTTGCTCTTGCCCTTGCCCTTGCTCTTGCCCTTGCCCTTGCCCTTGCCCTTGCCCTTGCCCTTGCCCTTGCCCTTGCCCTTGCCCTTGCCCTTGCCCTTCCCCTTGCCCTTGCCCTTGCC
>CAILAZ010000069.1 GCA_903832295.1 uncultured Acidobacteriota bacterium
GGTTGACCTTTGCTGTTGCTGTTGGGTTGAAGTGTCATCCTGAGCGCCAGCGAAGGACCCCAGCACCGCTCATCCCTCCACTGCCGCCCCCAGCTTTCCAGCCACCACTCGATTCTCCCCCCAACTCACCCCTTCCATGCCTCCATAAACGCCTTCACCCGCTGCTTCACTCCCGCAATCGTCCCCGGCAGCACCCGCGAGCCCTCTTCCATCAGCGGCACCAGCTTGTCAAACTCCGGACCCGACTGCGCTCCCGTCAGCATGATCCTGATCGGATGAAACAGCGCCGGCCCCTTGATCCCCGCTTCCTTCTGCACTTCCTTGATCATCGCCTTAAAGCGCTCGGCCGACACCGGCTCCGCCTCCGCCGCAATCTTTGCCGCAAACGCCTCCAGCACCTTCCCTGTCGTCTCCGCCTTCAGCACTTCCTCGTTCTCCCCAGCCGCCAGCGCCGCCGCCGGATCAAACTTCAGCACCGGCCCGGCCCGTTCCGGCAGCTCGTCCAGCTTGTTCACCGAGTGCCCCAGCGCCGCCGTCACATGCGCGCACCACGCCTTCGCATCCGCCGTCAGCTCAACTCCCAGCGCCCTCGCAAAGAACGGCTCTGCCAGCCCGGCAATGCGCTCTGGAGCGCCTTCCTTGATGTAGTGCCGGTTCAGCCAGTACAGCTTCTCAAAATCAAACACCGCCGGCGACGGCGTCACCCTCGCCAAATCGAACTCCTGCACCAGCTCCGTCGGCGAAAAAATCTCCCGCTCCCCGCCCGTCGGAGCCCACCCCAGCAGCGCCATGTAATTCATCAGCGCCTCCGGCAGCACTCCCATCTCGCGGAAGTTCGCCAGCGACGTCGCCCCGTGCCTTTTTGACAACCTTTCCTTGTCCGGTCCCAATATCGTCGACAGGTGCGCAAACTCCGGCACCTCCCACCCCAGCGCCTCGTACAGCGCCACCTGCTTCGGAGTGTTCGACAGGTGATCGTCCCCCCGGATCACGTGCGTCACCCGCATCTCCGCGTCATCCACCACCACCACGTAGTTATAGACCGGCACTCCCGTCGACCTCACAATAATCAGGTCGCTCACCACCTCGTTCGAGAACTCCACCCACCCCCGCACAATGTCGTGGAAGCGTATCGGCTTCTCCGGAATCTTCAGCCGGATCGCGCTCGGCTCTCCCGCTGCCCGCCGCCGCTCCGCTTCCT
The DNA here is from genome assembly GCA_903832295.1 of uncultured Acidobacteriota bacterium. Lineage (GTDB taxonomy): Bacteria > Acidobacteriota > Terriglobia > Terriglobales > Acidobacteriaceae > TOLSYN. The sequence goes on from CAILAZ010000069.1 coordinate 1,202, forward strand.
TCGCATCCAGATTGCGGCACGTCCCCGGATAATTCGGCTGCAAATGCTGCGCCATCGCCTGCTCGCGCTGCCGGTCCAAATCCTCCTGCTTGCAGAAGCACCGGTACGCCTTGCCCTCCGCCACCAGCCTCTCGGCGTAGTCGCTGTACACCTGCCACTTGTCGCTCTGCCGGTACGGCGGATAAGGACCGCCCACATCGGGACCCTCGTCCCAATCCAGCCCCAGCCACTGGATGTCTTCAATCAGTTGAGTTTCATAGCGCGCTTCGCTGCGCTCCAGGTCGGTGTCTTCAATGCGAAGTATGAAGACTCCCCCCTGCTGGCGTGCAAACAGCCAGTTGAAGAGCGCGGTGCGCGCATTTCCTACGTGAACCTGTCCGGTGGGTGAGGGTGCAAAGCGCACCCGCGCCTTGCCTGCAATTAACGTCTGCTCCATAGCAAAGATGTTAGCAGAGCCGCGCGCATCCGCTCAGCAGAGTGGCCCATTCAATCCCCTCTTTTGGGCTTGAATGGGCCACTCTGCATTCCATCCAGCGTTGCTTCTTATTTTTCTTCGGCTACCACCAGCGGCTGCCACAGCTCCAGCCGGTTGCCCTCCGGATCGGTGATCCACGCGAACCGCCCATAGGGAGCGTCCTCTCGTTTCGGATCGATCGCCACGTTGGCCGCGCGCAGTTGTTCCAGCAGTCCGTCCAGGTCATCCACCCGGTAGTTCACCATGCTGCGCTGCCCCGCGGGGCCAAAGTAAGGCGAACCCTCCGGGAACAGCGACCACACCGTCTGCCCCGTACCGGCCGGAATCTCGTCCGTCCACATCATGGTTGCCCCGCCGTAATCCGAGAGCTTGATGCCGAGGTGTTCGGCATACCATGCGCTCAGTGCCTTGGGGTCTCGGGCCTTCAAAAAGATGCCGCCGATGCCTGTCACACGTGCCATTGAGAATCTCCGTGTCGGCCAGTGTATCACCGGACGAGACCTGCGACTCCAGCCGTTGCCCCCCCTTGTACGCTCTGCGTCATCCTGCTGAAGTATCATCGTCGGACCATGTGCGGTCCATCTTTTCCCAGGGTCGCAATCGCAACCACGCCATCCTGTTTCATGATTTCCAACACTGTTTCCGGAATCATCTTGACCCCACCTTCGCCCTGCTTGTGCGCCGCTCACTTTAGTGAATATGCGGACTTGCCGGCGTAAACGTCGAAGCCTTCTTCACCGCCGGCTTCACCACCTTCACGTCAAACTCCAGCGGCGTCGTCTTCGGCGGAAAGCACTGCCGGTTGTCGCACGCCTGGAAGCGCACCTCGCCGTGCACCCTTAGCGTCCCCAGCGACGCCGTCTTCGGAATCCGCACCTCCGCCGTCACCGCAAAGTTCCCCGAATACACGCTCAGCTTCTCGTTCCCCATAAACGGCAGTGACAACTGCTCGCCCGCCGGATACTGGATGTTCACAATCATGATTCCCTGCGGAGGGTTCAAGTGCACCACGGTCGGCACCAGCAGCTCATCGTTCGGCTTGTTCGAGTTCACATGGAACCCCTGGTTTACCCGCAGCGCAATATTCAGCGCCGCCTTGCTCCCCCGCGCCACCACCACCGTCTCAATCGGCGCAACCGTAATCGAGGGCGAGGAACTCTGTGCTGCCATGCTTGCCGCGCAGCAGAAGACAAAAAGAGAAATTGCAATTCGTTGAGTAAGCTTCATGACTGTCGTACAGTGTAGCGGATTTCAACTCTTCTGGGTTCTCTTCACGACGGACCCGGAGCGTCCTTCTGCTTGCACTCTCTTGGGCTGTCATTCCGAGCAAAGCGAGGAATCCCAGCACCGCCCAATTCTCCTCCCCCGCCCCAAGCTTTCCGGCCTGAACTCGATTGTCAGCGACACACCCTCACCATCTTCTGCCGTTCAGTTTTGGTTTATTTGGAATCCCGCACACACAGCGCACACATCGTGTCGCCCTCGGCAATATCTTCGAACCCCTTCCACCGGCGCCCAGTTCGGAAATCAAAGGACCAGAAATGCGCCTTGGAAGGACGCCCATCAACATCACTAGGGGGACTGCTGCTCCATTGACGATCACTGGTGAGCAAAAGACCTCCGCTCACCTGGAGATCGGGATTCCAATGCAGAATATCGGAACTGCCCACATGCTCCGTAACATAAGATCTCAGGTTAACGAGACTCTCCAGTTCATCAATCGTTGCCAGCCTCCAGTCCGAATACCCGGCCAATCGCAGCTTGCGGCAGTATGTTGCTGCCTTGTGCCAGCGCACACGTTTGCCGTTGTCTCTTGCGGCCCATGTGAGCCCGTTGGAGGGATCGGTCCAATACCCGCGTGCCTGAGTCTCCTGCGCTACGCTCGGTACCGTATTGGAAAACTGGGCCTCGGAGATTAGGGCCACGTTGAGTAGAGAGAACAGGAAAACACTCGCCCGCCACTTCATATGCGCGCTCCTTCAAGCAACCATAATGAAGTCGCTCGCTCAAGATCAGGAAGCAAGTGTGACACTCTTGGAAGTGCCACATCGACAGTCAACGATCACAGCCCCGGTAACTCAGTACTCCTGGACCAAGGAAAGGCCACCGAATCTCGGTGGCCCATTCAACTGCATGCTCCCAAACTGAAGGTTGTATCCAAAGTTCACGATTTCGGCTTGCCCGCCAGCGCGCTCTTCACGTTCTGCTCAATCTGCTCGCGCCCCGGCTCGCCAAAAACGCGATCCAGCACCACTCCATTGCGGTCGATGTAAAACGTCGTCGGCAGGTAGTCGATGCCGCCATACAGCGCAGCCACCTTCTCCTTGCCCAGCAGAATCGGATAATTCACCGCCTGTTCGGCAACAAACTTCTCCACGTCCTTCTGGTCGCCATCATCCATGGCCACCCCGATCACCTGCAATCCCTCAGCCCCATACCGCTTCTGCAACTCCACAAACCACGGAATCTCTTCCTTGCAGGGCGGACACCACGTCGCCCAGAAGTTGAGCACCACCGTCTTGCCGTGCAGTTCGCTGAGCGTCACCTTCTGGCCTTTTAGATCGGTGAGCGTAAAGTCCGGCGCGGCGTGTCCCCTGCTCGCCGTGGCGGCCGGGCGGGCGACCGCCGGAAACTTGCCCCGGAAACTCTCCCGGAACCGGCCGAGCACCAGCAGTCCGGCCACGATCACAACCATCAGGGCAAAGACGACAATCTTGCGTTTCATAAACACGCTCTCCCGGATGCCTTACAGCGAGAAGCGATTCAGGAAGCCCAGGTACCCCGAGAGCATCGTGAAGCGTCCCAGCGCAATCAGCAGCCCAAACACGATCAGCAGCGCTCCGCTCAGCACCTCCACCGTGTGCAGGTGGCGGCGGAAGCGCGAATAGAACCCGAGAAACCGGTTCACTCCCAGCGACGTCAGCAGGAACGGAACCGCCAGCCCCGCCGAATACACCGCCAGCAGAACGATCCCCTTGAACACCGTGTCCTGCGAACCGGCCAACAGCAGAATCCCCGCCAGGATCGGCCCGATGCAGGGCGTCCATCCGAAGGCAAACGCAAAACCAATCAGGAAAGATCCCAGCGGACTCGCGCCGCCTTTCACGCTGTGCATCCGCTTGTCCGAATACAGCGCATTGATCTTGAACAGCCCCGTCAGGTGCAGCCCGAAAATAATGATCACCACGCCCGCAAAGATCGCCAGCGGCCGGTGATACTGCTGCGTAAGCTGTCCCACGCTGGTGGCCACCGCCCCCAGTGAAATGAACACCACGCTGAAGCCAAGAATAAAGCACAGCGAGTTCTGCATCACCGTGCGCAGCAGCTTGCGGTCAGCCGTCTGCAGGGTCTCCACGCTCGCCCCCGAGATCAGCGAAACATATCCGGGAACCAGCGGCAACACGCAGGGCGAAAGGAACGAGAGAACTCCGGCGAAGAACGCCGCGAGAGGTAAAGGAAGGGTGTGCATACATCCACGATTGTACAGGGACGCGCTGAACCCCGGCGGCAGAGCGCGGGAAGGTGGTCTCCCCTACTGTCCCGCCGGCACGTTTTCTGCACTCAATAATCCCACACTCCATTCCAACTCCAAACAAGTTTCACCTGACGCCCCGGCCTACTCCAGAAAGCGCTGCTGCTGCGTCGGCGTCAGCAGCAGGCACTGCGCTGGCCTCCCCGCCAGTCGCTTGCGAACCTTGGCGATCAAACGGTACCCCGCCCGCAGCACCGCCCCCGGCAGCACTTCGGCCATCGCCGCCATCCTCCCATACACTCCGCCCACATACTTCGCCGTATGCGACACCGCCTCCCACTCGACGTAGGCGCGCCCACCTTCAATCCACAGCAGCGACTCCACCACCTCCAGCCCATACTGCTTACGCAGTGAAGTTCCAAGCTTTGAGTCGCGGGGCACAAACAGCAGGTCCTCTCGCCTCTCATGCGCGAGAATGAATTGCACCGCCCGGTGACAGAACCCGCAGTCCCCGTCAAACACCATCATCGGAGCATCAGACATACCAACTTAGATGTTCCTCCTCCTCCGACGTTGCAGGTGCGCTTGGTAGCTCCATTCTCCTCTTGGTGGCCCACATCCTCCCTTCGGTTGGGCGAATGTGGGGATGCACAAGTGTCCCTTCCTCTCGATGTTGACTCTCCTGCCATTCCCTTCTGACCCATCAAACCGGCAAAGATTCGATGACTCTTCCGGCAATCGTTCCGGACCTCCCTCAACCATTGCCCGAAGTAGTAAACACCCCGTTTTCAACGATTACCCGCCTGGTCAATCCTTCGCCCTCCAACAAAAAAGAGGCACCGCCCATGGCGATGCCCCCAAAACCTCTCCGGACCCGCTTAAAGAGGGATGTTGCCGTGTTTCTTCGCCGGATTCTTGTCGCGCTTCCCATCCAGCATTTCCAGCGCTTGTATGATTTTCTTCCTTGTATCGCGCGGCCGAATTACCCCATCAATGTATCCCCGCTCCGCCGCCACATATGGATTGGCAAAGCTCTCGCGGAACTCTTCAATCTTCTGCGCTCTTACCTTGTTGAACGCGTCCGCGCCCGTAAGCCCGTCCACGCCCTCCTTCGCCGCCCTGTCCAGCTCGCGGCGATACACAATATTCACCGCGCCCTCCGGCCCCATCACCGCAATTTCAGCGGTCGGCCACGCATAGTTCACATCGGAGCGAATATGCTTCGAGCTCATCACGCAGTACGCGCCGCCGTAGGCCTTGCGCGTAATGATCGTAATCTTCGGCACCGTCGCTTCCGCAAAAGCGTACAGCAGCTTTGCCCCGTGCATGATGATCCCGCCATGCTCCTGCTGAATCCCCGGCAAGAATCCCGGCACATCCTCAAACGTCACCAGAGGAATATTGAAGCAATCGCAGAAGCGCACGAAACGCGCGGCCTTGATCGATGAATTGATGTCCAGCACGCCCGCCAAAAAGTTCGGCTGGTTGGCCACAATCCCCACCGGACGCCCATTAAACCTCGCGAATCCGATGACGATGTTCTTCGCGTAGTGCTCCTGCACCTCGAAGAAGTACGCGTCATCCACCACACGCGTGATCACATCCTTGATGTCGTAAGGCAGGTTGCTCTCTGCCGGCACCACGGTGTCCAGCTTTTCGTCGGAGCGGTCAACTGGATCGGTCGTCGGCTTGCGCGGCGGGTCTTCCAGATTGTTCGATGGGATGAAGCTGAACAGCTCCCGCACCATCGAGAGGCACTCTGCATCATCATGCGCCAGGAAGTGAGCCACGCCAGACTTCGCATTGTGCGTGGTCGCTCCGCCCAACTCGTCTTTGCTGACTTCCTCGTGCGTCACCGCCTTGATGACCTCAGGCCCGGTGATGAACATATATGCGGTCTTATCGACCATGAGAATGAAATCGGTGATCGCTGGAGAATAAACCGCACCACCAGCGCAGGGTCCCATGATTGCGGAGATCTGCGGCACAACCCCGGAGGAAAGAACATTGCGCAGGAAAATATCAGCGTACCCAGCCAGCGATCGCACGCCTTCCTGAATGCGCGCTCCACCGGAGTCGTTGAGTCCGATCACCGGCGCGCCCACGCGGGCGGCCTGATCCATGATCTTGACGATCTTGCCGGCGTTGGTCTCCGAGAGCGATCCGCCGAAGACCGTGAAATCCTGGGCGAAGACGAATACCAGGCGGCCCTCAATGCGGCCATACCCGGTGACAAATCCATCGCCGAGGATTACCTGTTCGCCCATCCCGAACTCGGTGGTGCGGTGAGTCACAAACTTGTCTGTTTCCTCGAACGTGCCCTCATCGAGCAGAAACTCGATGCGTTCGCGGGCAGTCATCTTGCCGAGTTTGTGTTCGCGTGCACGCCGCTCTTCGCCTCCGCCAGCTTCGGCGAGTTCGTCGCGCAATTTTAGTTTTGCCAGTTTCTGCTCGATATTCATGAACCGGAATTATAGCCAGAGAGGACGGTAAGGGCCACGGATTAGTTTGTAAGGTGATCAACGGAACGCAAAGATTCGTCGCCTTCCATGCCTTGCGCGCTCCAATGCCAATGTTTGCCGTCCCAGAAGACCAGCGCATGGAGGGTGGTGCGGTCTAAGGCCTCAATCGCCTGGATGTTTTTCTTCTTCAGGCGGAGGTTCACAATGCTCACACTCTCAAACGGCGTATTGATGAGGACAAACTTGGATGGCTGCTTTGGATTCGGTTTAGAGGACGGAGGCTCTCGCCAGTTGAAAGCTATCAGAATGCAGCGGGAGGAGCCGTCAAAGTGCAGGGTGAATTGCGATGTTATGCGGGGATTCCCAGTGCCAAAGTAGCCATCGTACGGATCCTCTACCTTGAAGCCGAACTGTTCCTGCGAGAGCAGGGGCATGCTGCTACTGCCAATCAGCACTATGTCCTCGCGGCCGTCTCCATCCAGATCTCCGAATAGAGGTGCGATCTTCGGGTCCGGTTTGAAGGTGGGCCCAAACTGGCTGGCGATGTAGGCGGCGGGGTCTGCCAGCGGAGCTTTCGCCGGAGCGGTTTGGGCCAGCGTTGGCAAAATCAGGAGGCAAGCGAGAGCTGCGAGCTTTGAAATGGAACGCATAGCGCTACTGTACCCGTTTTCGCGGGATTTGATTGAAGAACATCCTATGTAGCCGCCATCGTGACACTGAGCATCTATAATCTGCTGGGTGCGTTTACTTCTGGTAAGTGACATTCACGGGAATCTCGAAGCTCTGGAGGCCTGCCTTGGCTCGGCACCAGAGCACGGTGCGATCGCCAATCTTGGCGATGTGGTGGGCTATGGAGCGAGTCCAAACCAGGTAATCGAGTTGCTTCGGGAGATGGACCCGATCAGCGTGCGGGGAAATCACGACCGCTGCTGCTGCGGTTTGGAAGACACTACCCACTTCAATCCGATCGCCGCCGACGCAGCGAACTGGACGCGTGGCGAGTTGAGCGAGGCGAATGTGGACTGGCTGCGCGAGCTGCCCTCCGGGCCGTTGCGCGACGGCAACTGGGATGGAGTGCAGTTTGTCCACGGATCGCCACTGGAGGAGGACGGTTACATCGCCTCGGAGTTCAGTGCCAGCGCAGCCTTGGAGATTTCTCCCTTTCGCCTCACATTTTTCGGACATACTCACATCCAATGCGCCTATGCGCGGCAGCGCTATGTGACTGAGGCTCTGGCGCTGGAGCGGTTGAACGTTGCAAGTTGCGCGCAGGTCTCGCGGCTTCGGCTCGATCCAAACACCCGGTACCTGATCAATCCGGGATCCGTCGGACAGCCACGCGATCACGACCGCCGTTCTGCTTTCGCGGTTTACGACGACGAGAAGCAGGAGGTGCTGTTCTACCGGGTTCCCTATGACATTGCGCGAGCGCAGGAGCGCATTCTGCAGGCAGGGCTTCCACGCGGACTGGCGCTCAGGTTGGAAGACGGAAGATAGAGTTCCTCGACACAAATAGAGAGACTCCCCGCACTGGGTACCCCAGGCGGGGAGTTTGCTTTTAGCGGAACAGGTCGCTCATGACGTTCGTCGCTGCATCACAGGCATGGTTCAGACATGGCAGGTCGAATGCGGCCTCAAGGGACTTCAGCAGTGAAAAGTGGGTGTAGAACTTCCCGCTCTTCACGCGGTGAGTCCCATAGTTGGTGTCCACGATGACGAGCACCTGGTTGGTGTTTGGCGCCTGGCTGTAGTCGTTTTCATCCCACATGACGACGATTGCGTTGCGCCCCTGCTGCCATGCAGGGGAGTGCTTGATGGAGGTGACGATCCGCTCCACCTCAAGATCACCTCGCTGGACTAGTGCGGGATTCAGTCCCGCCTGGGAACCATCGCTGACGGGATCGTAGTTGCAGAAGGGACCTGCGTTTCCGCGTCCGTGCTGGTCATTGCACTGGTTGGGCGCGATAAAGGAAAACGATGGGACGTTGCCGGAACGCAGGTCAGCGTAGAGACCGTTGACCCCTTCAAACGACACCGTACGCTGCAGGCTCAGGCGTGGGTCTTTACCCTCCTGTACGTTGGCAAAATAGACAAAAGGATTGTGCTTGACGGCATAGAGGTAAACGATGCCGCTGGAACTGAGAGGGGGATTGAGCACCGGCGTGATCCTGGTGAAGTCGGTCAGGTTGCTGTAAAAGCCGTCGCTGTAGTTCACACGATCAGCACCGCCGATGGGCAGAGATTCCTGATAGCTCTTCCAGTTGCGGCCAGCAGCCACCAACTGATCGGCAATCGTCTTTCCGGTGACGTTAGGGTCAGCGTCGAACGATAAGTGACCGTCAATGTTCACGTCTCCCGGGGTGCTCTGAGTTTCGTTGGTGATGTCGAGGGCAGGGGTGGCAGCGTCTGTTCCGCTCCCCGCGATCGGACAGATCAAACCGGTAGCGGGATTATCGGTGGAGACCGCTCCGCTCACAATGTTGGGGGTGCAACTGGTGCTGTGCCAGTCAGGATAATTGTCAGAGTGCACCCCGAAGTTGGATCCGCCGACAACCTCCAGATAGTTGGTGAGACTGGGATGGGCAACTGCAAAGTAGTTGGTAGCGGTGTTGGCGGACTTGGCGAGGCCATTTATGAACGGGGCATTGGGATTGTTGAGAATCTGGCTGTATCCATGATTCTCCATCATTACGACGAAGACGTGATCCAGATGGGACACGCCCCTGGGTGTAGAACCTTCCACGGCAAAGGCCGTGCCGGCGCAGATAGCCGCCAGCAGGCACACTACAACGAGACTCTTCTTGATGCTGATCACATTGGCCTCCAGTGCGGGGGCGGGCTGCTTTGCAGAATCGGCGCGTTGAGCCACCCCAGCGTGCAGTAGGATGTGGCGCTCTGTTTGCGCTCGGTTGAAATGCGGTTAAGAAACGGTAAAAGACATACTGAGCAGGGATTAAGCTGGAACTCTGATTCCGCCCGCTGTTGGGGAGGAATTACGGACCATTCCAACCGAGCGACTGACGGTTTTGCGATACACTCGCGCTATGCCAATTGGAAGAACAGGCGGACTATTCGACGACGATTGCGAGGCCGCCCCAGGCCCCACCAGCAAGGTGATGATCGCGCACGTGGACGGCGGTTCCCGCGGAAATCCGGGTCCATCCGGGTATGGCGCCTATATCACCGACGGCGAAGGCAAACGCGTTGCAGAGCTGGGTGAGTTCCTGGGGGTGCAGACCAACAATTTTGCCGAATACTCAGGACTGATCGCGGCCCTGGAGTATGCCGTGGAGCACGGCTACGGCACGGTTAAGGTGGTGAGCGATTCTGAGCTGCTGGTGAAGCAGATGAAGGGGCAGTACAAGGTTCGGAGCGAGGCTCTGCTGGCGATCTACGGAGAAGCCAAGGCGCTGATCCGAAAGCTGGACCGCTTTGAAATCCGGCACGTGCTGCGGCACTTGAACAAGGATGCCGACAGGTTGGCCAACGATGCTATGGACCGCGGCATGGGACGCGCCAGCGTTGCCAAAGCCGATGCCTATGCAAAACCTCCCGAAGAGCGCGAGGCAGTCATGGAACTGCGAGGCTTCGTGAATGGTGGAGTGGTTGAGTTCACGGGCGAGAAGTTTCCGGACGGGGTCTTCGTGGTGGTGCGGCGAGCGCGCTGAGGGGAATTGCATTCAGAGAGCGCGAGACAAGGCGACTCGCGCTTCCTTTTCTGAAGGACTCAGCCCGCGAGCGCCTTCTTGACGGCTTCGCTGACCAGTTTGCCGTCGATCCTTGCTCCGGCGAATTTGGCCATCACGTTCTTCATGATCGTTCCCATCTCTTTGGCCGTAGGAGCGCCCATCTCAGCAATCACCACTTTCACTGCCGCGTCGATTTCAGCGGGGCCGACGGCCTTTGGAAGATAGCCTTCAATGAAGACAATTTCTTCGAGTTCCTTGGCTGCCAGTTCCGGACGGTTTCCCTTGGTAAATGCATCCGAGGCATCGTGACGCTGCTTGATCAAAGTGGAGAGAACCTGCATCTCTTCTTTTTCGTCGAGCGTTGCCCGCTTTTCAATTTCCTTGTTCTTGAGAGCCGACTTAACCATGCGCAACGTGGAGAGACGCAGCTCCTGCCGCGCTTTCATCGATTCGACGATGTCCTTCTGAACCTGCGACGTAATGCTCATGCTCCAATGATACACAATGGATGAAAGCGGCGGCGGCGGCGGTGATCGACGGCCATAGCCCGCGAGCGCCACGAAGCGCTCGCGGTAACTTCGGCACTTCAGGCATCAGATTGTGGTCTGACTGCCGCGGTCCAGCTCCGTCCGAAAAGTGTCCCAGTCGAGTTCGCCTTCCCAGGAAGCGAGTACCACGGCGGCGGTGCAGTTTCCGATGTGATTGGTGATTGCGCGTGCCTCGGACATGAACTTGTCAATGCCGAGGATGAGCGCCATTCCTGCCACCGGTATGCCCGGAACCACGGCGAGCGTTGCAGCGAGTGTGATGAAGCCAGAACCGGTGACTCCGGACGCGCCTTTGCTGGTGATCATGGCGACCACAAGAATGGCCATCTGTTGGCCGATGGTGAGATGGATACCAAGGGCCTGGGCGATGAACAGGGACGCGAGAGTCATGTAAATGTTGGTGCCATCCAGATTGAATGAGTATCCAGTGGGGACGACGAGGCCAACGACCGAGCGCGAGAGTCCGATGCGCTGAAGTTTCTCCATCAGGGGAATGAGCGCGGACTCAGAAGAACTGGTTGCAAGCACAAGCAAAAGCTCGCTCTTGATATACCGCAGGAGTTTCAGGATATTGAATCCGGAAATGCGCGCGATAAGTCCGAGCACCCCGAGGACGAAGACGGCACAGGTCGCGTAGAAGAGAAGGATGAGCGAGGCGAGCGGCAACAAGGAGCGCAGGCCAAACTTGCCGATGGTGAAGGCGATTGCTGCCCCGGCTCCGAAGGGAGCCAGAAAGAGGATGAAGCGCATCACTCCGAATAGGACCTTGCTGACGCTCTCGAGAACCTCCTTCATGGGACGCGCATGCTGCTCCGGAAGACGGGCAAGGGCGAAGCCGATGAGCACCGAGATGAGAAGCACCTGGAGAATGTCTCCCTCGGTAAACGCGCTGAAGAATGTCTTGGGGATCATCTTCAAGAGATGGTCCGTTACGGTCATGTGCTGCGCCTGTGTGACATATCCCGCCACCAGGGTGGGATCGAGTTTGGAGGGATCTGCGTGGAAGCTGCCTCCGGGCCGGAAGAGGTTGGCCATGATAAGGCCGACCACGAGTGCAAACGTACTGACTACTTCGAAGTAGAGGATCGCTTTCCCGCCCACGCGACCCGCTTTCCTGATGCTGCCGGCACCTGCAATTCCGAGAACCACAGTGCAGAGAATGACCGCCGGTATGAGCATTTTGATCAGGTTGATGAAACCGTCTGCCACGGGCTGCATTGCAACGCCAGTCTTCGGAAAGAAGTTCCCCAGCAACGCGCCGAGCACGATCATGAGGGCAACCCAGTTGTAGAGCTTGGAAGCGAAGCGCTTCACGTGGTTCTGCTGTTTCTTTTCACTGCTCTGTGAGATTTCTGCGGCGACCGTTCCGCTCATATCACTGCTCCTGTGTCCTCGAATTCAAAACATGAATGTTGCTCGTGTTGAGAAGACTGAAGATGCGCCTGATAGGGACCCGTGATTCGGATTGCAGCTTGGTTGTATTGCGCGGCCCTGGAAGGCTCGGCACTGCGGGGCTATTGCGGGGACGCAACGGCTCTGGCCTGCTTCCGGATTCCACAGGACGTGGAAAGTTGGCCGACAGTATATACCAGCCGTGGAAGCTTGCAATTCATTTCAAGAGAGAGGCGGTGTTAGCGGTATCGCGCTCCGTCACGATAGCGGCGCGCCACGTCTTCAAGGAAGTCTTCGTTCGCTGGACGATTTGCCGGCTCGATCTTGAGTTTCTGGCCAACCCTGCCGGCGATGATTTCTGCCTGCTTCAACCGCACCTCTGCGGGCAAGTCCAATCGCCGGGCAAGGAAGACCTCAATGAGCTGAAACTCGGTGGGCGTGATGAATCCCGCAACATCGCCCAGGGTGGTCGCGGTGCGGGTCTCATTGGAATACCACATGGTATCTTCGACGCTGCGAGTGTCATGCACCACCACGGTGCCCGCAACCATATCGCCCAATCTTCGATTTTCCTTGTCCAGCCCGGCGACGAGTGCCGCCACGCCGTAGAGGAACAGGCTGTCTATTGCGCGCAGGAAGTTTCGCGCCACGCCTTCAAAGGCGGTGATGGGCCGTCCGCTGCTGCTGATGACGCGAATCTGGGCGTGGCGCTTTCCTGGAGTTTGTCCGCTCCAGAGAATTTCAAACAACGCAAAGTATCCCCAATAAAGACAGAAGAAGAGGAAGAACGCGACCGCCGTCATCCAATTGGAAGCCCATACCCAGTAGAGGCGGAGACTGCGTCCGTAGTAGGCTATTGCGAGAGCCAGAGCGATTGCGACAGCGAGCTGGATCAGGGAGTCAAAGAGCAGCGCAAGGGCACGGCTTCCGAGTCCTGCCAATGAGAATTCAAGCGAAATCTGTTCCGGAGTTTGTACGTCCAGTTTTTCATAAAGGTCAGACACGATGATCTCCACCTATTGGTTGAAGCGTCGTCAGCCACATTGGTCACGCCTGGAAGAGTTGCTCGCCGACGTAAAGCGCCACGGATTGCAGGGGCTTGGGCGCAATGAACTGCGCGAACTCGGACTTCTCTACCGCCAGACTGCAACCGATCTTTCCGCGGTGCGGGCCGACCCAACTTCGAATCAGCAGGCTCGATATCTCAATCAGCTCCTCGGACGGGTCCACAATATCATTTACTCTGGGCAGAAGACGACCGTGAAGAGCGTGTTCAGATTCTACCTGCATGAGTACCCACGCATCTTCCGCCGGTTGCTGCCCTACACGTCCGCGGCTGCCGGATTGTTTATTGCCGGGGCGCTGATCGGCATGGCGCTCACGCTCTCCAACCCGGAGTTCATGCACGACTTTCTGGGCTCCAGGATGGTGGCGACGATTGAGCGTCATGAGATGTGGACCCATTCCATTGTAGGGATTGAGCCACAGAGTTCCAGCGCCATCATGACCAACAACCTCTCCGTGTCCTTTGTTGCGTTCGCCTCCGGCATTGTTGCCGGATTGGGCACACTCTACATGATGTTCTACAACGGCCTGATGTTGGGTGTAATCGGCGCAGCATGCTGGCTGAACAACATGAGCGACCAGCTCTGGAGCTTTGTTGCGCCGCACGGCGTGCTGGAATTACCGGCCATCTGCATTGCCGGAGGCGCTGGGCTTCGGCTCGCGCGGGCCCTGCTGTTTCCCGGCGCGCTCTCACGCAGGGACTCGCTGATTGCGGGAGGCGCGGAGGCTTCGCGGTTGATCGTCGGGGTCATTCCGATCCTGATTCTCGCAGGCATCCTTGAGGGATTTTTCTCCCCCTCCGCGGTACGTATCTCTTTTAAATTTCTCTTTGCCGCAATGCTGCTCTCGGGATTCGTTCTGTATTTGTGGGGTGCGGGACGCTCCGCAGACGAACCGGTGAGTGAGATCAGGTGATGTTTCGTTCTTTGATTTGCAGATATTGAGTCAGAACTTCCGTGGATAATTCCCCAGGCATCGACTCCATGGTGAGTGCGCCGCGTTCGCGGAGCTGCCCAAGCAACCGCTCTCGCCGACTCACCAGTTCCTGCGCCGCCGCGCTTTCATACATCTCCTGAGGGGTCTCCGGGATTTTCTCTGCCTTTCGTTTCAACTCCGGCTGGCCCACGGCTACAAATGCGAGCACATGCCGCGAGAGTAGATGTCCAGCCGACTCCACTACCTCCGGCGTCATCGCGGTTTCGGCCAAGTCCGTGATCCAGAAGACCATGCCGCGCTGGGTTTGCATTGCGAGAAGGGAGGAAGCAGCGCGCATGTGGTCGGCTTCCGGCCACTCACCCCGCAGAACCGCAAGCGATTCGACAAGCTGGCGCAGATGCGCCGGACCACGCCCGGGCAGCACCCGCTGTTTCACCTCTCGCCCATATGCAAGCAGCCCAAAACGGTCTCCCGAATACATCGCGAGCTGCGCCAGGCAGAGGGCCGCATCCACCGCTCGGTCCAGCTTGGTGTAACCCTCCGTGGAGGTGTTCATCAAGCGGCCGCAGTCGATGACGGCCCATACTGCCTGACTGCGCTCCACCTGGTAATTCTTGGTTACGATTTTTCCGCGCCGGGCGGTTGCCGTCCAGCAGATCGCGCGGGGCTCATCATGTTCGCGGTAGTCCCGCAGGCTCTCAAATTCGCTGCCCTGACCCCGAAGGCGCATCATGCGCATCTGTAATTCGATCTTGCGGCTGCGCACCAGGTAGAGGGACTTGGTCCTGGCGTGCTCGAAGTTGGGATAGACGCGCAGTTTCTGCCGCAGGTCCGCCACCGCCCACCGCTCTGCAAGTCCAAGCACGCTGCGATATCGGAGGTACACCTGTCCGGCGCTACAGTCGCCGCGTTCACGCGGAGTGATGCTGTAATGTGAGGCAAGTTCGGCGCCGCCGCGCACAGTCACTTCCGCAGAGGGCATCTCCGCTGTGAGCTCTTGAGGCAGATGGTCGGTCCAATGGACCTGGAGCGACCGTCGCCCGTGGTTCATGATGGTCATCTCGGCTTCACCGCACACACCGAGGCTGGGGGCAGATTTCCATCGCCTCCGCACCTCGATCGTTCGCGGTGCGGGCAGGCACAGGCGATCCAGCACGAATGCAACGAAGAGCAGCACATCCCAGGCGAGGATTGCCCAGCGATAGGTAGGCATCCACAACCCCGGAATCGTCCACGCCAATCCCGCCACGGCCAACATGACGAATCGGCGCCCCAGACTTTCCCCGATTCGTCCATAGCGCACCGCTTCCGCCTGCACTTCGGGCGGAGCCAGCGCGTGCCACGCAGTCACCGGGGAACCTCCACGCTGGCGAGCACTTCCGCAACAACGCGGTCCGTGTCCATCCCTTCCAACTCCGCCTCCGGACGCAGCAACATGCGGTGGCGCAAGGCTGGCAGCGACGCATTCTTCACATCGTCAGGGATGACAAAATCCCTCGCATCGAGAGCGGCTAGGGCCTTGGCAACAAGCATCAGGCTGATTGCCGCCCGCGGACTTGCTCCCAGGGACAGGGCCGGCCAGGCGCGCGTCTTGCGAATCACTTCTGTGATGTAGCGGAAGAGCGAGGCCTCGACGCGAATCGAGCGAAGCTGCTCCCTGGCAAGGCGCAATATGGCCGTATCAATTGGCTCAATCTGCTCAAGTTTGGTGCTGCCTTCATATTGGCCCGCATGGTGGGTTTCCAGGATCTTGAGCTCTTCTTCCGCCGTGGGATAGGTAATCTTGATCTTGAGAAGGAAGCGATCCACCTGCGCCTCCGGCAGTGGATAGGTGCCTTCAAACTCCACTGGGTTCTGGGTTGCGAGCACGGTGAAGAACTCCGGCAGGGAATGACGCACGCCATCAATCGTTACCTGTCGCTCTTCCATGGACTCCAGAAGCGAGGCCTGGGTGCGGGGAGGCATGCGGTTGATTTCATCCACCAGAAGCAGGTCGGTAAACATCGGCCCTTTGTGCAGGGAAAACTCGGAGGTGCTCAGGTTGAGCACATTGGTTCCGAGCAGGTCGGAGGGCATGAGATCGCTCGTGCATTGCACGCGATGAAAATCAACCCGCAGCATTCGCGCCAGCGATTTAATCGCGAGAGTTTTGCCGAGGCCGGGTACGCCCTCGACGAGTGCGTGTCCGCCGCAGATCAGTGCGATCAACACTCCATCGACCAACTCCGCCTGCCCAACAATGACTTTTGCCATCTCGCGCCGGCCATGAGATATCAGGGTTGCAATCGCAGCAGTTGAATCTTCCCGTACGTCAGACATTCTTGGTGCGCTCCCTTTCCAGTATGGCTAATACCTGCTTGATCGTGCTTGTGTGGTCCACGGCTGCACCCTCCCGCAACCCGGGATCGGACATGGCGCCTTGTGCTTCACGCAAGGAATGCAACAGTTCCTCAGGTACTTCGTATCCCCGCCTCTGCATCGCCTGGACGATCTCTTCTGCGCTGGAAGCAGTATGCAGCGCGAGACGCCTGGATGCGACCTGCTGCAAGCGCGCGAATGCAATCTCCAGAGGGGCCAGGCGCGCGTTGGCTTTGTGAAAGACGCTGCCCATGGTCTGCACAAACTCCAGGGGTGACAAGCGCGACGGCCGTAACAGCGGCTTCACTGGGACGCTGCGCCTGGCATAGGCGAAGAGAAGAACGGCTCCGAGAAACAGCACTTGCCATTTGGCCCAGCGCAGCACTGACGCATAGTTTCCGGTGTGCACCCGGTCGTGGGTGGTGTGGTAATACTCGTCCCACAGTATGCGGCGGTCCCTTCCTACTGAATAAAGCAGCAGGTCCAGATTCCCCTGGTCGCGGATTCCTATGTTCGAGAGGGGAAGTGGACTGGCCCACCAGATGACCTCGCCCTGGCCAAGAGTGTAGGAAACAACGACGGCCCGGCCTTCTGAGTCACGATAGTGCACGACCTGTTCCGCCGCCTGGGCGTCCCAGTACACATCGCTTTCCTGGGTGATTGGACCAGCGCGCGTCAGCTTTGTGGGGGCTGCGGGGAGGCAGGGTGCAAAGCCTACTCTGGCAGGTCCGTCAGTCAAACCACTGGGCAGACCGGTTTGAGTGATCGACCACCCCGTAACGATCAGTCGTCCGCCTCCGCGGACAAACTGGCCGATCGCTTTTGCGTCTTCACGGCTGGCAGAGTGTTCGGGGCCGGCCAGCACGAGTGTGACCTGCGCAGAGTTTTTAGGCAGGTCCTGCGGAGACCCTTCCCACCTCTCTACGGGATAGCCGGTTTGAAGCAACAACAGGTATGCTGCTTTTGCGCCAAATCGGCGCGCAGAGTAACTGGACGGATTTCCCTCGCTATCTCCGTTCTGGTCGTTGAGATACGCCAGCAACAAGGCGGCCGCTATCAACACGAGAACCACCGCAATCGGAGTTCGGGGAACCTTGGTCATTACCGGCACCCCATCCTCTCCAGGGCTGCCAGAATCTGCTGAAAATCCTCGGCGGAAGCAGGACTGCTGCCATACCACGAGCGTTCAAAGCTCTGCATGACCAATTGGAAAGCTGGACGTGCGGAATTCCATTCAGGAATCGCCCGAAGGTATTCGCGGGGAGTTCGCGCTCTGTCTGGACGCCACGTGCCCTCGGACTCCAACTTGGACACTCCCGCCCAGAATGCGAGGTGAATCGCGTCGCGCCACGCTCCGCGATCCGCATTCTCCCGCGCATCCTTGAGCCAGCTTCTCCAGCCCTTTGAGCCGGGCGCAAAAGGGATCACCTCGCGAATGGCCTGCAACTCCACTTCACGCGAGCGCCGGTAGAGCCAAACGCCAAATGCGCAACATACCAACGCGATCACGCACCATGCGAAGATTGGCCCCGCAGTGGTAGCGCTCGGCATGCTGGGGAAGAGCTTCTCAAATTTCTTCTCCATCCATGACAAGGCTCGCTGCCAGAGTAATTGGAACCGGGAGGGCCCCCTGAGCCCACGGAATTCCCGAGCGGCCAGTATTCGATTTAGCTTTTGGCGAGCATCGCCGGGAACTGGCGACGGTTCGTCGTAGGCACTGGACTGGCTTCGCAGAAGCTCCAGTGATGATTCCAGTCCCTTCAATACTGAGATTTTTGAATTGGGATCTGCCTTTTGAAAAGCAGCCACTCCATCACGGACGAAATCGGCAGAGACCTTCATCTCGCCATGATGGGATTTCACGATCCAGTTCTTCGGCAATGCGCCAATCAGAGCTGGCGAGAATTGTGGCTTTTGTTCCAGGGCAGCCACCAAGGTGCGCACCCGCCCTATCTCCTGCGCAAACTCTACAGGGGATAGGGGTCGGGGCTCTGGTGATTGCGCCACCGCAAACCCCAGCAAGAGCAGGCACAACCATAGCCTGCAGCGGATCTTCATTGGCCGAGGTCCGCCACCGGGGCCTCCATTGGTGAAACCCCGTCGAGTGACTCCATCAGGAATTGCAGATCGAATGCTTCCTTACGCACGCGCTCATCGTAATAGACCAGCGACATCGCAATGGTCATCAATGGAGCGGCCAGCGCCCCGGCAAGCAGGTTCGCAACCTGGGTCGCAGCCTGACGGGCAAGCAGGCTGTGCCCTGTTGGCACCAGCATGGAGAGTCCGGTAAATAGCAAGCTCACAACGTAAATTACAACCATGCAGACAACATAAGTGGTGACAATCCGCTTGCGATCACCCTTCGCCAAGACCCTGGAGCGCGTCAGCGACGCACCGACGCCGAGGCTTTCCACCACGCAAGCCTGTACCGCGAGGGCATAGCGAACAGCAAATCCAATGACAACCAGGATCAAGGCCACCAGCACCGCCCCACCGAGGAGTCCACCGACGATGCGGGCGGCAGTGCCGGTTGGCAGGGTAATACCGAGGGAAAAGATGGCCGCACCAACTCCAATCAGCAGTGCACCGACGAGCATGACAAGCAGCATGGCTGAGATGACCACGCCCACGACTCGCATCACTCTCCCCTTCACCGAGGAGAACGCCTCGCCAATGGAGATGACCCTCCCGAGATAGACGGCGGCAACGGCGCGCACGGTAGCCGCCGCAGAGATGGAATGTCCAATCAGGTAAACGACGACTCCAACGATGATTGCAGCGATGACGGAAGGTGAATTCCGGATGACCCCGGACCCGTTGGAACCTCCGACTCCGATTGCCGAGAGCGCCGTCTGAAAACAGAGCATCGCTGCCGGTCCGAGAATCGAAACGCCAACAAAGAGCTTGAAGTTCTGACGATAGAGAGAAAAGGTGCGATCCAGCAACTCACCAATCGACAACGGCCGCAACGGCTCGGTCATAACTGGTTCTCCTGAATAGAACGACGGGGGAAGCCAAATATAACACGCGCCGCTGCACGCGCTCGAGCACGTCATATCAATGAAGTGCGCGTGATTACTTCTTCTGCAACTCTGCCAATGCGGCAAGCACCTGCGCACTATGCTCAGAGGGCTTCACATCATCAAACACGCGGGCTATCTTTCCATCCGGTGCGATGAGAAAGGTATTCCGCGAAGAGTGCGTAAAAGGCATATGCGAGAGTGTTCCATACTGATCTGAGACGGTATGGTCGGTGTCGGCCAGCAGTTTGAAGCTAAGACCTTCTTTCACGCAGAACTGCTTGTGCGAGTTGGCATCATCCACGCTGACGCCAATAATCACGGCATTGTGCTTCTCATACTCGCCGAGGTCGCGTTGAAAATTGTGCGCTTCCAAGGTGCATCCGCTGGTGAAGTCCTTCGGATAGAAGTAGAGGACCACCCACTTACCGCGAAAGTCCTGGAGACTCACCGGGGATCCGTCCTGCGATTTCAAGCTGAATTGCGGCGCTGGCGCGCCGGGCTCAGGGCGAGCGGCTGCGATCAGCAAAACCGGTGTCAGCAAAGCGGCAGCAAATAGCATTCTCCGCAGGAACGTTCTGGACATTTTCTAGTCCTCCATGGCGTAACTCATCGCAATCTGAGCGACTCACAACCTTAGATGCGTGGGAGCAGGCTAAAGCTGCCGAAGTTCAGATTGCGTCGGAGCGTTGGCTATTGCTGGGGTGCGGGAGCATTGGGAGAAGAACTGGTAGATGTTGTTCGGCGAAGCGAGAGCGCGGTCAATTTGCGCATCAGATTCTGGAACGTAATGATGCCGACGAGATACTCGCCCTCAACGACCGGAATCATAGCCAAACCGCTACGTCCGATGCGGCGAAGCACCGCAGCCAGTGATTCCTGAGGACCCGCAACCAGGTATTCGCGGCGCATGGCCGATTGCACATAACCATTGCCCTCCTCCTGCATGCATTCCGCCATCTGCTGGCGGCTGATGACGCCGACCATGTCTGTGCCGCGCACTACAGGAAACTCCTCCTGGTGGGGTTCTACGGAGCGCTGCAGGGCGTCTGCCAGCGTATCGGCCGGAGAAAGGGTGGTGAAGTCAGTGATCATCACTTCGCGCACACGCACGCGTTCGAGCACGGCTTGGAGAATCATGCTGCGATCCTCCAGTTGAGCGGCGAGGAAGAGAAATACACCGGCCATCATGATCCAGAGATTGTTGGAACTGGATCCGAGGAAGGCAACTCCGCCGGAGAGAAACAGGGCGAGCGAGAAAAACTGTCCGATGGAGACGGCGCGACGAGTGGCCGTCACCTGGTCTCCGCTGCGCGCCAGCAGTGCACGCAGAATGCGGCCTCCGTCCAGAGGATAGGCGGGCAACATATTGAGCGCGGCCACGAAGAGTTGGGCCCAAACAAAGCTGCGCGCGAGGTCAAATGGGGTAAGCCAGGGAAAGCTGAACAAATGAATCTGCGGGCGGAAGATGAGGATTGAGGTTCCGGCGAAGACTGCAAGCACCAGATTGACGAAGGGACCAGCCAATGAGATGTGAATTTCGCGGCGGGCATCCAGACCGCGCTGCGCCTGTTCATCCAGCAGCGAGATTCCGGCAATGGGCAGCAGCACCACGCTGCGCACGGTAATCCCATTGCGGGCAGCAACCACAGCATGACCCAGTTCGTGCACCAGTACTGCGAAGAACACGAGCAGCACGAGAATAAAGCTTCGCAGTCCAACCTGCGGGCCGTGCCCATTCTCCAGGTACCATACCAGGCAGAACATCAGCGGAAAGCTGAAGTGCACGCGGAAGTGGATACCGAAAATATCTATAACCGGAATGGACCAGCGTCTCATGCAATTTGCCTTGTAGCGGAACTACCCGTTACTAATACACTACACGGCAGAGGGCCGGGAGTAGAAGAGTCCAATGAGGGTGATCGCAGGAAAGTTTCGAAGCCGGACATTGCGGAGCCTGGAGGGCCTGGAGACTCGCCCCACCTACGACCGTCTCAAGGAGACGCTGTTTAACGTGCTCTCCTCTGCGGGAATGGTGGAGGGGCGAGCGTGGGCTGACCTTTTCGCAGGCACCGGAGCAGTAGGAATTGAAGCACTTAGCCGTGGAGCGAACTCGGTGCATTTTGCTGAGTCCAGCAGCAATGCTGCGAAGGTGCTCCGGCAGAATCTCGCCGCGCTGGGGCTGAACTCTGAAGAGGTGGTTGAACGCGATTCCGCGGATGCGTTGCGCAGGTGGGGGGCGGAGAGCATTCGGTTTGACGTCTGCTTCCTGGATCCTCCGTATGGGCTGCACGGGGCGTACGGCGAAGTGCTCCGCACAATTGCCCGCAGCCCCCTGCTGCGCGAGGGCGGAATTGTAGTGGCCGAGCACGAGAAGCGCTTTGACCCTGGAGATAGAGAAGGCACGCTGCGGCGTTACCGGCTCTTAAAGCAGGGTGAGAGCGCGCTTAGCTTTTACCGCCGCGAACCTGAAGAGGGCAGCGGCTGATGGGTGGATCGTCACACGATCAGATTCTCGGGGCGAACCAGAGCATATTGCATTTCCGTAAGTTCGTTGCGAACCAGGTTGAGGCCATAGACGCAGCTTTCAAACTGTCGCGAGAGGCGCCCGAACAGCGGCGCAACCCCGCGATATTCCATCTGATCAAATTGGCTGACGATGAAATAGCTTTCCTTGCCGGCGTGGACGAAGTCGATAAGGCTTTCCAGCCTCTGGCGACGCAGGCGAAAGCGATTCACCGCCTCTGGAAACATGCCGCTATAGAAAAGCGTGAAGTCGCCAATATGCTTGCGCACCTGGCGCTCCCGATCAAAGGACGCGGCTTCGCCGAAGATGGGATCACTCTCAAGCAGCATCGCACCTACATCATCCAGTGAGCAGCCTTGCGCGTTCTTGAGAGCATAGAGACTGCGCGTGTCGCAAAACTCTGTGAGCAGGTTGGTGAGGTAAGCCCAAATTTCTTCGTCGCGAAGGCCTACGTCGCGGCCGAAGCGTTGCGCAATCTTCTCCGCCAGCAGCACTCGAAGTGGATGTCTGTCGCCGATCTCGCCCATGGATTCCGCCCCTGCATCTCGGGATGGGCCTGCGTTCCAGCACAACAGCGGTTGCGCGTGAGTCTGCAAGCCATCTGCCCGTATTCTTAATACGAGTTAGATTGCAGTTCAATGCGGAAGGTGCACTAGAACGAGAGATTGGCAGTCAAGCACCGGGAGTGCTGACAACAATGGGCTACAGGCGCAAGCCACACCAGGTCTCCGCAACCACGATCGAGTTTCCGGGGTTGTGGGTGTCGTACTTAACGCTGGTGGCGACTCCAATGCGGCAGGAGTGGAGATCGAGAAATTGCCGCAGCATGGTCACGTCCTGCGAGCACTCATATTGCACCCCGGCGACGTCGTAGGTGTAGATGACCATCTGCACGGAGTGATCCGTATCAGAATCAAACTCCTGAACATCGAGCACCGTGCCGTCGGTGATGCGTCCTTGCGCATTGATACGCTGGCGGCGTAATGTTTCCCGCTGTTCTGGGGTCTTTCTGCGCCCGCGCAGCCACAATGTGGTGGTTGTTGCGGCAATGGCAAGCGCGCCGGCGAGCGTGTAAATACGAATCAGGGTCATGGAGAATCAGTACGGGCCGGGGATGCTACGGACCGCTCGCTTTCGACTTTACTACGAAATCAGGGCACATGGAGGACTCACCCTCCAGTGTGCGATGGAGGCACATGTGCAGTTGAGGAATACGCCAGCGCGGAACTCGCCGGTGCTCCCGCTATTCGTCCACCACCGTGTTGCGCAGGGTTCCAATTCCTTCGATTGAGATCTCGACGGTGTCGCCGCTGAGCAACGGGCCAACGCCTTCCGGCGTGCCGGTTGCTATCAAGTCTCCGGGAAGCAGGGTGCAAAACTGCGAAATGTGCTGCACAATGCGATCGATAGAAAACATCATGTCACGGGTATTGCCATCCTGCTTCAACTCACCGTTGACGCGAGTTTGCACGTTGATTCCGCTTAACGGATCTAAGTCGGTATTCACGATCGGGCCGAAAGGGCAGAAGGTGTCAAAGCCCTTGCTTCGCGTCCACTGGCCGTCTCTATTCTGCAAATCCCGCGCAGTGACGTCATTGACGATGGTGTAGCCAAGAATATAGTCCCGCGCGCTTTCGCCTTGGGCCATCCGGTGGCAGCGTCGGCCGATCAGAATTCCCAGTTCGCCTTCATAATCGACGCGCTGGCTGATTCCAGGGCGAACAATCTCACCTCCGGGGGCCAGCAGGGATGAGGGAGGTTTGCTGAAGATCAGGGGCTCGGTCGGCATCTCGTGGGCAAGTTCGCGAACATGAGCCGCGTAGTTGCGCCCTACACACATGATCTTGCTGACGATGGGAAACGGGGTCAGCAGCTTGGCGCGCTCCAGCGGAAACGGCTCCTCTATAGTCTTACCCGAACCGATTTCTGGCAGCACGATTAACTCGGGCACCCCTGTACCGCTGACCTGCAGTTGGGGGCTTCCCAATTCGCTGATGATGAAATCGTTGCCATCACGGCTCTCGACCAGTCCGAAGCGAGAACCTTCCATCCCAAGAAATCGGCAGAACTTCATCGTACCTCCTGTGGCACAGACTCTTCGGCCGGTGCGGATTGCGCGCTCTGATTTCCGCGGAGATCAACAGCAGCGACCGTGTAGTAGTACAGCTCTCCTGGACGGACGTCGTTGTCACGCCAGGCGGGAGCCTTGACTGGAGCGGCCGAAACGGCAACATACGCGGCGTTGGCAGTGCGGCGGAAGACGACATAGCCGTTCAAGTCGCTCTCTGTGTTGGGCGCCCAGGTAAGGTCGATGAAGGGCTTCTGGCCTACGCTGCTGAATACAGCCTGTAAACCTGTGGGAATGGAGGGCGGAAATACATCGTGAACCCAAAGATGTACCACGGCACTGTCACTCCCCTCGACTTCGACGGTGGGCCGTCCTTGCGCCGCGAGTACGGTGACCGGGGCGATCTTGTAGTCGTACTCCTGCTCCCATTCGAAGTTGTTGTCACGAGCATCCCCTTCGCCGGGGCGATCAGGCAGCTCGCTCAGCAGGATGAATTCAGTCTTGCCGTGCGCGCGGCGGTAGATGCGAAGGCGGTGGGAGATGCCCGCCGCATTTCCCGGAACTGCAGGTGCGTTCCACTCCAGCAGAGGGCCTTGAGAATCGAGAGTTACACGGAATCCGGCGGGCACCGGGGCGTCAGGTACCAGAGGCGTTCGCACCTGGTTTGAGAGGCCCGAGGATCGACCGCGCTCGTTCATGACCTCGACAGCATAGGTGGCCTGATTCTGCACTGCAATCAGATTGGGCGGGAGCACGTCTTCGAAAGCGACTTCCGGACGACGCGACCCGGGGACTGCTGACGCCAACTCGCTGGTCTTGATTTCCGCAGCAACCTGGCCGCACTCGTTGATCGGAAACTGATTCAACACCCGACAGATACGGGTCACGGTCGGCCAGTGCATCACCTGGTGATCCGTAGTCTCTGTGGGAGGAGACCAGGTGAGCACAACACGATTGCCCTTTCGGACAGCGGAAAGATTATCCACCGGAACAGGCAGACGCAGCGAGGGAGCCTGCGGCGCACCCGGCGCGGCACAGCCGACGGAGATGGCGAGAGTGCAGCAGGAGACGGCAAGCAGGATGGATTTCTTAGTCATCGGAACGGTTCAGCGTAACAGAAAGCATCGACTCTCTGCACTGGGATTCAAAAATGGTGAAATCTCCCGGATGGAAAGGATTTTCGGTTCACCTTCCATCTACACTCGTTCCATAATCGGATGTTCTTTTCCGTCGAAGGAATAACCCTATGAAAATGCCGTTGCGTTTCATGCTGATCACGCTTGCCCTGCTTGTACCTGCGTGCGCTTTTTCAATTGAAAGCACGGCACCTGCTGCCAATTCCGAGCCTACCTATCTACAACTCCGCCATGTCCAAGTCTCCGGCGAAGCTTACTCTGTCGAGAATCTCAAGATCGTCCGGGATGCGGGGATGTTTGAGCTGAACAGCGGCATCATGTGTCTCCTCAATCCAGTTCACGGCATGGTGACCGGAGCAGTGTTCCACGGTGTGGGCATGTTCAGCCTGCGAAGCAATGACCCCCGCGAGCAGAATCAGATGAAGATGTTGACCGGCGGCCCCGGCATCAGCGAGGAGTTCGATAAGCTGGTGATGCGTTTTGCAGATGGCACGCCGGAAGAACTGCAAAAGGTGCTGGTAAAGAAGTCCGGAAGCGTTTGCCCAAATGAGCTGGACGACAATCAGAAATACCTGCGTACTGAGCTGGGTTACAACCTCACAGGACGACTGTTGCAGCCGGTGCTGGCGGGAAGACCAGACGGACTTTTTCTTGCATTTTTCAATGGCAAGAAGTTCGGCAGACTGGGTTTCGCAGTCGATCCTCAGGGAGCCAGATTTGGCGCAGTACACCCCGAAGAAGTGGCCTTCGCCAGCTTCAATGACAGCAAGAGCGGCATCTGGTACAGCGGTCATCTGCTCACCGAGCCGGACGAAGGCTGGAAGGTGAAGCAGCCCTCCCATGAGAGCGGTGCGATCAAGGCAGTTCATCACAAGATCGATGCCACGATCGAGAAATCCGGATTCCTTTCCGCTACCGATACTGGGACTTTTGTTGCCCAAGTGGACGGGCTCCGAGTTGTGCCCTTCACCTTGTTCCGCAAACTTCGCGTTTCGAAGGTGTCGGATGGAAGTGGAGTCGCACTGAACTGGATCCAGGAGAAGCAGGACGAAGACGCCCAATACTTTGCGATCCTGGACAAACCAGCAAAGAAGGGAGATCAGTTTGTGGTGGTCACGAGCTATGCAGGCAAGGACACCGTCTTCAGGGAAGGTGACGGAAACTACTACCCTGCCGCTCGCGAGTCCTGGTATCCAAACACTCACGTTGGCGATTACGCCGATTATGAGATCACTCTGCGAACCCCAAAGAACTTGACCATGGCCGCCACTGGGACATTGAAAAGCCAGCACAATGAAGGCAATCAGAGCGTTACAGAATGGAAGTCAGATACGCCGCTGTCCGTGGCGGGTTTCAACTTTGGAGACTTCAAAATGGAAACCGCCAAACTCGAAAAGCAGGGTGTCCAGGTGACGGCTTTTGCCAATAAGGAGATCCCGGACATCTTCAAGCAGATCCAGCAGGCCGTTGAGTCGCCAATGTCCTTGAGCGGTTCGCATTCCGAAGGCGCTGCCCTCGGAACGATGAACACGACTCCCCTTCTGAAGAAAGCGCTGGCGGAAGCGGAGCTCTCAGTTCAACTTTATTCCGACTACTTCGGTCCAATGTCCTACAAGAGCGTGCAAGTCACCCAGCAGACAGCTACCAACTATGGACAGGCATGGCCTGGCCTGGTTTTTCTTCCAATTCTCTACTTCCTCGATGACACTCAGCGCCATCAGTTAGGCCGTGACTCAGCAAGGTCGCAATATTGGAAGGTTGTGGAGCCGCATGAAGTGGCTCACGAATGGTGGGGGCACTCGATTGGCTGGGCCAGCTACCGCGACCAATGGATGAGCGAAGGTTTTGCCGATTTCTCAGCATCGCTTTATGTCCAATATATCCGCGGAGACCGGAAAGAGTATCTGCTTTTCTGGAAGGATAAGCACGATCAGATGGTGGAGAAAGACGAATTTGGGCACCGACCGATCGATGTGGGTTCCGTAACCATGGGCTACCGGGTCTCGACCGGGAAGGTGGGCGGTTGGACAGGGCAGCATGTGCTCTACCCAAAAGGCGCATTCATCCTGCAGATGATCCGCATGATGATGTTTTCGATGAAGACCGGCGACGCAGACTTCAAGGCAATGATGCACGACCTGGTAAATACCTATCGCAACAAAGCTGTGAGCACCGAAGACTTCAAGGCAATGGTTGAAAAGCACATGACCCCAGCCATGGATGCAGACCGAAACGGCAAGATGGACTGGTTCTTCGACGAATATGTTTACGGAACTGAGCTTCCCAGCTATTCGATGGAGACTTCTACGGAGACCTCATCTGACGGAAAGAATACCCTCACGCTGAAGGTCACGCAGTCGGGAGTCAGCCAGAACTTCAAGATGGTGGTGCCCATTTATTTCGAAACTGCCGAAGGAAAGGTCGGACGGCTGGGTCAGATGCTGTTGATCGGGAATCAGACCAGCACGCAAAAGGTGCCGTTTGGAGCGATGGCGGTGCCCAAGCGCTTCATGTTGAACTACAACTACGACGTGCTCAGCCTGAACTAAATACCCGCGAGTGCACGTTAGGCCGCCTCAGTGGCGGCCTAACTTATGCAAAATCCGCCTCTGGACCTTCCCTAATAAAGGCGCTCCTGCTTCCGCAGGTTGCCAAACGTGCCGATGTTCGCCAGGGTAAATGCAAATCGGTACTGGTTCTCATTGCGGATGCCCGGCAGAGCGAGTCGGCGAAACTCGAAGCTCAGTCCGCAGCAATCCCAGTTATAGCTGGTCTGGGCCGCTGCATACTGAAGAAAATCGCGGTTCTGGTCGTAGCCAGAACTGAATCCTCCGGCAAATCCGCGCTTATTGGGGTGCCCATACCCAACGAGAGTTCGGAACTGGTTGAATACCAGCGGCGCGTTGCTGAACGTCCCCGTCACGGAGTTTGCCGGGACGTGAAAGAAGGCGTGGCTGCCTCCGAAGAAATATTCGCCCAGCCGGTATTCCGCAAAAACTGCGCTGGAGTTGATCCGGCCGCGGAAGGGATCGTAGTCGAGTTGCCATTGCACGTCTGTGTTGGCCGAAGTTTGAAGGCGCAATTTGCTGACCACTGGCGTCCAAGCCCGGGGTGAGTCCAGAAATGCGATGCCCGTCAGGTCATCGGTGGTGGTAAATACGTTACGCCGTCCCGGAACAAGCGCTCCGCCAAATTTCCGGTCGTAGTAGTACTTCTGCTTCACTTCCCAGCTCAGCAGTTCGCGCGTCGTCTTACTCTCGTCTTCACACTTTGGCCGCACTGCGCTCATCCCGGGAATATAAGCCGGTTGTCTCTCCGAGCGTTCTCCCGGTGGAAGCGGACTCCCGTCACAGCCCGCATCATGGTGGGTGGACCGCCTTCGGCCATAAATGCGCTGAGTTACGTCGTACTCAAACTCGCTCGTGTTGCTGAGAATATCCATGCCATCGAAGCGGATGACGTTTTGGAATCGTTCCACACCGGTGGTGTATCGATAGGAAAACACCGGCTCGATCACGTGCTTCAGGCGGCGATGGAAGATCTCCCGATCGAACACTTTTTCCATCGCTGGCGGACGCAGTTCCACCGAAGTCTCCAGCGCCCGGCGGTTCAGTTCATTGCCGGTTGCTACTCCGAGCGGGTTGGTGGCGGAAAGAGTGACCTGCTGGGTATAGACCGTATCCTGCAACGCAATCTCAGGACGCAGACCCCAGCCTTTCCATTGCAGGGGGAGCGCAATTCTTGGCCTGATATCGAGCCTCCCGACAAGGTTCGCGGTCACAAATCCGGGCTCGCTGCGCTGAAGCGCGCCCGCACTCACATCCAGGCCCCATCGGATTGGCGATGCGAATACCGGCTGCTCCAGCCCGTTCATCTCTACCATTGGGAGGTGGAGAATCTTCACCTGGTTGGAATAGGAGTTGGTTTTGGGATCCTGGTAAAAGTTCTGGTAGCGTCCAGCGCTGGCGTTGAGGGAGAAGCCGGCGAGATTGTGCGAGAGGTAGGCAACCGATTTGACCTCGGAGTTCACCGCCTGCGCGTAGGTCTCAGAAAAAGCCTGCCGAAACAGGAATGTGCTGAGATAGTCGATATTCGCTGCCGCCCTCCAGTGGTCGCGGCTGGTTTCGCCGATTAAACGAATATCTTCGCCTCCCTGATCCTGGCCGGTTCCAGGCTCCCCGCGGTCAAGGACACCGAAGTAATGCAGTTCCAGCGAACTGCTCTCAGACGGCTTCAATCGCAGTTGTGCTGTCTGGCTCCATCCGCGTTTGGAGAAATATTCGGCTCCGATGGTGAGGTCGCTGGAGCGATTCATTGCCCAGTAGAAAGAGTCGCCGAAGATAAACCCCTTGGTTGAGGACTGCCCAATGGCAGGCAGCAGGAAGCCGGAAGTGCGGGCAATCGCGCTTGCCGGTGCCTGGGTATAAGGAAAGTAGAAAATCGGCAGCTTCAAGAGCCGGAAGTTAGCGTGGTAGAGCTTGGCGTCTTCGCCGGTCACCAGGTCGATCTTCTCGGCGTTGAAGGTCCAGGTTGGCGACTGCTCGGCGCAGGAGGTAATGCTCCCGTGCATCACGATATAGCGGTTTCGGCCGACCTTGCGCACCTCGCGCCCGGCGATGACAAACGGATTGCTGCTGGTGAGGACAACCGTGCGGCCCCGCACCACAGCACCAAAAGTTCCGGCAACGTCGTAGAACGTTCCGGTTTCGTTTTTCACGTTGTACGTTGCGTGTCCAGCCGTGATGTGGGCGTCATGCGGGCCTCCGTCAAATACCACGCGGCCAGTGGCCTCCACCGCGCCGCTGGCATCGTTGTAAGTCACGTGTTCGGCTCGCATTACGTAGCTTTGGAAGGAGATCTCCACATCGCCATCGAGTTGGTAAACGTCGCCCTGCCTTTCCTGATGCAGGGCCTTGATCGTTGCCTCCTGGCCGGGCAGCGGGGAGGCTGCGCCCCCGTTGCCGGCAAGCCCCGGCAACTGACTGGTAAACGCCAGCGGAGTCACCAATAGGTGACTTACGATCGTGAGTGTGATAATTCTCAGAGTGCGAAGGGTCATCGGGATGCGTTTCGCCGTTCCACGTGCGCAAAGAAAAGTGCTCGGTTGCAAGTTAGCACGCGCAACGGTCTGCTACAAAGTTTAACGGTTCGGAAATACCTTCGCTGCTCTGGTAATTCTCACAACTCGCCCATGGACTGTCCTCGCTGCGGGACAACCTGCACGTGTTCCGTGCCTTCCGTGGCCATGCGCTCGCATACAGCGCATGGCATCTTCCCCACATCTCAGGGCGTGGACACTCTTTGTGTCCCCAACTCGTTCATGGACGCAGGGGCCAGAATGCACTCATCCGAGTCAACCAAATCGCAATTCGACGGCGATCGAATCCGTCAATCTCCAGGAGAAGAGGCGTGGCGTGCCGAAGTCGCCTCGCGGGTGAGCAGTTACCGTGCCCGTCGTCGCCGCAAGGGTGACGAGGACGCCATTCCCTCTCTGGACTTTGGTCCCGGCAGTCCGCAGACCGTTCACGCACCGCCCCCAGTTCAAAGGGCGGAAACGCGCAGGCCGTCTGCTGCCTCCAGAAACGCTTTCGACACTAATTACTACCGCCGTTTGAATGCCGAGTCCATTGCCCAGGTCTCAAACGTTAACATGGGGGCAACCGCCGCCGCCCAGCCCGAAGCTGACTTCGAGGTTGAGGAAAATCTTGCGCTGTATCAGCGGGAACCGGAAGATGAGGCGCTGAATCTGGAGTTGCGACCTCCCGCCACGGATGATGCGTTCCTGGACCGCTATTGCATTTCCGATGCTGCCGAACCGGAGCTCTTTGCGCCAGCCGGAAATCTGCTTGTCTTTCGGCGTCCTGTTCTGGAGCCGCCATTGATGCCGCAGCCCTCGCGGGACGAGTTGGCGGAGCCGATGAACAATCGGCCTCGCATCCTCGAGGTTCCTGAGGACATCATGCCTACTGTGCAGGGCTCTCTCTTTCCGGAGATTCGGTTGGATGCCGACCTTCAAGAGGTATCCTGTCCGGAACCCGAGATAGAAGTGCCGCGTCCGGTAGCGAAAGTGACTGAGCGGGTGATGGCCGCTTTGACGGATATCGGAATGGTGGGCACCGCAGGGTTGGTGTTTTCGGGAATGGCGTGGCGGGCCCTGCCAGAGGTTCCTCATGGAAAGCCGTTCTGGATGATCATGGGCGCGGCCACTGTTTTGTTCTGGACGGTTTATCAGCATCTCTTTCTGCTCTATGCGGGACGCACTCCTGGCATGCGCAGGATGGGTATTCGCTTGAGTACATTTGATGGGCACGCGCCGCAATGGGTACAGCGTAGAAGGCGGGCGCGATACATGATCATCTCCGTCGCGACCGTGGGGCTGGGTTTCCTGTCGGCGTTTTTCGATGAGAGTCGGTTATGCTGGCACGATCGTCTTTCCCAGACCTTTCCCACCCTCGAGTAACTCTCGGAATGCAGAACAGCGCGGCCTGCGGGCCGCGCTGTTCAATTCATGTCGCTCAATCGACTGCTAGGTCGGTTCCTCGTCCTGCCCATGCTTATGAATCTCCTCTTTAAGCAGCGCGAATATCTCATCACGGTGCGGTCCATGCAGCCGCTCCTGCAGTCTCTCCAGGGCCATGCCTACGATATGGTAGTGGTGCAGAGAGGCAAGTTCCGGATCTTCGCTCAGCTCCAGCCAGATTTTGTGCAGCAGATCCAGGTCCTGCTCGCGTAAGCGGGGCGTATGGGGACCAAGAAAATATTCTTCCACCGTGTGATCGGGAGAGTGGATTTCCAGGGCGATGTTCGGGCGCGGCTCCGGCAACCGTTCCCAGGCGTCGCCGGTCAATTTACCCTGCTCGTCCAAGGTTAGCCGGTTGGAAAGACCACACACGATGCGAGACGATTCCAGCCGTGCCCCGGTTTGCAGAATTGCGTCGAACACGTTAGCGGAGGGCACGACCATCAGCGAAACATGCTTGCCTTGTTTTTCAGCCAGTTCCACAACCTTCGTGAATAACTGTTGCTCATACTCTTCGAATAGGTCGCCGCTTTCGAAGTTCGCATTCCCGCTGAATGTATGCTCCCTGTGGTAGATTCTGGCCGTCATCACCACAATGTCCTGCCGCGTCGTGTCCGTGTTCTTCAGCAGATCGTTGAGGTAATAGAGATTGCGCGGATCACGGATTGCGACCAGCACATTGCCAGGACGCACCTTCATCTCTTCGCGATCAATCAATGGCTGTTCGTTTACCCGGAACTCTTCGCGCATCTCGTGGTTTTCACCGCGCTGCCGGTGCGTGATCTTCTCGGAAACCGTGAAGATCAGCAGCATGATTGCCGAGAAGATGATGCCGCTGATGGTCGCCAGAGGCTTGGTTGCAAGGTTTACCAGGGCAATTGCGAACAGCATGAGCGTAACCAGCCCCAGCCCGATCGGGATTTCAATGCTCCCGATCCTGAGATTTCCCGGTACTTTGAACTCACGCTTCTGCTTCTCCGTGTACCGCAGAACGGTTACGGAGAGCCCGTTGAATGAGAAGCTCCAGATCACGCCGAAGGCGTACAGCGACGCCAGCAGGTACACGTTTCCGCGCGTAGCCAGAATCGTGAAGAGTTGAAGTCCTACGATCAGATTAATCAGCCGGAAACTCGTGCCATATTTCTTGTGCGGCTTGCGAAACCACGGCGTGAGTACGCCGTCTTCGCTAATTCTGTTCAGCACACCATTGGCGCCCACAATCGCCGTATTCACGGCGCCCGACAGGATCAGTGCTCCCACCAGCACCACAAACGCCTGGAAGAACAGCTTCAGCGTGTATGGGCCGGCAACATACATCGCCAATCCACCGATGAGGTTTGCAAAGTAATCCGGGCGAACATTGTCCGGAATAATCATGACGGCAAAGAACGAAACCAGCGAGGTAAAGAACAGGCTGTAAAGAAAGATGACCAATCCAGCCTTCTGCAGGTTTTTGAGCTTTGGATGTTCTATTTCGCGATTTACCTGGGCCAGCGATTCTTCGCCGCTCATGGCAAGCACTGAATGTCCAAAACCAACCAGGAACATCACCAGTGGGACGGTGGCCAACCAGGTTCCATGCAGCCAACCGAGAGATTCCTTGTCCATTTTCAAGTTGCGTGGGACTGGAAGCGGCGGCAGATGTGACTTGTGCAGGAAGAGCGTAACCGTACACCAGACGATCAGAATGATCACCATTACCGTGGTGACCTTCATGATGGTCAGTGCCTTCTCGCTGGACTCGTGAATTCCCTGGGTGTTTTTGTGCCAGAAATAGACAGTGACAAAGCACGCAAAGATGGCGGCGTACCAGTTTTCCTGCGCCTCGGTGAGGTTCAATGGATGGTGAAAGCGCACGGACACATCATTGACTAAACCGATAACGTACTGTCCTGCCGAAACCGAACTGATGGGGCCCGTGAGAATGTAGTCGAACAGCAGAGCGGAAACCGAGAGCTTGGCCAGCGTCCCGCCCATCGCTTCTTTCACCACGCGATAGACGCCGCCCCGAACAAACATGGCGCTCGACTCGATGTAAATGGAGCGCACGGCATAGCTGAACAGCATCACTCCGAGTACAAACCAAGGCGCGCTCTTGCCGATCACCTTCTCTGCATCGCCCCCAACGTAATACGCGGAGGAGGCGAGATCGCTGAGCACAATTGCGGCGGCGCGCCAGAAACTGATGAAGCTGAGCATCACGGTGGTGGCGACAAACACCTTGATCGCCGGACGTTTGCCGGCGTTTGCCGCCATTGAGTTCAGATTTCCAGGAGTAATTCCCATATTTTGGGGAGAGCCGGCTTCCGCAAATTACGTGAGTGCGGCTCTTATCCTCGCTTAAATTTCGAATATCGGGTCAAGGCCGGCCACCTGGCCTACCCGGCGAATTCTCTTGTCTGTGTTGAACAGGGTAAATGGCTCGACAAGAAAATGTAAGGGCCAGCCCAGAATCACTCACCCGGAAAGGCTACGCCCGGTCCGGGATGTCAGGGTCATAATCGGGATCCTCATCTGCTTCCTTCCTGGATTGCGTCCTGACCAGAGGCAGTGCTTGCAGGGAATCAACCTTGCCCACTGGATACACGCCTATGCGCTGGTCCCACCAGGGAGAACGCTGTAAGAACCAATTCAGCCGCTGGTGCGCGCTGGCCGCAAAGCCTTTATCGCTGCCCAGTTTCTGTTCGAATTCCGCCTTCAGTTTCGGATCTTCGGCGAGCATGGCGCGCGCCAGGCGCTCGAGCACGTAATCTTCTCCGTATTCTTTCTGCTCGAAGATACTGTCGAACAGGCCCCATTGAAGCGCCGAGTCTGGGCCAAGAGGTTCCAGCCACTGCATGGCAACGCGGGCAGCACGCTGCTCCATTGGAACCACGATCGAACCTGCGGGAAAGCTCATCTTAGTGCGCACCGGGACGCACTGCATCCCGTCCCGCCACGCCGCTATATGGTGTCCTTCGAATGGCTGTTCTTGCCACTTGGGAGTATTGCAGCGATAGGTTTCCACTTCGCCCGTCCAATCACTGGCTAGCCTTTTCACCTTCAACCCGTGGAGTTGGATTCGCGTGATCACGTCGGTCCATTGTGCCGGGACTATATAGGCGGCGGGAATCCTCGCCTGCTCTGCAGGCGCCAGTTTCGTCTGCCTGGGGACGGTGATCGTTTCGGGCTCGTGGGTGTATTGCACCCACTCTTCGCCGGAGATATCGCTGTGCTCAATCTTCCAGCGGTATGCCTTCAAGGCAAATGGCTCCGTCTCTCCAGTGGGCTTGAAATTGAGAGCGAACATGCCCTTGTGCTCGCGCCCGAGCGCGATTGTTTCACGGTCCGCACGTTGATTCGCTTCCACCAGGACGGAGGCGTCGCGGTTTATGGCGACTAGCAGCGCCTGCAGAATTTCGTAATTGCCGGTTACACGCGTCTTATAGTCCTTCAGCATGTGCATCTCGACCAGCATGCCGGGACGGTTCTGTTGCTTTGCGTATCCGGTAGAAAAGCGTGGAGTCGCAACCCCGAGGGAAATACCTGTGTCCGGAGTGCGTCCAAGAAAATCCAGAAAAGGACCGATCACGTGCCCGGATGCGGTGACGCGTTCGAACAGTTCGGGTTCGAGTTTCTTGTGAACCCACTCTGAGGCGGGTCCGTCTGTGTCAATGCCAAACGTTACGTCGTATTGATAGTCCGCGCCATCGGTCACATGATCATCCACAAAGAAGTCCGGCAGCCAGCGATTCCACTCGTGCAGGAATCCGCGCGTTTCCGGCGCGTCCGCCTTCAGGTAATCACGGTTCAGATTCTTCTGGGTGGCGTTTGCTCGCCAGCCCATTTGTTCTGGGCCGTTCTGGTTGATGCGATTGAACGGGCCAAAGTGCTCGTGGCCGTCAGCGTTGTAGATGGGAACAATGACCAGCACCGCACGGTCGATCAGCCCCGCCTGCTTCTTGGTGACGAGAATGTCCCGCATCAGCGCCAGGGATGCGTCCTTGCCATCCATCTCTCCGGCATGAATCGAGTTCTGAATAAACACAATGGGACGTTTGGCGCGGTGCAAGGCCGCTGGTGAAAATACCCCGTCGCGGGAGACCACAACAGCCACCAACGCACGGCCCTCGCCTGTCATTCCAAATTTCTCGATTCGCACCTGTCGAGGCGCGGCCTGCGCAAGACGGCGAACATACCGCATGGTCTCTGCGTAGCGAGGCGTGGTCCGATAACAGCTCTTCTCGGCCGGAGTGCTCCACGCGTTGACCATCGGGCATTTCGCCGCGGACTCCGGACGTGGAGGTTGCTCCAGCAGATTGGCGTTGGGTAGTTGTTGCGC
The DNA here is from genome assembly GCA_903832295.1 of uncultured Acidobacteriota bacterium. Lineage (GTDB taxonomy): Bacteria > Acidobacteriota > Terriglobia > Terriglobales > Acidobacteriaceae > TOLSYN. The sequence goes on from CAILAZ010000069.1 coordinate 37,191, forward strand.
AGCACTGGATACGGCAACGAGGGCCAGCAGAAACGAACGAATCATACAGCATTCTAGTACGGCAGAAGAAAACCGCGCTCTCGCCCCGGTTCGCCTGCCCTCTTACTGGGTTTTGCTCTCGCCGTCGATCGCGGTTATTACTCCTAGATCTTCAGCGGCGGCATCTTCCTGAAGCAGCGGTTCCAGCGAAATGGACTCCAGCAAGACGACGGCGTGCGCGATGGCGGCTCTTTCGGTGCCTGTGCCCTCCGGGGTCTTGGCCTTGATTCCGACGCAGTTCGGGGCAACGCTCAACAGCTCCGCCACCCGCACACGCAACTTCTCGGCGTGGGGGACGATCTTGGGGGCTGAGAGGATCATGGTTGTATCGACGTTGACCACCCGGAATCCTGCCACGGTAATCTGGCGGATGGCTTCCCCGAGAAAGAGCACGGAGTTTGCGCCCTTCCACTGCGGGTCGCTCGGCGGGAAAAAGCTCCCGATATCGCCCACTGCCACTGCACCCAGGAGTGCGTCAGTGATTGCGTGCAACAGTACATCGCCGTCCGAATGTCCGGCAAGTCCGTGCGTGTGGTCGAATTTCACTCCACCGATGACGAGCGGCACGCCCGCTTTGAACTCGTGCGAGTCATAGCCGTAGCCGATGCGCATGCTCATTTGGCTGCGCCCTGTCCCAGCCGCAGCTCCTGCGCAAGGAAGAACTCGGCCAATTCGAGATCGGCGGGAGTTGTGATCTTGATGTTTCGCGCCGAACCCATTACCACGTGCACCTGCTGGCCAGCGCGTTCCAGCAGGCTGGCTTCGTCAGTTCCCTGGAAGCCTTCTATGCGCGCCTCGTTGAATATCGGGCTCAGCAAGCCATAGCGGAAGCCCTGCGGCGTCTGTGCCTGCACGATGTACTCTCGCGGAATGGTCGCCTCCACGACTGCACCCTCAGGACGTCGCTCCACGCGCTTGATGGTATCGATTGCCGGAACTCCGGCGATTGCTGCGCCATAACGCGTGGTCTGCTCAATCACGCCGGCGATGGTCTCCTGCGATACAAAGGGCCGCACCGCATCGTGGATCAGTACCAGGTCATCCGGGTGGGCAGGCAGAGCGTCCATCACATTACCCACCGACTCTTGCCGGTGCTCGCCGCCCTCCACAAGGTGCACGGGCTTATTCACTCCAGCCCTTTCAAGCGTTGGGGAAAAGGCCTCGATTTCGGATTTGCGGAGTGCAATCCAAATAGAATCCACCTGCGGTGCGGCGGCAAACTTTCGCAGGGTGTGAATCAGGATGGGAACTCCATCAAGTTCCAGAAATTGCTTGGAGCGCAGCGGGGCCTGTCCAGCATGTGCGGCTCCCATTCGCGTTCCCAAACCGGCTGCGGGGATGATGACGAAGACTTTCATAAGCGGCTTGTCAGTATAACGAGCACAGCGTTGAACATCAAATTTGGAAGGACGATCATTCGCTTTAGGCCTCTTGCCGACGAGGAGAATTTCTGCCTGCCAGCAAAAGGCGCGAGCTTTAGCCCGCGCCTTTCTGAGACATGCTCCTCGTCCGGCTACTCTTCTTGCGCGGCGTTGCCGACTGCGGAAGCAGGCTGATCTGGCGAGGCTGGTTGCGGATTGCTCTTGCGCAGGTCCGGTGGGCGCGATTCGGGCTTCGCCATTCCGGTCTGCCCGCGCTCATCGAATTTGCCAAAGATCATCTTGCCCGCCGTCGTCTGAAGTACGCTGGTCACCGAAATGTCCACCGTCTTGCCGATCATCTTGCGCGCATTATCCACCACAACCATGGTCCCGTCGTCCAGATAGGCAACACCCTGGTTGTATTCTTTGCCTTCTTTCAGGATGAACACCTTCATGATCTCGCCCGGCAACACAATCGGTTTCAGAGCGTTGGTCAATTCATTGATGTTCAGTACTTCCACGCCGTGCAGTTGCGCTACCTTATTGAGATTAAAGTCATTAGTGACGATCTTGCCTTCGTAGAGCTTGGCAAGTTCGATCAGCTTCATGTCCACTTCGCGCACCGCGGGAAAGTCATCTTCGACAATCGTAACTTGGATGTTGGTCAACTTCTGTATGCGTTGCAGGATGTCGAGCCCGCGTCGGCCGCGGTTGCGCTTCAACGAGTCCGCCGAATCCGCCACGAGTTGCAACTCGCGAAGCACAAAGGCCGGAATCGTGAGCACGCCGTCCAGGAACCCGGTTTCGGCAATGTCGGCAATGCGCCCGTCGATGATCACGGAGGTGTCCAGAATCTTGTAGCTCCGGCGGGATTGTTTTTCGCCACCGAAAATTCCACCCAGCGCCGAGAGGTTCAACAGATCGCCCTTGGCCGCGCCGACGATCAACCCGACATAGGCCATCACCAGCATCACCATCAACTGCAGAAAGCTCTGCAAGTGTCCGGCGGGAATAGCGTTCCGAATGACCACACTGAACAGGTAGGCTCCGATGATGCCGAGAACACTGCCCAGGGCCGCTCCGATTAGCCGCTTCAGGCTAATTGAACGCAAACGCACCTCGAACAGAATTACTGCAGCACCCAGCGCCAGGCCCAATGCAGTATCCACGAGCCTTGGCTGGCCAAAGGGCTGAAGCAGATAGCAAGCCAGGCCCACAAGAAACACGAACAAACAACGAATTATGACCAGATCCAAGCGGACCTCCCTACAGGCCCTGTATCAATTTCGAACGGGAACGGATGCTCCGGCCCCTTAGGTCCGAAGTGCTCCCGGGTTATCACCAGCAAGACTCTGCCGATGCAAAACTGGAGTGCTATGAAAGAGCAGGGAGTGGGATGCCACGCCCGTGCGCCCGGTGCGCCTGCACCAGACTGAAAAGTAGAGGAAGTATATACCGAGATCAGCCAGTTCTGCTCGAACCTCTTTTGCCTCGAATCAGGTAAGCGTGTTCTATCAGGCTTGGCCGTGCTCTGCAACCTGCCGGAACATGGCTCTTCAACAGTATCTTACTGGTAATTTCCCCGCACGCGTTCTCGATTGTAAAACAGTATCGCCGAAGGCAACTCAGAACTGCCGCCGAGGTCTCGGGCGGCCATTTTTCCGCTTCAGTCACCCTCAACCGAGGAGATGAGCGGCTAATTACCAATCCGGATCATACAATGGACATCAGAACGGAGCAGGAATGCACGTCATCGTGTGGAAATTCGAGGTTCCACCCGAACACGCAGCCGAGTTCTGCGCCACCTACTCAAATACCGGCGATTGGGCAATGCTCTTCGCACAAGCCCCCGGATACCTCGGCACAGAGTTGCTGCAGTGCGCAGACAAGCCCAACTGGTTCCTTACCCTCGACCGTTGGAGGTGCCCGGAAGACTTCCGGGACTTTCAGCAGCGATTCCACCAGGAATATTCGGCGCTGGACGCGCGCTGCGCTGCACTCACATCCTGCGAGCACTCAATGGGGGCCTTCGATACCCTGCCCTGCCCCATAGGCTGTCCGCGTTAACCCAGGATAATTGTGGAACTGCGGTGCCGAGATCCTTCCTGTCTTTTGAGACTCGATACTCGCAATCGACTCCTAGTGCATTCCGTGGACCAGAAAGATCCAGAGCGCAAGAGTCAGAACTCCAGCCACCGAGCTGCCAATGAGCGTGGAACTGGAGACCACGGGCTTCACGTCGTATCCCGCACCGAATACAATTCCGAAAAAACCGGTCGGTATTGCCGCCATCAAAATGGCCTCACCACCAATGACCGGAGACATGTTCAGCGCGCGAGCCAGCAGGAAGACAATTCCGGGTTGCACCAGATTCTTCCATCCGATTCCGCTCCAGACATTGCCATCGAGTCTGAATGGCTGGGCGGAAAGAATCAATCCGGTGAGAAACAGCGCCGAGCCCGCTGTCGCCTGTCCTATCAGGGCAAGCGAACGGATTGCCAGGTCTGGAAGGTGGACGTTCATCAGCGCAAAGGCGACCGCAATCAATGGACCTATCACTACTGGCTTGCAGACTGATTTCCAGGCAGCACGGAGATACCGTTGGCTGAGTGGCAGAGCTTGCCCTTCCGGGGTGCCGCTCTCCAGAATGGCCAGGGTGATCGGGGACACGGTCATCGAACCCACGGCAATCGCAATCGCAACTGCGATTGCGCTCTGCGGACCAAAGACACTTCCCAGCAGTGGCAAGCCGATGGAAGAGCTGTTGGGAAAAGAGACCGTGGACGCTTGAACTCCGCTCACGTCCGCGCTGGAACCGTGAACCCCGCGCTGCAAGGCAAATGTAATTCCGTAGATGATGAGATACGCCGCGAAGAGAACGAAAATCAAGCTCCCATGTTGAAGCACAATCGCTCGCGGCGTACGGGAGATTGCAATGAAAAGCGAGCACGGTAGGGCGAACATCATTACGAAGTTAATCAGGCTTTTCAGGTTCCGGTTATCCACCAGCCCCCGCTTGCCTGCTAAAAATCCAAGCGCCATCACAAAGAAGACCGGCAGTAGTGCTTCTGCAATTTGTTCGCTCACTTCCAACCTTTCGCGTCAGTCGATGATTCCGTACAGCTTTATCGTTGTTGCGCCTCTAGTGCGCGCAGCGCCAATCCGCTTGCCACCGAGGTGAACTCATTCCCGCTGCGCACCCGGTCGCCGCCGAAGCGGCACTCGAAAATTCTTCGCACGGCCGGAACGAAGGAAGTTCCTCCGGTGAGAAACACCCTGTCCACATCGCTGGCCCCTACTCCGCTGGACGCGAGCAAGCCATCCACACACTGCTCGATCTTCAGAAGCTCTTCCGCAATCCAGCTTTCGAAATCTGCACGCGTGACAGCGATGCGCAGTTCCAGCCCACCCTCTCGGAAGTGAAACTCCGCACGTTCGTTTTGCGATAGCTCAAATTTCACCCGCTGTACCGATTGATGCAGCTGGTATCCCAGGTCCTCATCCACCAGCATGATGAGCGACTCAATCTTCTCCGGCTCAAGCCCGCGTACGCGAGCCCCTTGCAGCAGTTCCATCACCTGCCGCGTGCGCAGGAAGGACAGGTAGTGCCAGCGCTCGAGATTTGCGAACACCCAGGCCGGAACCGCTGGGAGAATCTTCTTGCCTGAGCGCGCCATGCTGTCTGCCCCCAGCGCCGGTGAGACGAGTTTGCGGACAATCCTGGCATCAAAAGCGTCCCCCGCCAGTCGAACGCCGCTGTTGCCCAGCAGATCCTCAGGCTTGCGCCCGCGTTTACGCACTCCGGGGCCTACGTGCAGCAGTGAGAAATCGCTGGTGCCCCCGCCGAAGTCACCGATCATAATCAGCTCATCGTGGTCCAGCGTAGATTCATACGCGTATGCCGCCGCCACCGGCTCCATCTCGAACTCGACCTGCTCGTAGCCTGCCAGTTCGAAGGCATGCCGCAAGCGGGACAGGCCGTAAGCCTCGTCTGCCTCGGTCTCCGCTCCTACAAAGCGCACCGGACGCCCAACTGTAGCCCCCCGCACGGGAATTCCGAGCTGCTTCTCGGCATGCACCCGAAGGTCCGCCAGCATGCGCGAGATCAAATCTTCCAATGTGTAATGGCGCCCCAGAACCTCCGTCCCTGTGAGCAGGCGGCTGGGTAGATACGATTTGAGCGACTGGATTAACCGCCCTTTGTGTTCGGCTTGCAGGTAGTGCTCAATCGCCGACGGTCCCGTCCATGACTGCACATGCCGGAGGCCCGCATGATTATGCTGTTCAAGATAGAGGACAGAGCGGAATGCTTCAGTGCTGCCTGCTTCCGAGGAGAAGCGTACGACTTCGACGGTTCCACCCGCCGCCAGTGCAAGCGAGCTGTTTGTGGTTCCGAAATCAATGCCGATTGCAGGTCGCTTTTGCCGGGACTTCACACCCTATTATTCCGCACAACTGGGTGCGCCCGTTACTTAAACCGCAGTCCGCGAAATTCGAGGTCGGGCTGCGCCTGGTTCCACTCGCTGGAGATGTGCTCTACCGTCAGGCGGAGCGTGCGTTCTTGTCCGGGGCTGAGCGGTGCCAATGAAAGATCGCCCGCTTCGTCTTCGCCACCCAGCCCGTGAGGAATGAGAGCCCGCAACGGTAGCGTCTCCGTCTGAACGGACTGCCCAAGCGTATCGCGGAACACCGCCTGTACCGTTCCGCCGATCACCGTCCGGGGCCCATTGTTCTTCACCGTCAAGTCGATGTAGGTTACGGTAGCGCCGACAAAATTGTCGGCCTGGCTGAGTTTGGCCTGTTCCACCATCAGGTTCGGCGCGTAGGGATCGGCAGACTTCACCACTTCCTTCTTGCCACGCCCGAAGAAGACGGTCGCGCCTACCACCACCAGCACCAATACAAATCCCACAATCAGCGGAGTCCAGTTGCGCGGTTCCTTCTGCTCATTGCGCGCCCCGAATGAAAACAGCTCGGCGGGTTTCGCATTCTGCGGCGATTCAATCGGCTCTGTCATAGCACGCTCATTTTAACAGCGCGGGCGCGGGCGCAAGAGCAAGTTCGTCGATTGCACGTCGATTTGCGAAGTACTCACGAGGAAACAGTGGGGCGAGCCTAGCTTCACGCACATTTGCGGATAAGGAGCACCTCTCGCTTGCCGCAATTTCGAACCGAAGCCAGTTTGCATGTCCTGCTCCGGCACCTCGTCCAACAAGCCCCCGGGAGATCGAGGGCTTGTCAGCAATCTGAAGCGCTGTTTTCGGCACCTGCAGTGAACTAGGCCGCTTTTCGGCCCGGCGCTGGAGGCACTTTCTTCCCCGCCTTTCGTGCCTCTGAGAGGCCAATCGCAATCGCTTGTTTCGGGTTGCGAACCTTGTTGCCACTGTGCCCGCTTTCGAGTTTCCCCTGCTTCATCTCGTTCATTTCTTCCTTGACGTATTCGCCAGCCTCGGGACTGTAGCTGGATGTCGCATTTTCTTGGGCGGAGGTCTTCTTTGTGTCTTTGGTATGTTTCGCCGCTTTCCGTGCCGCGGTGTGGCTCCTGCTGCCCTTTGTGTCTGCCATGCTCTATCCTCCTGCCCAGATGAGACGCCATGCACAACAAAACAAGTTGCGCCGGGAGAGCATGAATCGTCTTTGCTTGTTGCAACATCTATTTGTCAGTGGGCCGCTGAGATGCGGTCTGGAGGAAGAGATGATTACGTTACGTCTCGCAGGCGAGCGCGGACACTTTTACCACGGATGGCTAAACACTTTTCACACTTTTTCGTTTGCGGATTACTATGACCCGAAGCACGTCCATTTCCGCGCGTTGCGGGTCATCAATGAGGACGTGATCGACCCTGGTCGTGGCTTCGGCATGCACCCGCACGAAAACATGGAGATCATCACCTACATTCTGAATGGTGAACTCGAACATCGCGACAGCTTGGGCACTGGTGAGATCATCCGTCCCGGAGATGGACAGCGGATGAGCGCCGGGGCGGGGATCGTGCACAGCGAGTTCAATCCTTCGCCGACCGAACCGGTACACCTGCTGCAAATTTGGATACTTCCGGACAAGGACAAGCAGAATGTGGACCCGAGCTACGAGCAGAAGCCGTTCCCGGATGAAGAAAAGAGAGGCCGCTGGAGGCTGATTGCCTCGCCAACGGGCGAGCAGGGTTCGGTGAAGATCAACTCCGATGCGAGGTTGATGGTGAGCAAGCTCTTGCCCGGAGAGAGCCTGCCCATCACACTGGACGAGGGCCGCCATGGCTGGCTGCAGATGGCCCGGGGCAAGGCCACGCTGAACGGCACCGCGCTCCGCCAGGGGGACGGCGCAGGGATCAGCAAGGAGACGGCGCTTACACTTTCGGTAACGGAAGAAGCCGAGGTGCTGCTCTTTGACCTTGCTTGATCCTGGAGTTCCGAACAACGAGAGGCCGCTTGGCACGGCGCTGGTGGCGCTGCTGCTGGCGGCCTTTGCCGTGATCGCTTCGTGTTATGGAATCTGTGTAGCCACCGCTGTCGTGCCCTTCAACTCCGGGGCATGGGTAGTGGGCGAAGAGGTGGCCATGCGAGGCTGGGTGGGGTACATCCTCGCCGGGTTCGCGCATCTGTTAGCTGCCGCCGGTCTGTGGCGGCGTTGGCGCTGGGCGCGGTGGTTTGCGGTGGTGCTGCTTGCGGCCGGGCTTCTGCCGTCTGTGCCCGGTGTCTCAGCAGCGGTGGTTGATCTCAGGCTCTTCGGGATTGCGTTTTGGGGCGTGCTGATTATATTGCGGGCTGCGGCAATTTATGCGCTGATGAACGCCGAGTGAGGGCAAAAGAGAACGCGCCCGGAAGCTTCCGGGCGCGTTCAGCATCGGTTCCCTTCTATGCAGGCTGTACCGTTTCCTCGATCTTTGCAGTGGAGTCGGAGTTTTTTCGATGAACTTGGAAACTCAATTTTCCGTCCTCTGAGTCCACCGTGACGTGGTCTCCGTGCAACACCTCTCCGTCGAGAATCTTCATCGCCAGTGGATCCTGAATCATGCGCTGGATCGCTCTCTTGAGTGGACGCGCGCCATAGGCCGGGTCGTAGCCGCTCGTAAACAGCGTCTGCTTTGCAGCCTTGCTCAACTCTAGCGTCACTTTGCGCCCTTCCAGCAATTGCCTCAGATCTTCGAGCCGCAGGTCCACAATCTTGGTAAGCTGCTCGGTTCCCAGCGGCTTGAAGACAACAATGTCATCGACCCGGTTGAGGAACTCCGGCTTGAAGTGACCTCGCAAAGCGGTCATCACCTGTTCGCTCGCCCGTGCAAAGCGCTCCGCCGAACTCAGGTCGCCGGAGAGAGACAGAGAACCGATGTTGGAGGTCATGATCAGAATCGTGTTCTTGAAATCGACCACCCGTCCCTTACCATCGGTGAGACGCCCATCGTCCATGATCTGCAAAAACACGTTGAATACATCCGCGTTTGCTTTCTCGATCTCGTCAAACAGAATCACAGAGTACGGACGGCGCCGCACTGCCTCCGTGAGCTGGCCGCCCTCTTCGTATCCGACATAGCCGGGAGGCGCGCCGATAAGCCGGGAGACCGAGTGCTTCTCCATATATTCACTCATGTCAATGCGGATCATGGCGTGCTCGTCATCGAAGAGGAACTCAGCCAGTGCCCGGGCCAGCTCGGTTTTGCCGACGCCTGTCGGTCCAAGAAAGATGAATGAGCCGATGGGGCGGCGTGGATCGCTTAAGCCCGCCCGTGATCGCCGGATTGCGTTCGCTACTCTCTCCAGAGCCTCGTCCTGCCCGATCACCCGGTTGCGCAGCCGGGACTCCATTTGTACCAGCTTCTTCACCTCGCCCTCGAGCATCTTGGAGACCGGAATCCTGGTCCAGCGGCTTACGATGCGGGCAACATCTTCCTCGTCCACCTCTTCCTTCAACATCCGCGACTCATCGCCCTCGGTTTTGGCCGTCAGCTCGGCGAGCTTGCGCTCTGCCTTGGGAAGCTCGTCATACTGAAGGCGCGATGCCCGTTCGTATTCACCACGGCGCGCGGCCTCCTGCTGCTGGAGCTTGAGCTGCTCAATGGACTCCTTGAGTTTGCGCATTTCGGCGATGCTGTCTTTCTCCTCGCGCCAGCGCGCTTTGAGCGCATTCGCATGCTCGCGAATTCCGGCCAACTCCCGCTCGACCGTCACAAGGCGCTCCCGGGAGTTCACGTCACTCTCCTTCCTCAGCGCCTGGCGCTCAATCTCCAGATTCGTAGCCCGGCGCTGGAGCTGGTCAATCTCGGTCGGCATCGAGTCGATCTGGATGCGCAACGAAGCCGCAGCCTCGTCGATCAAGTCGATGGCTTTGTCTGGAAGGAAGCGGTCGCTGATATATCGATGCGAGAGCACCGCCGCTGAGACAATCGCCGAGTCCTTGATGCGTACGCCGTGGTGGACCTCATATTTCTCCTTCAACCCACGCAGAATCGCAATCGTGTCTTCGACCGAGGGCTCGCCCACATACACAATCTGGAATCGCCTCTCGAAAGCCGCGTCTTTCTCAATGTACTTGCGGTATTCGTTGAGCGTAGTTGCGCCGATGGCACGCAGTTCGCCTCGGGCAAGCGCGGGCTTCAGCATGTTGCTGGCATCCATTGCGCCTTCCGCGGCTCCGGCGCCAACAAGGGTATGCAATTCGTCGATGAACAGAATGATGGTGCCGGCGCTCTCTTCGATTTCCTTGAGCACGGCCTTCAACCGGTCCTCGAACTCGCCCCGATACTTGGCCCCGGCGATCATCGCGCTCAGGTCCAGCGAGACTACACGCTTGTTCTTGAGTTGCTCAGGGACATCGCCGAGAATGATGCGCTGGGCGAGCCCTTCAACAATCGCAGTCTTGCCGACACCGGGTTCGCCGATGAGCACCGGGTTGTTCTTCGTGCGCCGTGACAGCACCTGGATGGTCCGCCGAATCTCCTCGTCACGCCCGATTACCGGATCCAGTTTTCCACGCCGCGCCAGCTCCGTCAGGTCGCGCGCATAACGCTCCAGCGCCTGGTACTTCGATTCCGGATTCTGGTCGGTCACGGTCTGATTCCCGCGCACTCCTGTCAGCGCCTTCAGCAGCGCTTCCTGCGAAATTCCCATCCCGCCCAGCAGAATCTGCGCAGCATCCCGTTTCAAGCCCATCATCCCTAGCAGCAGGTGCTCGGTGGAAACATACTCGTCTTTGAAATTTGCCGCAGCCTTGAACGCCAGGTCCAGCAGTTCGGTCGTCGAATCCGCCAGGTTTGGTTGTGTCGCTGCCTTTGCCAGTTTCGGAAGGTTGGCAATCTCGCGCTTTACAGCCGCTTGCACAGCCGTAGCCTGCACGCCTGCGCGCGCCAGCAATGGCGTCACAATGCCCTCGCGATCTTCCAGCAACGCCGCCAGCAGGTGGAGCGGGACGACCTCGGGATTCCCGTTCTCGCTCGCCACTTCACTTGCGCGCTGCATCGCTTCCTGCGCTTTTACTGTCAGTTTGTCCCAGCGGATCGCCATACCAGTGCTCCTCGCGCCGCATACTGCACTCCGCATGGGCGCGGATCGATTTTAGTCCTGAAGACTGAAAGGGGAGCAGGCGGATTCACAGGAATCCAGCCACACTCCCCAGTTTGACACGGCGAAAACCCCCGAAATCCGCCGCGCCCGGAACGCGATTACTTGCCGCTCACAGTGTGCCCCGCAAACTCCGGAGCCACATCTACCTTGATCTGCTTTGGCCGCGCCTCTTCCCGCTTGCCCAGGCAGATGGTCAGAACGCCCTTGGAGTATCCCGCCTTCACCTCCTCGGGGTTCACCGTGTTCGGCAATGTGAAACTGCGCGTGAAGCTGCCATAGCGGCGCTCGATGCGGTGGTAATTCTCTTCCTTGGTCTCGGCCTCCAGCTTGCGCTCTCCGCGCACCGTCAACAGGTTGTTCTCCAGCCGGATATCAATGTCCTTTTCCTCAATGCCCGGTACTTCCATCTTCAGACGGATTCCCTGCGCATCCTCGTACACATCAACCGGCGGAACAAACGACCCAGCCGCCAGTGACTCCTGGCTGGTAATCGGGTTCAGCGAGTCAGTGAACAGGCGGTTCATGCGGTCCTGAAGGCTCGCAAGCTCACGAATTGGCTCCCAACGGGTTAACACGGTCATGATTGTTTCATCCTCCATAGAATCTGGATTTCGCCGACGCTTACTATCAGCAATCCTGCATCAGCACAAAGGAATCATGTTATATGAGTCTAAACTTGTCAAGTATTTTATATAAAATATGAGTGCGTTGCTGTCATGTTTCTCTTGTCGCTCTGGAAAGCGCTCGCTTGTCATTTGTAAGGGTATGATAATAAAGATGTTCATCATAGAAGCGCGTTTTGGAGATTTCGGCTTCTCACCACTCACATCGGCGGTTTACGATAGCAACGTGCCCTGCAAGATCATCAATCTCGAGGAAGGTCACCCGACGGTAAACGTTGGACTCTTGCGATTGGATCGAGCCGTCATCTCGGCCCGCGCCCAGGGAACCCCGCTTCTGAAACTGATTCATGGCTACGGTTCTACTGGGGTAGGCGGGCGCCTGCGCGAAGAGGTCTGGAAGGCACTTGACCGCTTCAAACGCGGCGGCTTGATCGTGGATTTCATTCCCGGAGAGGATTTTCGCTTGTCCAACGAAGGCAGTTGGGAGCTAATCAAGCGCGACCGCGCCATCAAAGAAGATCGTGACTTTGGGCGCGCCAACCGCGGAATCACGATCGTCATTCTCTAGTCTGCTCCGCAGAAAACAGAAAGGCCGGCCCCTCGTCGAGAGGCCAGCCTTCGCGGAAAACAGATCTACTTCTTTTTTGCCGGGGCGATCGCGTCCTTCACGGCCTTGCCAACGTAGAACTTCACTACGGTCTTGGCAGGGATCTTGATCGGGTCACCGGTCTGCGGATTGCGACCGATGCGAGCCTTGCGAGCCGACTTCTTCAGACGGCCAAGGCCGGGCAGAACGAATACGTCGTTCTTTTTCGTTTCCTTCACGGCGATTTCCGCCAGAGTGGTCAAAAACAATCCAGCAGTCTTGTTGCTGGTTTCCAGTTTCTCCGCCAGAAGACGAACAAGAGCAGTCTTGGTCAAGCCTGCAGCCATTTGGGTATTCCTCCTTGAAGATGAGACGCAAACAACGCCTCAGTCCCGCACATATTAACGCAGTGATTTCGCATGCGACAAGCACTTTCGCCTGATTTTATGCGGGTTTTTCCACAGGTTTACCGTTTTGACGCTGTATTCATGCGTGCTTCCGGCCTTTCCCCTCCCCCAACCGATTGTATGTTGCGCGTTTCACCGCGAAATCCATACTATCTATTGTGGCGCTCCGGCCCAGTGTTTCCGCGCCTGCCACTACACTCGAAGGAGCAAATTATTTCACCGGAGTGCGGGAGAGTATGGAACAGGTCTTCTTATCGCTCGGTTCAAACCTTGGGGACCGCCTCTCCAATCTCACGCAGGCCCTCTGCGCACTCCGCCCCTTTGCGGTCGTTGAGTCGATCTCCCACGCGTATGAAACCGAACCTGTCGAGTTCACCGAGCAGCCCTGGTTCTTGAACGCCGTAGTCGCTTTGAGCGTGCAAAATGAAGCCTCTGACCACGCCCCGCAACGCCTGCTCGAGCGGTTGCTCGCCATTGAGCACACCATGGGGCGTCAGCGTCTGGTCTCCAAGGGGCCACGCATCATTGACCTTGACATCCTGATCTATGGTCGCCGTCTAGTAAGTTCTCCCTCGCTCACCGTTCCTCACCCGGCAATGCATGAGCGGCGCTTTGTGCTGCAGCCATTGGCTGAAATCGCTCCCGCTGTCGAGCATCCAATTCTGCATCGAACCGCGGAGCAACTGCTTCAAGCTCTCCCCGTCCAGGGTCCGCAAGTGCGGCGGTTCTCATCCCTGATTCTGCCGCCGGTGTAGATGCCACTTCTGTGGTATTGAGTGTAGAGTGTGTTGCAGCGGGGCTTCGCCCTTCTAGGGCAGTCGGTTCCCGGGCATATTGGTTTGGAGGATGAATTGTCGCGACGGGTGAGATACTTATGGCGCACTTTCTGCCTGCTTGCATCATTGATCGCAATTCCTGCGGCTTTTACTTTCGCGCAGCAGACTCTGCCATCATCGGGTGCGAGCGCCGTGGAATCACACGCCGTCGGTGGGGAGCCTGAGAACACTTCTGGCGGCTCAAGCACGGAGAAACAACTTCACCTCGCCGAACAGCAGGGAAGGGCTGACGCTGCGCTGCTCGACTGGACCCTCGAAAACTCCGGCGCTCTCAAGGGCGACCTCCGCACCGGAGAGTTGCGAATCGCCTTCACCGTCACTGCCGCCGAAGGCTGGTGGGACAAAGCCGCGGGAAACCAACTCGCTTGGCATGACGCGCCCGAAGACAGCTTCCACCTCCGCATTTTCGTCCTCGATCAGGTGGATGGCAGATTTGTTCCCGGTCTCGCTTTGCATGTAACGCTCATCGACGCCAATGGCAATGAGCAGTCCGCACCCGCGGATTTCGGATGGTATCCGCTCATCAATGCGTACGGGGGCAACGTGCTTCTCGACAACGACAGCAGCTACACCATTCGCGTCACCGTCGAACCCCTGCTACAGCATCATGTCTTTGCCCCGGGTGTCCGTTTCGAACGCGCCACCACTGCGGAGTTCCCACCGGTGCGCATCGCGCAGAATCTGCTCCCTCAGCTACCCCTGGCAAGCGCCTTGGCTGCCGCCAATGAGGCCGCTCTGTTGAAACCCTGCAACGCCGCATTGAGCGCAGCCATCACCGCGCTCTGGCAACAGTCCGTCTCCGGAGCGGAAAAATCATCCGGTGACTACTTCGTCGGATACGCTCTCGACTACTCCGGACTTTCCATGCCCATTGCTGGATCGAAGGTTCACCTCAAGAGCCTGGTTGACTTCTCCGGCAGGGATGACGTTCGCCTTGATCTTCTCCCCCGCGATTCCCGCACCGGCCGCCTTATCCCGGGCCTCAAGCCGCAAGTCAGTCTGCTCGCTCCCGATGGCAAGTCTTACGGCCCTGGTGAACTGCCCCTCGCTTGGAACCAGTGGCTCAATCACTACGGACGCACGTCGCGCATTCCGCGCAAGGGTGTTTACAAGCTGCGAGTGCACATCAACGCGCCAGGCTTTCGGCGCTGGGGACGACCGAGCGAACGCTTCGCCTCCCCCGTCGATGTTGAGTTTGACGAAGTTTCACTCCAACCAGGAAAGAAGGACTGACCTCTGAGCGCGGCCCAGACTCCAGAGGAGATTGCGGACCTCATCTCCGGCTACATCAGTGAAAATCCAGCCGCCGTGGTCGTGGAGGACGGGCAAACCCTCTTTGACTTCTCGCAGGCGCACTACTCCGCTGCGCCCGAGCGCGAGCGCTGCCTGCTGCAAGTCTGGTCCGAGGAACGCAACATCGTTCGCCGCGCCACCGCCGCCGAGGTCAAGAACGGAATTCTGCGGCTCACCGTTTTGCGCTTTGGCCAGCCTAAACCCTCGCGGATGGAGATCTGTGCCAAGGCGGAGCGCCGGTCCCCGTCCGCGCTCAAAGCAATGCGAGCGGCCTACCAGCGCACTCTGGAACGCGCCGCTACCCGCCTGTTCCCCGGATGGACGCTCGACCGCCTCACCTCCGCCGCCGACCTGGAACATTCCTTCGGAGCGGTCTGCACCCGGGGTCTCCTTCGTCGCGGACAGCAACGCATCGCGATTGTCGGCTGCGGAGACGGCGAGTCGCAGACCACCATCGACAACTCCGTCGCTGTCGCCATTCTCTGGCTTGAGTTCTGCCGCGAACGCCTCGAAGGAAAAGCCCATGTCGGCACAATTGCTCTCTTCGCCCCGCATGGTCGTGCTCGCACCGCTCAATTGCGCCTCTCGCATCTCAATCGCGATGCCGCGACCTGGCGCATCTTCTCTCTGGAGGAAGCCTCCGAGGTGGCCGAAGAACTCGACCTCGCCACCGATCTCAACCTCAGCACCCGCCTCATGCAGTGCCATAGTCGCTCGCAGACGCTCGAGCGTTTCGCATCTTCCATCGCACGCATGGCCGCACTCTGTCCCAGTGTGGAGGTCACCGCCTGTAGATCCTCGGAAGTCAGCTTTCGCTTTCACGGACTAGAGTTTGCACGCGCAGTCGTGGAACCTGATCGTCACTTCCGCATCTCCGAGCGCATCATCTTTGGGGCCGCTCCTGCCGAATATGAGTTGAATCCGGACACAGAGCCTCTGCTCCTGAAGTTGATCCAACGCCTCGCCCTTAAGCGTGGCGGACGCGACCACACGCACCCCTTTTACCGTCTGCAGCCTGAGCGCTGGCTGCAGTCCGTCGTCGAGCAGGATGTCACGTTGCTCGACTCACGCCTGGACCCTGCGGTGCTCTATTCCCAGGTGCCCGCTTTCGCCGCCGGCGACCGCGCCGTCATCGATCTGCTTGGCGTCACCCGCGACGGACGCCTCGCCGTCATCGAACTGAAGGCTGCCGAGGATTTCCATCTTCCCGTGCAGGGACTCGATTACTGGGCTCGCGTTCGCCAGCATCACCGCTGTGGAGACTTTCAGCGCTTCGGTTACTTCCCTGGGCACCTACTCTCGGAGCGCGATCCCGTCCTCATCCTCGCCGCCCCAGCTCTGCACGTGCATCCATCCACCGCAACCATGCTGCGCTATGTTTCGCCTGAGTTGGATTGGAAATTGGTTGGACTCGATGAGCACTGGCGCGATGGAGTCCGTGTAGTATTCACCCGGCAGAAGCAATAGCAGCTATTTCAGCCCTGCCTCTTTGCTGCGGAAGATCCAGTAGTCACCCGCCGTCTCGCTCAAGTCTCCCGCTGGCTTTTCGCCCTTCAGCACGCGCCCCACCGCGCGCACCACCCGGCGCATCGGCAATTGTCCGCGCTCATCTTCAAAGAAGATTTCACCCACTTTGTTCGTCCGGTAGTACCAGCGCTTCAGGATCGCAAGGTGCTCCATCCATTCCTGCGCGCTGCGCGGAGGAACCGGTGCGACCGCGCCCAGCAGTTCCTTGATTCTCGCCTCCATGCTCTGTGTCGGAACGCGGGGCGATCCCTCTTGCACCTCCGCTGTCAGGGACCGTGCTCGCAGATCGAAGGCTGCAGGTTCGTGAAGCATTCCTCCCGCAAGTCGGATCAGCGCAATGTGCCCCTCCAGATGCGAGGGCTGCAACATCAGTCCATTCAGCTTGTCGATGCGATGAACAATCTCAGCAATCCGGCTCTGCACGGCCTTCAGCTTCTCCAGCTTTCCGTGTGCGGCAGCTGCCGTTTCAAACTCCAGTCGCTCACTTGCTTCGTCTCGCGCCCTGCTTATCTCCACCAGCAGCGAGTGCCCGCCGCTTTCGAAATACCGCTCTGCCCGCGCTGCTTCTTCAGAATAGCGTTCATCGCTGCACCCCTGAAAACAAGGGGCCAGGCACATCTTCATCTCTGAATAGACGCACCCCGGAAACTTCGGATCGGGAGCAAGTTCCTCAGTGCAGCGCCGCAGCAGAAAGAAGTCCAACGAATCACTCGCGTACTGCTCGGCCTCTGCTCGCGACGCAAACGGGCCAAAGTACGCACCACCCATGCGAAGTGAGCGAATCCGCGCTGTGACGGTTACCCGCGGGTAAGCATTCTCGCTTAGCAGATGCAGCAGTGGAGCAGGCCGCAGGTGGAGGCGCCGGGAATATCTTTCCGGAAACTCTACCCGCAGCAATCGGTAGAGTGCGAGTCCAGCCTCGAAGTCCCCGCCCACCTCATGGAACTCCACCATTCCCACGCGTTCCCGCAGGCTCAACCTGCGCCCTTCGGCCACCCCCAGCAGGCGCTGTAGCCGCCGGCGAAGGTTCGCCGTTTTGCTCACATACGGCTCCGCGCCCACTTCCTTCGGACGCAATACGAACACTGCGGCACGCGCCGGCAGCGCCGCGAAGAACTCCTCCTCGCCACCCACCGAAAATTCAAGTCGTGTGAACACAGCCGTCAGTTTATCGCGAAGCCCGCACCCAGTGAGGCAGGCAAATTTGTTTTCCCAGAGTCCCGCGCTGATGCTCCGGGTTACCCTGCTTAGGATTTCTCATGAACTCTGGCCCTAAAAGTGCCGATAGTTTTTGTGACGGACCGAACGTTCGCAGAGGGAACTGAATCACTGCCTTAGCTGGTTCGTATTTGGCAGACTACGCGCAATAAGGAGTGTGGGCCATGCCAGTCCTGACGATGCCGATCGCGGCAGCCAATTCGCCCCGGACCCTCAGCGCTTCCCTTCGTGAGCTGTGCCATTTCCTGACCGGCTTTCCAGACATTCAGATGAGCGAGGAGGAATGCGAAGCTCTCGCCGTCGCTGCAATCAGCGGGCATGCCGAAGCCGAGTTCATGATTGGCAGTGTCTTTGACGCCGCTGGCGAGTCCGCGCGCGCCATGGAGTGGTATTCGCGTTCCGCGAATCGCGACTATCTCCCAGCCATGTTGCAGTTGTTTGCCTTGCGTTAGCCAATCGCTCGCGCCGCGGCGATCATGAGCTGATCGAAGCCGCTACCGCAGGCTCGCGCTCTTGTACTTCATTCGGAAATCCTCGCCTTCAACTCGCACCACACGGCACATCTCGTGCAGCCGCGACAGCATGCGGTCTCCAATCCGATCGCCCAATGTGTCCTCGCGCGAGGTACGACGCTTTGTGTCCGGCTCCGCCCCCACCGACGGCTGATCCACATAGTTGGTCGTGATAATCGTCGTGCGCTTGTCGTTATACCGGGTGTTCAGTATGTGCGCCACCGTATCCCACACCCACTCGGTCGGCTTTGCCGCGCCCAGTTCGTCCAGCACCAGAACATCTGCCTCAAACACCGGACGCAGCACTTCCATCTCCGTTACCTGCACGGAAGCATTGAAAGAGTTCTGAATTTCCTTGAGCAGTTCCCGGTAGTCATAAAACAGGCACGCCGTGTTCTTTTGCGAGATCAACTCCTTGGCGATTCCCACCGCCAGGTGTGTCTTTCCGCATCCGATCGGCCCCGTCAGCAGCAGCCCGGCATTTTCCAGCGGAAACTCCTCCACAAATCGCAGAGATGCCATGTGCGCCTTGGCCAGCGAGCGGAATGGGCCCTCATGCTCGAAGTTTGACAGTTCGCAGTGCCGGTAGCGTCGCGGTATCCGGGCCGAAACCAGCAGTTGGTCGCCTTGCTGCTTCCGGATGCATTCGCACCGCGTGGCACGCTCAACGGTCTTCCCCCGCTGCTCCACCGGAATCATTCTCCAGCCGGTGCCGGAGCACATTCTGCACGAATCGCCAGCTTCGGTCTGTTTGGGAGTCGCCATAGAAAGAGCTTGAAGCAGCCGCGCACAGGATGCAAGTCCCCAGCCGCCACAAGCTTTCGCTACCCTGTGCTTAACCTGTGGAAGACGCGGATTTCTCTTGCACTTCCGGGTGAACGCAAAAAAATGCAACGATTCCCATCGATGCATCCTCTAACTCATACCACGCGCGCCGACCAACGTTTTTCCGGCGTATTGCATCAAATGATGAAATATTCGTAGTCCTCTGGCCCCAGGCATTGTGGGCCGTCCCTCTGAACCGGTGTCAACCCACGCCGAGTTCCAAGCGGTTTGATTCTCTGAATTGAGCCTTCTGCAGCCGGTGCCGTCTGCTGGCCGCCGAGTCGTCTTTCGCATCACTTCTGCCAAGGCCCGGCGCAGGGAGAGTTCTTTCCTATCGCGCAATCCATTTGCTGAAACTGAAGGAGACGCATGTCCGTCATCACTAAACCTCACGGCGCTTCGCTCGACCCGAACTCTGCGGGCGGGAATGAATCGGCGCGCGGATTCCACCTCAACCGCCCACCGCAAGACTTCGATGCTGCCACCGCCTTCCCTCCCGGCTTTCTCGAGTTCCTCACCCCCCTGCACCAGCGTTTCACCCCCTGGCAGCAGGATCTCGTCGCCCGTCGGCGGGCTGCTCTCTCTGCCGCCCACCAGGGCCAGCTGCCCACGCACCTGCCCCCCGGCGATGCCCAGAACACCTCGTGGGAGATTCAGGTTCCAGACTGGTGTCAGGATCAGCGCAATCAAATGACCGGCCCCGCCGACGAGGCGGAACTCGTCGTCAAGATGCTCAACTCCGGCGCTCCCGGCGTCATGCTCGACCTCGAAGACTCCACCGTGAACGAGTGGGATCATCAGCGTCTCGGCATGACCAACATCCTCGCAGCTCTCACCGGCGGGCTCTCCTATGAGGACAAGAAGCGCGGTCGCACGGTCGGTGTCGAGCCCAGCAAAACCGTCATCTGGCTGCGTGTTCGCGGGCTCCACCTCCATCAGGGCGGTATCTTTGCACAGACCATGTCCGCCTCGCTCTTCGATGTGGCGCTCCTCGTCTGCCAGATGGAACTCGACACCCTCAAGCATCCCCCCTGCTTCTATATCCCCAAGTCGGAGAGCGCCGAAGAAGCCCTCTGGTGGACGGCCCTGTTTGACGCTGTGGAAGACGCGCGCGGCTGGCAGCGCGGAACCATCCGCTGCATGGCTCTCGTCGAGTCGCACGCCCTCGCCTACCAGGCCGAGGAGTTCCTCTACAACCTGCGCGGGCACATCCTCGGCCTCAACCTCGGACGTTGGGATTACATGGCCTCGCTCATCCACTACAACATTGAGAATCCGCACTGGGTGCTGCCTGACCGCAACACCATTCCCCATGATGTCCCGTTCTTCCAGAGCCTCCGCGAGCTTCTGCCCGAGCTCTGCCACAAGCACCACGCCCTCGCCATCGGCGGCATGACCGCGCTCTACCCCAGCCGTGAAGATGCCGAGCTTAACACCCGCGCCCTTGCGGTTCTGGAGAAGGACAAGAAGAACGAAGCCAGCCAGGGCTTCGATGGCGCATGGACCGGCCATCCTGACCAGAATCAAATTGCCGTCGCCCAGTTCCCCGTGCCCAATCAAATCTCCCGGCGCAACTCCGGCCCGCGTTATCCTGACCTCCGCCCCGAGCCTCGCGGTGTTGGCCAGCGCACCCTCGCCGGCACCCGCGCCGCCATCCGTACCGTCATCCGTTATCGCAATGGCGTTCTCAACGGCAAGGGCGCAAGCCTGCTTGACGGCTTCATGGAAGACCTCGCGACCGACCGCATCTATCGCCTGATGATCGCCCAGCGCATCCAGCACTGGCCCGCCGCCCCCATCCTGGATGAGGCCGGAACGCCGGTTGAGCACACGCCTGAGTTCATCACCCGGCTCTTCGATGAGGAACTCGCGCGCCTTCTTGCCAGTCCCGGCAAGGACCTCGGCACCCCTGAAACATTCCGACGGGCGCGGCATCTCAGCGAATCCATGGTCCGCAACGGCGAAATCGATCCGTTTTAACCGCCTTCGCGCGAAGGCACTGCACGGGTACAAGCCTGGCGGGAGCCCCAGCCGATGTTGCACCTCGCCGTCTCCGCTCGCATCGCGGCGGAGCGCCGGGTGTGGCAAAACACAAACGCAACTCATCATCAGAAAGAGAGAAGGGATTAACGACAGTGACTGCGAACAACAACAGCTTCGACATCACCCGTACCTGGAGCACCGATGCACGCTGGAGCGGCATTGAGCGAACCTACACTGCAGCCGATGTGGATCGTCTGCGCGGCACCATCCTCGTTGAGCACACCCTCGCCCGCCTCGGCGCCGAGCGTCTCTGGGAGCTCATGCAATCCCGCACTCACGTTCAGGCCCTCGGAGCCATGACCGGCAACCAGGCCATCGAAATGGTTGAGGCCGGACTCGATGCCATCTACGTCAGTGGCTGGCAGGTCGCCGGTGACGCCAACTCCGCCGGGCAGGTTTATCCCGATCAGAGCCTCTACCCCTCTGACTCCGTCCCCCAGCTCTGCAAGCGCATCAACAACGCGCTCCTGCGCGCCGACCAGATCTGGCACCAGGAGGGCAAGAACAGCAAGCACTGGCTCGCTCCCCTCGTCGCCGACGCCGAAGCCGGATTCGGCGGAACCCTCAACGCCTTCGAACTGATGAAGGGAATGATCGAGTCCGGAGCCGCCGCCGTCCACTTTGAGGATCAGCTCAGCTCCGCCAAAAAGTGCGGACACATGGGCGGCAAGGTTCTCGTCCCCACCTGTGAGGCCGTGCAGAAGCTCGTCGCCGCCCGCCTCGCTGCCGACGTCTGCAACGTGCCCACCATCCTCATCGCCCGCACCGATGCCAACGGTGCCAAGCTCATTACCAGTGACATCGATCCCACTGACGCGCCCTTCCTCACCGGAGAGCCGCGCACCAGCGAAGGGTTCTACCGCATCCGCAGCGGCCTTGACACGGCCATCGCCCGCGGCCTCGCCTACGCCCCCTACGCCGACCTGATCTGGTGTGAGACCAGCGAGCCCAACATTGAGGAGGCACGCCGCTTTGCCGAGGCCATTCACGCCCGCTTCCCCGGAAAAATGCTCGCCTATAACTGCTCGCCCTCCTTCAACTGGAAGAAGAAGCTCGACGATGTCACCATCGCCAACTTCCAGAAGGAACTCGCCGCCATGAATTACAAGTTCCAGTTCATCACCCTGGCCGGCTTCCACGCCCTCAACTACGCCATCTTCGACCTCGCCCGCGCCTACAAGCAGGACGCCATGTCCGCCTACTCCGTCCTGCAGCAGAAGGAGTTCGCCGCCGAGCCCGACGGCTACCGCGCCGTCAAGCATCAGAACTTCGTCGGCACCGGATACTTCGACGACGTTGCCCAGGTCATCGCCGGAGGCACCAGCAGCACCACCGCCCTCCACGGCTCCACCGAGCAGGAGCAGTTCCACCCCGCCGAGCCCTGCGCCCGCGTCGAGTGCGAACGCCGCATCCTTCCCACTGAAATCTCAACCAGCAGCAAGTAACTTCCCCTGCACACCAATGCCCGGCTCCAAGGCCGGGCATTTTCTTTGCTTTCTCGCTACGGCTTCTCCGGCCACTGGTGTCGCGGATACCTCCGCATCAACTCCCGCCGCACCTGCGGATACAGCCTCTCCCAGAACCCTGCCAAGTCTGTCGTCGTCTGCACCGCCCGCTGGTTCGGAGCCAGCAGGTGCACCACCACCGGCGTGCGCTCCACCCCCACTCGCGGAGTCTCCTTCATCCCGAAGAAATCCTGCAGCCTCGACGCAATCCACGGCGGCTTTCCAAGCTCGTAGTGAACCTTCGTCTGCCGTCCGCCCTGCAGTTTGATCCTATCCGGCGCCAGTTCATTCAGCTTCCGCCCGCCCACCCTCTGCTCCAGCAGCGGTATCAGTTCTGCTGCCGCCCGCTTCAACTCCGCAAAGCTCCGCAGCCCCGCGCACAGCTCCCTTAGAGCCTCTGCCGCATCCGGAGCCTCAAAGCCCGCAAACTCAGCCCGCGCACGGAACGCCTCCAGCGCTTCCACATCCACAAATCGCTCGACTCCAGCCTCCACTGCCTTTTGCGCCAGCAGCTCCGCCGCCGCCTCCGCCGCTGGCACCGCCTCGCGAGACTCCTGGATCACCAGCTCGTCATACAGCAGCGCGCTCACCGCGTCCACCCGCTCGCCCGTCCGGTTCCACGTCACCGTCTGCCGCTCCCGCACCCGCTCTGGAAACAGTTCGATCAGCCACTCCGGCTCAACTCGCGCCGTCATCCGGATCAGCGGCAGCGGCTTCTCTTTTCGCTCCTCGGCGTCCACCGCCACCATGAACTCATACCCCGGAGCTTCGCCCGCCACCTCCGCCGACGCTCCCGTCGATAGCAGCACTTGGTTGCCCGCCCGCCTCCTCGCCACCCGTTCCGGAAAGCCCGCCAGCACCGAAATCAGCAGCGCGTCGTCGTCATGGCCCTTCTGCCTCCCCGGCCTCGCAATCCGCCGCAACTGCTCCACCTGCTGCTGCACGCGGTAGTCGCGGTCCGCGTCCATCGCCGCCAGCAGGTCGCTCTTCCCGCTCTGCACGCCCGCGCCCAGCAGCGCCGCCGCCGCGCAGCCATCCTCGCCCACCCCGCGCTTCATCGCCTCTTCCAGAATTCGCGAAAGCCTAGGCGGCAGCGGATACCGCGCCAGCCTCTTTGCTCCGTCCCCTGCTGCTCCAAGCCTGTCCAGCAGCGCTTCTGCCGCATTCACCGCCTCTACCGGAGGCGCGTCCAGCCACTCCACTTCGTTCGCATCCGCAATTCCCATCGCCCGCAGTGACAGGCAAAGCTGCGACAAATCCGTCCGCAACATTTCCGGCGTCTCCTGCTCCGCCCGCCGCAGATAATCCTCTTCCGGATAAAGCCGCAGCACCCGCCCCGGCCCGCTCCTGCCCGCGCGCCCCGCCCGCTGCTTGGCCGATGCCTTGCTCACCCGCCCCACCTGCAGCGTTGGCAGCCCGCTCCAGTGCGAATAAGCTGCAAACCGTGCCAGCCCGCTGTCGATCACCGCCGTCACGCCCTCGACTGTGATCGAGCTCTCCGCCACGTTGGTCGCCAGGATCAGCTTCCGCTCCGCCGCCGGAGCCAGCGCCCGGTCCTGCTCTTTCGGCGTCAGGCTCCCATGCAGCGGAAGCATCAGTAGCCCCGCCCGCCGCGCCACTCCCTCGCACTCCCGCATTGCCCGCCGAATCTCCGCCGCGCCCGGCAGAAATACCAGCGCATCACCGCCGCCACCTTCCGCCAGCAACCGCTCCACCGCATCGCGCACCTGCGCTTCCACCGGCTCTGCCGAATACGGCAGGTGCCGAATTGCGGTCTCAAACAGCCGTCCCTCCGAGCGCACCACCGCGCAGCCGCCCAGGTATTTCCTCACCGGCTCGGCCTCCAGCGTTGCCGACATCACCACCAGCCGCAGCTCCGGCCTCACCCGCTGCAACCGCTTCAGCAGCGCCAGCGCCAGGTCGCTCTCCAGGTGCCGCTCGTGGAATTCGTCCAGCACCACCGCGTCCACGCCCTTCAGCAGAGGATCGCTCAGCAGCCTCCGCGTCAACACTCCTTCGGTCACAAAGCGCAGCCGCGTGCGCGCCCCCACCGCTTCCTCAAAGCGCACCTGGTAGCCCACCGTCCCGCCCGCCTCCTCGCCCATCTCCCACGCCACCCGCCGCGCTGCCATCCGGGCCGCAATCCGCCTCGGCTCCAGCACCACCACCTCGCCGCGCACCGCCTCCAGCAGGGCCGCCGGAACCCGCGTCGTCTTTCCTGCTCCCGGAGCAGCCTCAATCACCAGGCTGTTCTGCTCTCTCAGCCGCTCGAGAATCTCCGGCAGAAGCTCATCCACCGGCAGCGTAATTTTGCGATTCAGCACGTCTCATCGAAACACGCGCAGTACCCCGCGTCAATCAAGCGCAACTCACATTCTTGGCGGCCTCGCACGGCATCGCATAAACTTCTCAGGAAATCCAAATGGAGAAGCTCATCATACGCTGGTATCACTACATTGCTTATTTCTTCGGCGGAGCATTTCTCGCCAACGCGCTCCCCCATCTCGGAAACGGCGTCTCCGGCCATCCCTTCCAGAGTCCCTTTGCAACTCCGTCCGGAGTCGGGCTTTCTTCCGCCAACGTCAACGTTCTCTGGGGACTCTTCAACCTCGCCATCGGCTATCTCCTGATCTGCCAGGTTGGCAACTTCGATCTCCGCCGCGCCCGCCACATCCTGCCCTTCGCCGCCGGCTTTGCAACCATGTCCGTCATGGCTGCTTACGCCTTCGGGCGCTTTCACGGAGGACTGTAGTTCGCCCTTCAACCTCTCGCGGGTTTGCTTCTCCCCCGCGAACTCTTTATCCTTGAATCTCTAAATCCTTCTGCATTGCGCACTCGTAAGCGCGAGCGGAGACCTATCCTATGCCTGACATAAAAGTTCAACTCCCCGACGGTAGCGTAAGAGAAGTTCCCCAGGGCACCACCGCCCTCGACATCGCGAAGTCTATTTCGCCGCGTCTGGCCGACGCTGCTCTGGCCGCCAAGCTCGCCCCTATCGGCCCCGCCGCCAATGCGGCGGATGAGGACTTCACCGTCGTCGATCTCACCCGCCCCATCGAGCAGGACTCCCGCCTTCGTCTCCTCACCGAGAAGGACCCCGAGTCGCTCCAGGTCTTCCATCACTCTTCGGCCCACCTTCTCGGCGCCGCTGTCCTCGAGCTCTTTCCTGAGACCAAGCTCGGCCACGGCCCGGCCACCGACACCGGATTCTTCTACGACTTCCTTCGCGAAACTCCCTTCGTTCCTGAAGACCTCGAGAAGATCGAAAAGAAGATGAAAGAGATTGCCGACCGCAACGAGCCCTACGCCCGCGACTTCCTTGACCGCGACGAGGGACTCGAGCGCTTCAAGGCTGATGGCGATTTCATGAAGTGTCACTTCATCGAGCAGTTCACCAAGTCCGATGAAAAGATCTCGCTCTACAAGACCGGAAAGTTTGTCGACTTCTGCCGTGGTCCGCACATCCCGTCCACCGGAAAGATCAAGGCCTTCAAGCTCCTCAACATCGCCGGAGCCTACTGGCTCGGAAAAGAGGGCAATCCTCAGCTTCAGCGCATCTACGGCACTTCCTTCTACTCCAGGAAGGATATGGACGAGTACATGAAGCAGCTTGAAGAGGCCAAGCGCCGCGATCATCGCGCCCTCGGACAGCAGCTCGATCTCTACTCCATTCAGGAACTCGCCGGCCCCGGCCTCATCTTCTGGCACCCCAAGGGCGGGCTCATCCGCACCATTATGGAAGACTGGCTCCGCGCCGAATATCTCAAGCGTGGTTACTCGCTCGTCTTTACTCCCCACGTCGCCCGCCGCGCCCTCTGGCAGACCTCGGGCCACGAAGGCTTCTACGCCGAAAATATGTTTGACACCATGGAGCTCGATGACGCCGAGTACCGTCTCAAGCCCATGAACTGCCCCTTCCACATCCTCATCTACAAGGATCAGCTCCGCTCCTACCGCGACCTGCCCGTCCGCCTCGGCGAACTCGGCACCGTCTATCGCTATGAGCGCTCCGGCGTCATGCACGGGCTCATGCGCGTCCGCGGCTTTACCCAGGACGACGCCCACATCTTCTGCACTCCTGCACAGATCGAGAGCGAAATCGAAGGCTGCATCGACTTCGCCATCAGCGTCCTCCACACCTTCGGCTTTGAAGATTTCAAGGTCGAACTCTCTGGCTGGGATCCCGACGATCGCGCTCACTACGTCGGCTCGCCCGAGCAGTGGAACCTGGCGCAGGACTCCCTCAAGGTCGTTCTTGACCGCAAGGGAATCCCCTACCAGTTCATCCCCGGCGAAGCCGCTTTCTACGGCCCCAAGATTGACGTCAAGCTGGTGGACGCCATTGGCCGCCTCTGGCAGCTCTCCACCGTGCAGTTTGACTTCAATCTTCCCCAGCGCTTCGAGCTTGAATATGTTGGCGAAGACGGCCAGCGCCACCAACCGCTCATGGTGCACCGCGCTCTATACGGCTCAGTCGAGCGTTTCTTCGGAGTCCTGATCGAGCACTATGCCGGAGCTTTCCCCGTCTGGCTCTCGCCCACCCAGGTCGCCGTCGTTCCCATCGCCGAGCGTCACATCGAATACGCCAACAAGGTTGCTGACGCCCTCAAAGCCATCGGCGCCCGCGTTCACGTGGACGGACGTAACGAGAAGATGAACGCCAAAATCCGCGAGCATGCCTTGCAGAAGGTGCCCTTCATCCTCATCGTTGGTGATAAGGAATCCGAAATCGGCGAAGTCAACGTCCGTGTCCGCGGACAGGAAAAAGCCGAAGGCAACGCCACCATCGACGCCTTCACCGCTCGCGTGCAGCGCCTCATCGCATCACGCAGCACCAAGCTCGACTGATATACTCGCAGACACACAAAGGGCAGGCTCTTTCGAGTCTGCCCTTTGTGCTTACAGTGCCTTATGAAAGCTATGAATGCCTTAAGTAGATCTGCTTCGCACAATTAGCCAAATCAGGGTTTAGTCTCCATCCTCATCGTCGTCCCATTCGAACAGTGCTGCCATGGCCAGCGGTGAAACCACCATATCCGCTCGCACCTGCCTTTTTGACATCGCAGCAACCTGCTCAACGCTTGGAGGGACGGGCAGCAAACTACTTTCGTATTCTGCA
>CAILAZ010000070.1 GCA_903832295.1 uncultured Acidobacteriota bacterium
AGAACTCTGTTGCGCTTATCTCCGAGATATTGCAACTTCGATTCTGCGAGGTGCTTGAATTCCAGCCTAAGAATAATCAATTTGTTCTGTGTGCGGGGCTGGGCTGGAAACCTGGGAGCGTCGGAGTTGCCACGATTCTAGCCAACCGGGAATTTCAGGCGGGTTATACGTTCCTCACGCTGCGCCGGGTGGTCATAGAGGACTACGCGGCGGACACTCCATTCGTACGTTCGCCGCTGCTGGAAGACCACAAGATTCGTAGCGGAATCACCGTTCACATCCCCGGACATGACTTGCCGTTCGGAGTTCTGGGAGCGTACAGTTCGGCGAGCCGGAGCTACACCCCGGACCACATCAACTTTTTGCGCTCAGTTGCCAACATCATTGGGACCGCCATGCAGCGGAAACGGGACGAAGAATCGGTGAGACGAAGTGAAATCTATTTCCGCGGTCTGCTGGAGTCAGCTCCCGACGGCATGGCAATTGTTGACAGCGAGGGGCGCATCCTGCTCGTAAACAAGGAGAGCGAGCGCCTCTTCGGTTATGAGCGATCGGAATTGATCGGCAAGAAGATCGAGACCCTGGTTCCCGAGCGCTACCGCCAGTATCACACCGGACACCGCAACGACTTCTTTGGCGACCCGCGCGTGCGCCCCATGGGAGTTGGGCTTGAACTCTTCGGCCTGCGCAAGGATGGCTCGGAGTTTCCAGTGGAGATTTCCCTGAGCCCGATGCGGACTCCGGAAGGCATCGTGGTGACGGCCGCAATCCGCGACGTCTCTGAACGCAAGAAGGCCGAGGCACAGATCAAAAAACTGAACGGTCAACTCGAAGAGGCGCTGCGTCGCTCCGAGCGTCTGGCAGCAACCGGGCGGCTCTCTGCGAGCCTGGCGCACGAGATTAATAATCCACTCTCGTCGCTTACCGACATTCTCTTCGTGCTCGGGTCACAGAAGGACCTCACGGGTGACTCGCTGGCGCTGCTCCAATCAGCAAAGAAAGAAGTGGACCGCCTTGCCAACATCGCCAGAGAAACGCTGGCCCCGCATCGCAGTTCCGGAGAAAAGGTAAGACTTTCAGCCGCTGAACTTCTGGATGCCTCGCTGGAGTCGTTTCATCGCCAGATTGAGGAGTGTCACATTCGGGTGGAACGTCAGTACGACACCGATGCTCTGATCGAAGTGACGCCCGGCGAGTTGCGGCAGGTTTTTACGAATCTGATCTCCAACGCCATCGATGCGATGCCCCGTGGAGGGCACCTTAGCCTGGAGGCGTTTGCCGAGGGGCAGGATGTGAAGCTGATTTTCTCCGACACAGGATCTGGAATCAAATCCGAGAAACTCGAGGAGATCTTCGAACCGTTTGTAACCACGAAGGGTGAAAAAGGGCTGGGAATCGGTTTGTGGATTTCGCGGAATATTGTAGAGAAGCTTGGCGGGCACATCCACGTGCGCAGCAACACTGCGGAGGTCGGGCACGGCACGGTTTTCACCATCAGCCTTCCAGCTGCACAGCCCGCGCGAAGCCAGAATCCAAATAATATTCGTTTAGTGTCGTAAGGAATCTCTGCGCAAGAAAGAAAGGCGCTGGCAGGAGCCCTCGCCTTTCTGCTTCCAAGCTTTCGAACTACTCTTCGACGCCGTCCGCTTCCGATGGATCGGAGGCAGACTCAGCTGCGGCCCCCGCCTCAGGTCCCTTCTTGCTCTTGAGGCGGACTACGATCACCTTGGCAAAACCTTCATCGAACTTCGGCGGGCGCAGTTTTTGCGCCATGCGCAGCATCACCTCATCCGGCACATTGCGCGAACGCTTGCGGTTGCGCTCCATGCAGACCTCGGTGGGCACATCGAAGAAAACAGCATGCGCGTCATAGCCAAAGTCGTGCGCCATTTTGATCCAGCTATGGCGCTCCTTGGGCGAGAGGTTGGTGGCGTCGATAAAGTTCATCGGACGCCCGGCGATTAAGCGCGCGCGCAGCAGCGAACGAAGCGAGGAAAAGACCAGGTCCTGAAAGCGCTGCTCAGTGGCATCGTCAAAGAGCAATCCGCGCACCAAGTCACTGGAAAGCGGAATAATGTCATGCCGCTTAAACCAGGAGCTCTTCCCAGATCCGGGAAGTCCGATTGCAAGAACTACCGCGCCCTTCTTCCCTCTGGGCGCGTCACTCTTGCGGGGAGCGTTCTCCGCAGGATCAAGTTCGGGAGACTCTGCCGGCGTTTCCGGTTCGTCAATTTCGGCGGCTTCGCCAGTGGCCTGGCCGGGAACAATTGGAAGTCCGGGTGCGCCAGTGGAAGCCTGTGCAGCCTTCTGCTGCTGGTCAGTACGAGCCCTGCCGCGTCCACCACGTCCGCGACGGCGCGATCGTTCGCGACGTCCGGTGGCCTGGCTGCCGGAAGTGCTCTCAAGATCGGAGTCGAATGGGTCTTTCTCGGGCTGAGCCTCATACACAGGCTGCTGCGAGGTCTCTGCGGAGGCTTCTGCGCGAGTTTCTCCGCCCTCGGTCATGAACGATTCACGTTCAAGGAACGTCGGCTGGAGAGGCGCTGGCCCCTGCTGTTGTTCATCGGATTGCGGCGAGTTCTTTGTGTTCTTATTGCGACGCTTCACGCGATCGCGCATCCATCTGCGCATATGGGACTTATACCACGTTCGCCGAATTCGAGCGAGTCTCGTTCAGTAAAATCACCATCGATACGTTACTAATCTGCTTCCGGCTATTCTTCAGGAATGCTCCGCGCAGGAAAGTTAGTTTCCTGATTTCAGCTTACGGTTTGCTCCGGGAACAAGGCGGTGCTAGCATTTCTAACGGCTGCAAAGAGCGCGGTCGGCGCTGCGCCTGTGACCCGCGCCTCTGCATTTGCTAAGCCTGGAGGCAAGAATGGCTATTAAAGTTGGCATCAACGGTTTCGGCCGCATTGGCCGTAATGTTTTTCGCGCATCCCTTAACGATTCCAATATTGAAATCGTCGCAGTAAACGATCTGACCAGCCCGAAGACCCTGGCTCACCTTCTGAAGTACGACTCAATCCTCGGCAATCTTAAATCTGACATCAAGGCTGAAGGCGATGAGATCATCGTCGATGGCAAGAAGGTCAAGGTCTTTGCGCAGAAAGACCCCGCACTGCTGGACTGGGAGTCGATGGGCGTTCAGGTTGTGGTGGAGTCGACCGGCCGCTTTACCGACGCGGCGGACGCCAAGAAGCACCTGCGCGGCACGGTGAAGAAGGTCATCATCTCCGCTCCGGCGAAGAATGAAGACATCACCATCGTGCTCGGCGTGAACCACGACAAGTACGATCCGGCCAAGCACCACATCGTTTCCAACGCGTCCTGCACCACGAACTGTCTGGCACCCGTGGCCAAGGTTCTGCAGGATAAGTTCGGAATCGTCAGCGGTTCGATGACCACCATCCACAGCTATACCAACGATCAGGTGATCCTCGACTTCCCGCACTCCGACCTTCGCCGCGCCCGCGCGGCTGCACTGTCGATGATTCCCACTTCGACCGGCGCCGCCAAGGCAATTTACCTTGCGATTCCGGAGCTGAAGGGCAAACTGGACGGCTTCGCCGTTCGCGTCCCCACCCCGAACGTCTCGGCCGTTGACCTGGTGACCGTAGTCGGCCGCAATGTGACCGTTGAGGAAGTGAATGCCGCGCTGAAAACAGCCAGCGAGACCGCTCCCTTGAAGGATGTATTCAACTACACAGATGATGAACTGGTCTCCTCCGACTTCAAGGGCGATGCTGCTTCCTCGACCCTCGACGGCAAGTTGACCCGTGTAATCGGCGGCAACCTGGTGAAGACCTTCGCCTGGTATGACAACGAATGGGGCTACAGCAACCGCGTGAAGGATCTGATCACCTTCTTCGGTGAAAAAGGCCTCTAAGAACGCAACGGGTTGGAGGCATCGCCCTTCAACCCGTTTTCAACTTCCGCAAATCAGCAGTAACGAATCATTCAGGTAAGCACGCCATGGCCAAGCTCTCGATCCGCGACCTGCAATTGAACAACAAAAGAGTTTTGATGAGAGTGGATTTCAACGTTCCACTCGACAACGGCCGCGTTACGGATGACACGCGCATCCGGGAGACGCTGCCCACCATCGAGTATGCTTTGCGCCACGGCGCCAAGCTGATACTCGTCTCGCACCTGGGCCGCCCCAAGGGCAAGCCCGATCCCAAGTACAGTCTGAAGCCGGTGGCAGAACGCCTGCGCATTCTGCTGGATGAGCGCATGGGCCGAGGCCAGAACGTAGGCTTCTCGCCCGACTGCGTGGGCCTTCAGGCGCAGGAGATGTCGAGCCAACTGGAGCGGGGACAGACCCTGCTGCTTGAAAACGTTCGCTATCACGCAGAAGAAGAGAAGAACGACCCCGAGTTTGCCAAGCAGCTAGCGAGCCTCGCGGATATCTATGTCAATGACGCGTTCGGCTCGGCTCACCGTGCCCATGCAAGCACCGAGGGCGTAACTCACTTCCTGCCCAAGAGTGCTGCCGGGTTGCTGATGGAGCGCGAGTTGG
Source organism: uncultured Acidobacteriota bacterium (assembly GCA_903832295.1). Lineage (GTDB taxonomy): Bacteria > Acidobacteriota > Terriglobia > Terriglobales > Acidobacteriaceae > TOLSYN. The sequence continues at coordinate 4,523 of CAILAZ010000070.1, forward strand.
AGTACCTGGGCAAGGCAACTGAGAATCCCGCCAAGCCTTTCCTTGCGATCCTGGGCGGCGCGAAGGTCAGCGACAAGATCGGCGTCATCCGCAACCTGCTGCCCAAGGTGGATGCTTTGATCATCGGCGGCGGCATGGCCTACACATTCCTCAAGGCACAAGGGCAGGAAATCGGCAAGTCGCTGCTGGAAGCCGACAAGATCGAACTTGCAAAAGAACTGCTCATTGAAGCGAAGGAAAAACACGTCCGCCTGCTGCTTCCGGTGGATCACGTGGTGACCGATAAGTTCGACGCGACAGCGGTGGGCACGATCATTCCGGAAGGTCAGGCAATTCCCGCCGACCGGATGGCGCTCGACATTGGACCAGCAACCATCGAGAAGTTCTCCGACGAGATCGCCGGAGCGCGCACGATTGTCTGGAACGGCCCGATGGGTGTCTTTGAGTTTGACCAGTTCAGCAAGGGCACGACGAAAATCGCTGAAGCGGTGGCTGACAATCCGGGTGCAACCTCGATTGTAGGCGGAGGCGACAGCGTTGCGGCTGTGCACAAGGCTGGCGTGGCTGACAAGATTACCCACATCTCCACTGGCGGCGGCGCTTCGCTTGAATTCCTGGAAGGCAAGAAGTTGCCCGGCGTGGAAGCCCTGACCAACAAATAGAGAATAGAAGTTGAAGACAATCGTCCGGCTCGACCTCGGAGAAGGTGCACAAATCTTCTTCGAGGCGGGCGACATCACGCAGCAGTCCACCGACGCCATTGTGAACGCGGCGAACTCCACCCTGATGGGCGGAGGCGGTGTGGATGGAGCAATCCACAGCGCCGGCGGTCCAGCCATTCTGGAAGAGTGCCGCAAAATTGTGGCGCGCGAAGGACATCTCCCACCGGGAGAAGCGGTACAGACTACCGGTGGAAAGCTGCCAGCGGCATTTGTGATTCATACCGTTGGCCCCATCTGGCGTGACGGAATGCAGGGGGAGAGCGGCATCCTGGCGAACGCCTTCCGCAATTCCCTGCGACTGGCTGACCGCCTGGGCTTGCACACGCTGGCGTTCCCTGCCATCTCCACCGGGGTTTATGGCTACCCGGCTGAGGCCGCGGCAGCGGTAGCGGTGTGCACGATAGTCGATGAATTGAGCACGGCGCACAGTGTCCACGAAGTGCGCTTTGTGCTGTACAGTCCTGATATGCTGTCCGTATTCATACAGGCTGCGAAAGACGAGCAGCGGCGACGCCAAGCCTCCCGCTGGAGTTTCGCATCCTTGGCAATTCAATGAAGTCATTCCCACTGAAACCTATGAGGCAACTATGAGCCGCAAGAAGATCATTGCCGCCAACTGGAAGATGTACAAAACCCCTGAACAGTCGCGCCAGTTCATGGACGAGTTCGTGCCCCTGGTGGCCGGACATACCCGCGATGAGATCGTTATCTGCCCGCCCTTCGTGGATATCGCAGCCGTCGTTGAAAAAGCCCGCGGCACCAATGTGGAGGTTGGTGGCCAGAACCTCTACTGGGAAAAAGAAGGGGCGTTCACGGCCGAAGTCAGCGGCGAGATGCTGGTTGGAGCCGAATGTAAATGGGTCATCATCGGCCACTCCGAGCGTCGGCAGTATTTCGGCGAGACCGACGACACCGTCAACCGCCGCTTGAAGGTTGCAGCCGAGGCCGGACTGAGCCCCATCGTCTGCGTAGGCGAGGTGAAGGAAGAGCGTGAGGCCGGCGTGACCGGCGACGTGCTCCGCCGCCAGTGCTCGCGTGCATTTGCCGGAATCTCTGCCCGCAAGGCCGCCAAGATGGCCGTTGCCTATGAACCCGTCTGGGCCATCGGCACCGGCCTCACAGCGACTCCGGAGATGGCCAACGAAGCGCACCAGTTGATCCGGCAGGAAGCGGCCAATGTCTTTGGTGAAGAGTTTGCGCAACAGCTTCGCATCCTCTACGGCGGCAGCGTCAAGCCGGAGAATGCTAATCAACTACTTTCGCAGGAGGAGATTGACGGCGCCCTTGTCGGCGGTGCCAGTCTCAAGGCAGATTCGTTCTCGAAAATCGTGAAGTGGTAGCTTAAACTGTGGAATTCCGGCCGTTCAGGGAAAAGGCGGCCGGAATTCCACAGTTAACTTCACTCCTTGGCCCGTGAAGGCTTCCCAACCTCGCTGAGTTTGTTATACTCAATTTGCCTCTGTATGCGTTCTTTGGAAGCTTATTGGTCGTTGCGGCCCTGATGTGAAATCGGGCGTACGCGGCGATGGCAGTGCGGAAGTGGTGGAATTGGCAGACACACCATCTTGAGGGGGTGGCGCCGAGAGGCATGCGGGTTCAAGTCCCGCCTTCCGCACCATACGTCTCCACGGCTCATCTGTGGATGTACGTTCCAAAATCGTCCCAAGCAGGCAAAGTTTTGAAATATCCGGCGTGCATATCCGCCGGGAAGGATAAGCATGATTCTCGTTCTGGTCACCATCGTTCACGTAATTGTGTGCCTGTTCCTGATCGCGGTGGTTCTGCTGCAGAGCGGCGCCAGCGCTGACCTGGCTGCGGCCTTCGGCGGAGGACTCGGCAGCCAGACAGCTTTCGGTCCGCGTGCGGGAGCCAACCTCCTGACCAAGTTCACCACTTGGGCTGCAGTGCTCTTCATGCTCACGTCCTTCACCCTGGCCATCATCTCTACGCGGCACAACAGCGGCGTGGGCTCGGTGCTTGATAACACAAAGACCGCACCGGTCAAGACAGCACCGGCGAAATAGGTTCTTCCAATCATTTTAAAATCCCCGCCGAGGCGGGGATTTTGTTTGCCCTTTATACTTCCCTGCCCTGCAGGAACGGATTCTCCTCGCGCTCTTCGCCTATCGTTGTAAGCGGTCCGTGCCCCGGAATTACAATTACATCATCGGGCAGATCGAGCACCTTGGTATGCAGCGAGTGCAGAATCTTCTTGTAGTTTCCGCCAGGAAGATCGGTACGACCGATTGAGCCAGCGAACAGCGTATCGCCAGCAAGCAACTTCTTCTGCTCCGCGAAGTAGAGGCAGAGCGAGCCTTCGGTGTGCCCAGGCGTGAGCAGGACTTCCGCGCTCAAACTGCCAGCCGTCACCGTGTCGCCGTTCGCCGGACTTAGATCGATCTCAACTTTGCCGGGATCCTTAATTCCAGTCCATTGCGCCTGTACCGGCAACATCGCCAGGAGTGCCGTGTCATTTTCATTCAGCAGAATGGGTGCACCGGTCGCAGCTTTCAGCTCCATTGCGCCTGCAATGTGATCCACGTGCGCATGAGTTACAACGATCTGCTTCACCTTGAGTCCGTGCTGCGCGACGATGGCTAAAATGCGAGAGACATTTCCGCCCGGATCGATCACCATCGCCTCATGCGACACCTCGTCGCCAACGATGGAGCAATTGCATTGCAAGGGGCCTACCGCCAGAATCTCGTGAATCATCTAGCGATGATATCCGCTCATCGGATGGAATCAAAGCCCCGAGAGATGCCGAAGCTACCGTGAACCGTACGGCGGGCAGCGGACGCCGCATCGCACGCATCCTCGACTTACCTAAGAGCGGGAGTCAATCGAGCGCAAAGCCCTCTCGATTCCCACGCGAAACTCCCTTTCAGGCGCAATCAGGCTGGCTACCAGGTAGCCCGCAGCAGGGAAATCAAAGAAGTGTCCGGGATGGATGAGCACGGATTCCTCCTCCAGCAGGGTGATCGCGACATCCTCGTCAGAGCGCGTTGCGGGCGTGCGCAGCACCGCATACCATCCGGCGTCCAGTTCAAGTCGCGTTGTCATCCGGGCCGAGGACAAGTGCGCATCGAGAACGCGCAGATTGCACAACGCACGCGCTCTCAACTGCTGTTGAATGTTCCCGCAGGTGGCGAGCAGGTCCGGGAGGGCCCACTGAACAGGGGCGTTCGGAGAGAGATAGGTGTCGGCGATCACGTCAAGGCGATCGATCGCCGTGCGCACCAGATCCGATGGGCCGCTGGTCGCAATCCACGCAACCTTGATCTGCGGCAGCGCACATACCTTGGAAAGTCCGCTCAAGGTGAACGTCAACGCGCCGCGGTTCGAGACAAAGCTCAATGGCACCTCGCCGGTAAGGCCGTAATCGAGAAAGACCTCATCGGCGACCAGCGCCAGTTCATGTTCAATGCAGAGTGCATTCAGCCGTTCCAACTCCCATGCGCGCGTAAAGTGTCCGGTGGGATTATTGGGGTGCACCACCATGATGGCCCGCGAACGCGGCGTGATCGCTCCACGTAGGGACTCAAACTCAACCTGCCAACCATGGTCATACACCAGTTCGTATGGAACCAGTTTCACATCCTGGATGTCGGCAAGAAATTCGAAAAGCGGATAACTGGGCGATGGTACCAGCACCTCGTCACCGGGATCGCACAACAGGCGGAAACAGTACGAATAAGCTTCGCTGGTGCTGACCGTGAGGACGATCCGCTCCGGCGAGACTTGGACACCGCGCTCGGCATAGTACGCGGCAACGGCCTCTCGCGCCGGCAAAATCCCCTTGGACGCCGGTTCATACTCCAGTGCCCGCGGGTGCTGTAATGCCCGAAGGATACGTTCGCCTTCGTATTGCAAACCAACAGTGGTGGGATTCGAGGCGGTCAGGTCCAGAAGTGTGCGCCCGTTGCGCCGGGCCTCTTCCAGCGCCAGCGAGTAACGGTTCGTTGCGAGGTTCCACTCGGTTCTGCGGGCGAACATGTTCAACCAAGTTATCGCGCAACTCGCTCGCCTGCAAGCAGCACTCCTGCAACCATTGACCGGCAACGGCAGGAAATGTACTCTGGCCGTGAATCTTCTACAGGAAAACTCATTGAACGCACTCCTGCACTTCTTCCAGATCGAGGCACGCGGCTCCACTTTCCGGCGCGAAATCCTCGCCGGACTCACGACCTTCACCACCATGTCCTACATCATCGTGGTGAATCCGGCGATTCTGAAGACCGCCGGGATCCCCGCTGGTCCCTCCATGACAGCGACAATTCTGGCGGCTGTTTGCGGATGCCTGCTGATGGGCCTCTATGCCAACCGGCCATTCGCCGTCGCGCCCTACATGGGAGAAAACGCGTTCATCGCCTTCACCGTCTGCCTGGGACTTGGAATCCGCTGGCAGACTGCACTCGGCGCAATCTTTGTCGCGGGTCTTGCATTCATCGTGCTCACTATTCTGCGGCTCCGCCAGAGATTGGTTGAATCCATCCCTGCCTCGCTGCGTTACAGCTTCGCGGTCGGCATCGGACTCTTCCTAACTTTCATCGGACTCACCCAGACTGGGATCGTCGAGTTGGGCGTCGCTGGTGCTCCAGTGAAGGCCGGGGCGCTCACCTCCGCTCCCGTGCTTGTCGCCATCTTCGGGTTTCTGCTCATCGGCGCGCTGGTGATTCGCAAAGCCCCGGGCGCGATTCTGATCGGCATCATCACTACCGCGCTGGTCGCATTTGCAGCGCACGTTGCCCCGTGGCCCGCTGCGCTTGTGGGAAAGCCCGTCACTGTGGCCCCTATCTTTGCCCAGATGGATATCCGTGGGGCACTCTCGCCCAAGGCTCTGCCCATCGCGCTCACCATCTTTATCATGGCCTTTGTGGATACAATGGGCACCCTCATCGGACTCTCGGCCCGGGCAGGCTTTCTGGACGAGAACGGCAACCTGCCTCAAATCGAGCGCCCCATGATGGCAGACGCGATCGCCACCGCCCTGTCGCCTCTGTTCGGGACAACCACCTCAGGGGCCTTTGTGGAGTCCGCCACCGGAATAGAGGCTGGCGGACGTACGGGCCTGACTGCCGTGGTCGTAGCTGCCTGTTTTGCCGTCTCGGCCTTTGCTGCTCCGTTCGTGTCATCGATCCCGGCGCAGGCTTATGGCCCGGCGCTGATTATCGTGGGGCTCTTCATGCTTGCTCCCATCACTCGCATTGACTTCACCGACTACACGGAATCGATCCCTGCATTCGCAGTCGTATCCCTGATGTGCTTCACTTACAACATTGCGGTCGGAATTACCGCGGGATTCCTGCTTTATCCGTTCTGCAAGTTGGTGGATGGCAGGATGCGTGAAGTCAAAACAGGCTTATGGGTGCTGGCCGCGCTTTCTTTACTATTCTTTCTCTTTTACCCATACAAGTGATGCAACAGAGAAGCTGGATCAGTGCATCTCACCGTTGTCACAACGAACGCCGACGGAGGAACAGGTGCGCGCATTCTTCTTTGGAATTCTCTCCGCAATTCTGATGATCTTTGTCGGCGGGTACCTTTTCGTGCGCAGTGGGGGAATATCGCTCGCGACTACGGCAGCCCCGCTGCCATTTGAGGAGAAGGTGGCCAGGATGGCTCTGCACGCGAGCATCGGCACCGCAGGATCACAACACAATCCTCTGACGTTGAACGATGACAACCTGGTTGCGGGAGCAACGATCTACAAACAGCATTGCGCTGTGTGCCACGGTGCGCCGGAACAGCCACCAACGGCAATTTCGAAAGGGATGTTCCCTCCTCCTCCTCAGCTGTTTGAAAAGGAAGATATGGTCACCGATGATCCGGAAGGCGTGACCTACTGGAAAGCAACGCACGGCATCCGTCTTTCCGGCATGCCCGGATTCCAGAACTCGCTATCCGATACTCAACGCTGGCAGGTGACGATGCTGCTGGCGCATGCCGACAAACTCCCCCAGAGCGCTCAATCAGCCTTTGCTCACTGAACTACTCGGTTGCTTCCAGAGACTGGCTCAACTCTGCCCACTCATTTTCCAACGCTTCCAAATCGCTTCTCTTTTGCTCAAGAAGCGTTGTGACCCTTGCCGTCTCTTCCGCACTTACAAAGCGGCTCAGCGATTCTTCTGACACCGCGATGATCTCCTCGGTGCTGGTGACCTCTGCTTCAACCCTGGCCAGGCGCTCCTCCATCTGCTTGCGCCTCATTGGATTCACGCGCTTTCGTGCCTCTACGACCGGCTCAGCGATTACTGCCGACGCCGAGGACGAAGCTGACTGAGTTCCCCTGAGCGATGCACGCATTGAATCTTCCATTTGTTGCGCGCCGTTCTGCTTCCGCCAGAGGTAATCTTCGTAGTTCCCGGGGTAAATATTTACTGCGCCGTCTGCTACCTCGAATACCCGTGTTGCCAGGCGATCAATGAAGTAGCGGTCGTGCGAGACAAACACGCAAGTACCCGTGAACTTCTGGAGAGACTCCAGGAGAACGTCCTTTGCCCGCAGGTCGAGATGGTTTGTCGGTTCGTCCAGAAGCAGGAAGTTGGAGGGATGCAGCAACATTCGGGCCAACGCGTAGCGGTTACGCTCCCCGCCACTGAGTACGCCAATCTTCTTGAAAACGTCATCGTCGCTGAACAGGAAGCTGCCCAGCAGGCTGCGCAATTCGGTTTGTGAGCGCGGAGCGACCGTGTTCAGGTCATCGAGCATCCGCGCCTCTGTATCGAGCTCTTTATATTGATCCTGCGCGAAATAGTCCACGTCCACGTTGTGGCCCAGGGCATAGTGGCCGCCGGTTGCCGCCTCGGTCTGCGCCAGCATCTTTATCATCGTGGATTTTCCCGCGCCGTTCACTCCCACGAGGGCGATTCGCTCCCCGCGCTCAATGGTGAAGCTCACATCGCGCAGCACGTGCTTTTCGCCGTAGCTCTTGCTGACGTTCTTGAACTCGGCCACAATGCGCCCACTCGGCTTAGGCTGGGGAAATGTGAAGTGGATCGTCTTCTCATCCTCAGGCACTTCAATCCGCTCGATCTTCTCCAGTTCCTTGATTCGGCTCTGCACCTGCTTGGCCTTGGTCGCCTGGTAGCGGAAGCGGCTAATGAACGCCTCCAACTGCTCGATCCGCTCCCGCTGGTTGCGATAAGCCGCAGAGAGCGAGTCGCGACGCTGCTGCTTGTCACGCAGATATTTGTCGTAGTTTCCGGTGTAGAAGTGGACTCCCTTGTTCCAAATCTCCACAATCTTCTTCACCGTGACGTCCAGGAAGTACCGATCATGCGAGATGAGAACGTAGGCGTAGGGATAGTTATTCAGGTAATCCTCAAGCCAGTTGCGCGTTTCCAGATCGAGGTGATTCGTGGGCTCATCCAGAAGCAGCATGTTGGGCTTGGCCAGCAGGAGCTTCGCCAGCGAAATACGCATCTGCCAGCCGCCGCTGAACTCTTCTGTCTGCCGCCGCCAATCATCCTTGCCGAAGCCAAGCCCGGTCAGCACCGTGCCCACCTGCGACTCCAGCGTGTATCCGTCGCGATGCAGAAACTCACTCTGCACCCGGTGAAAGCGCTCGCTCACCTGCTCGTACTCGGCGCTCGCCGGGTCTGTCTCGCTCATGCGCCGCGTGAGGTCTTCCAGTTCAAGCTCCATGGCGTGGACATCGTCAAAGACGGAAAGGCATTCGGCAAACACAGAACGGCCACTCAGGTTGAGGCCATCCTGCGGGAGATATCCCGCGCTTATGCCCTTGCCGCGAGAGATGTTGCCGTAATCGAGTGATTCGATTTCTGCCAGCACCTTCAGCAGCGTGGATTTCCCCGTGCCGTTAGCACCCACGAGCCCGACCCTGTCTTGCGGGGTGATCAGCCAGTTCAAGTGCTCGAAAAGTAACTTTTGGCCGTAGCGTTTACCGGCGTCAGTAAGCTGGATCATTCAGAAGTGAACCGCACCGTGAGTTGTCTCCTTATTCTCTCACGGATGCTGGG
>CAILAZ010000071.1 GCA_903832295.1 uncultured Acidobacteriota bacterium
GAATTTCAGGTTGTCATCCCGAATTTTAGGTTGTCATTCCGAGCGCCAGCGAGGAATCCCTACGCCGTCCCAATCTCCTGCGCGGCTTCAAAGGCCCTTCGGCGAATCGGCGCCTGCGGAACCCGCCAGGTACAAGTCTCTTCACCCTCAAAGAATCAGAGGACCTTGAGACCATCAGCCGTTTCGAGAACGGACAACCCTCACTCCCGCATCTTCTCCTTCTTCGCCCTCACCGCCGCCAACCTCTCCCGTATCCGCTTCTCCACGCCCTCTTCCGTCGGAAAGTACCACTGCCTGCCCTTCAGGTTCTCTGGCAGGCACTCCATATCCGTCACCTTTTCTTCGAAGTCATGCGCGTACTTGTATCCCGCCCCATATCCCAGCTCTTTCATCAGCCGTGTCGGAGCGTTCCTCAGGTGCAACGGCACCGGGTCTGCCGCCGTCTCTTCCACGTCGCGCCGCACCGCGCCATACGCCGCATACAGCGCATTCGACTTCGGCGCAATCGCCAGATACACCGCTGCGTGAGCCAGCGCCAGCCCGCCCTCCGGCAGTCCCATAAAATCCAGCGCATCCCGCGCCGCCATGCAAATCTCCAGCGCGTGCGGGTCCGCCAGTGAAATGTCCTCCACCGCCATCCTCACAATCCGCCGCGCCAGAAACATCGGATCCTCGCCGCTCTCCAGCATCCTCACCAGCCAGTACAGCGCCGCATCCGGATCGCTGTTCCGCACCGACTTGTGCAGCGCCGAAATCAGGTTGTAGTGCTCTTCCCCCGCCTTGTCATAGCGCAGCACCCGCCTCTGCAGCGCATCTTCCACCTGTGCCGCCTCAATCACGCCGCCACTTGCTCCACCTGCTGCCTCGGTCGCCAGCGTCGCTGCAATTTCCAGCACGTTATACCCCGAGCGCGCGTCCCCACTCGAGTACGCCGCAATCCTCGCCAGCGCCTCCGGCTTCGCCGTCAACCTGAAAATTCCCAGTCCGCGCTCCTCGTCCGCCAGCGCCCGCTCCAGCAGCTTCACAATCTCCGCCTCCGTCAGCGGATTCAGCGTGTACACCCGTGACCGTGACAGCAGCGCCGAGTTCACCTCGAACGAAGGATTCTCCGTCGTCGCCCCAATCAGCCTTATGTTCCCCCGCTCCACGTGCGGCAAAAACGCATCCTGCTGCGCCCGGTTGAAGCGGTGAATCTCGTCGATGAAGACAATCGTCCGCGTCCCATACTGCCGCGCACGCTCCGCCTCCACCATCACTTGCTTGATCTCTTTGATCCCCGCCATCACTGCGGAAAACTCTACGAACTCCGCCTTTGTCCGCCGCGCAATAATCTTCGCCAGCGTCGTCTTTCCCACGCCCGGCGGTCCCCAGAACAGGATCGACCCTATGTCGTCGTGCTCAATCTGCACCCTTAGAGCCTTCCCCGGCCCCAGGATGTGCTCCTGTCCCACCAGTTCATCCAGATCGCGTGGCCGCATCCTGTCCGCCAGCGGACGGGTGCGGTCGCTGCTCTCATCCACGGGTTGCGAAAACAAATTCATAGCGCCCTCAGCCTATCACCAGCGCATCCGCCTTCAAAAAAATACCCCCCGGCACAGTGCCGGGGGGTTCTACCGCACAGAACTTCTTCTAGCTCTTCGCTCGCGCCGTCTTCTCATCGCCCGCAACTCGTCCATCGCGGATGTGGATAATCCGATGCGCAAACTCGGCGATATCGTGCTCGTGTGTCACCAGCACAATCGTGTTTCCCTTCGCCTGCAGCTCATCCATCAGCGCCATAATTTCATTGCCGGTCTTGGAATCCAGGTTGCCCGTGGGCTCATCCGCCAGGATAATCGAAGGCCGGTTCACCAGTGCGCGCGCAATTGCCACCCTTTGTCTCTGTCCGCCAGAGAGTTCATTCGGCTTGTGATTCATGCGCTCGCCCATGCCCACGCTGATCAGTGTCTGCCGGGCACGCTCCAGCCGTTCCGCGGAGGGTACGCCCGCGTAAATCAGCGGCAGTTCCACGTTGTGCAGTGCGCTTGCCCGCGCCAGCAGGTTGAAGGTCTGGAAGACGAAGCCGATCTCCTTGTTGCGGATCCGTGCCAGTTCGTCATCGTCCAGTTCGCTCACCAGTTGGCCGTTCAGCCAGTACACGCCCTTCGTCGGAGTATCCAGGCAGCCGATCAGATTCATCAGTGTCGATTTGCCTGATCCTGAGGGTCCCATGATCGCAACGTACTCATTGCGATTGATGGATATATCCACTCCGCTCAGTGCATTCACCTGCTGCTCGCTGCCCATGTCGTAGGTCTTCCACAGATCCTGCGTACAGATGATGCAGTCCGACGGCGGTGCTTTCAGTTCCTGGATGCCTGCGGTTTGCGTTGCCATCCCGTGTTTTCTCCCTGGTTCCCTGCTCATGTTGCAGAGGATGCTGCTGCCCGTGCCTGTTTGCTTCTGCCAGGCGCTGCGGGAGCCTTCACCGGCCCCCGCCGCCCTTTGCTTACGACTTGTCTTCTTCCTTCTTCGGAGCCGTGTTGTCGATCTTGACTGTCGTTTCCGGCTTCAGGGTGCGCAGCACCTTGTAGCTGCCGGTCACAATCTCGTCGCCTTCCTTCAGCCCGTCCAGCACTTCAATATCCGTCGTCGCGGTAATTCCCGTCTGCACCGGCACAAATTGCGCCTTGCCTGCGCGAATCACGAACACGCCCTGGATCTCTTCTTTTGCCGCCTTCACGTCTGCCGGCTTTTCTGCCGCCTGCACCGCGTTCTTGTCCTTGTCCTTCTTCTTGGGAACCAGGTCGCCCTTCTGCCGAATCGTCAGCGCCTGGATCGGAACCGAAAGTGCCTGCGACTTCGTGGCGGTCGTGATCTTCGCCGTGGACGACAATCCCGGCCTCAAGCCCTCCGGAACCTCCGACAGCGTAACCACTACCTTGAAGTCCTTGGCCTCCTGCGTGCCGCTCGTGGACTGCGACGTTGCCACGCCCGTCGAGCGGTTCAGCGCGTTGTTGCCAATCTCGGTCACTGTGCCCTTGAACTTCTTCTTCGGAATGGCGTCAATGCTCACCTCTGCCGACTGTCCCATTCGGACGTTCACAATGTCGGTCTCGTCCACCTTCACTTCTGCCGTAATCACAGACGTGTCCGCCAGCGTCATCAAAGTCGAACCCGGCGAGTTCTGGATTCCCACCACCACCGTCTCGCCCTCGCGCACCGGAAGGTTGGTCACCATGCCGTCAAACGGAGCACGGTACTCGGTCTTGCTCAGCACGTCGTCGTTGTGCACCAGCGTCGCCTTCTGAACCGCAATGCGATGCTTGTAGGCTTCTGCCGCCGCTTTGGACTGCGCAATGCGAGCCTTCGCCATGCTCAGTCCGCTCACTGCCGACTCGTACGCATTTTTCGAGGCGTCGTAGTCCTTCTTCGCAATCAGCTGATCTTTGTACAACCCTTCGGAGCGCTTCCAGTCCAGCAGTTTCTGCTCCAGGTCGGCCTTCGCCCGGTCCAGATCCGCGACGTTCGTGTTCAGCGTCTCCAGCCCGGCGTTGTAATCGGCTTCCGCCGCCGTCAATGAGGCGCGGGTGGCCGTCACATCTGCCGCAGACTGCACGTTCTCCAGCTGCGCCAGCATCTGGCCCTTCTTCACCTTGTCGCCCTCTTTCACGTAAAGGTGAACGATCTTTCCAAAGGCATTGGCCCCAACGTTCACGAACGTCTTCGGACGGATTTCTCCGGACGCCGTAACCTGCGCCGAAAGATCCTGGCGCGAGACCTTTCCGGTCTGAACCTCAACCACGCCTTTACGGCTCTGCTGGATGCTGAAGAAGATAATGGCTCCAACCAGAACCACACCACCGAGTGCGAGCGATACTTTTTTCCAGGTTTTCATCAGTCCTCGTTAATGCCCGGTTCCACCGGGGTCAAACGTAGGGCGTTCGGCGGCAGGAACCCTCTTCTCGGCCCTTTTGCTCACGCCTGATTGTTCATACGAGCAGAATAGTTCGAAAGTTCCAATCCAAAATAGCTTTCCACTCATCCTTGCTCTGCCGTGCGGCTCTCCAGCAACTTCCTTCCGTCCGCAGCTCTCTCCGCCTATTGGATTGTAAACCGTTGAATCCCACTCTCCCCTCTCTTAAATTTTCAGGGCTTCCGCGCCTCATATTCCGGCTTGCCATCCTCTTCTTCTCCCATCGCACCTTTTCGCCCTGCTCTGCTCCCGCCTTGCCTTGGCCCCTTCGAATACTTACAATCTGTCCAGCCCTTAAAGTGCCCAGGAGCGACACTGCCCATGCGGTTTTTTTCCATTCGTCATTTTTCCTTCGTAGCGATGGCTGCCGCCATGCTCGTTGCCCCCGTCCTCGCGCAGGACTCTACTCCCGACAAGGACGAAGGCACCTCCTTCAAAGACATCAAAAAGTCCACGAAGAAGGCTCCCGAGGAAAAGAAGGAACTCACCGACCAGGAACGCAAGGAGCGCCTCCGCAGCTTCAAGAAGGAAGTCGGCAAGTCCTACCAGAACTGGCTTGACCAGGATGTCCGCTATATCATCACCCCGGAAGAAGAGCAGGCCTTCAAACTCCTCGGCACAGATGAAGAACGCGATCAGTTCATCGAACAGTTCTGGCTCCGCCGTGACCCCACTCCTGACACTCAGGAGAACGAATTCCGCGAAGAGCACTACCGCCGCATCAACTACGCCAATGAGCACTTCCCCGCCGGCATCCCCGGCTGGAAAACGGATCGTGGCCGCATTTACGTCGTCTGGGGTCCAGCGGACGAAGTCGAGTCTCACCCCTCCGGCGGCAACTATCAGCGTGAGAGCGCCGAAGGCGGCGGCAGCACTTCCACCTTCCCCTTCGAGCGCTGGCGCTACCGCTACATCGAGGGCATCGGCAACGAAGTCATCATCGAATTTGTCGATACCTGCCAGTGCGGCGACTATCACATTTCGCTCGACCCCAATGAGAAAGACGCGCTTCTTCACACTCCCGGCGGCGGTGCCACCATCAACGAACAGATGGGACGCGGCAAGCGTTCTGACCGCATGATGGGTTTACCCGGCGGCAGCGATCCCAGCGGCATGCAGGGAAACAACAGTTCCCGAGGCTTTGACGCCCTCGAGCGTTACGCCAAGCTCACCTCGCCCCCGCCCATCAAGTTCAAGGATCTTGAAGAGAAGGTCACCAGCAAGATCCGCTTCAACATGATGCCCTTTGACCTGCGCACCGACTTCGTCAAGGTCACTGCTGACACCGTGCTCGTCCCTGTCACCATCCAGATCAAAACCAAGGACATGACCTTCGTCCAGAAGGAGGGGATCCAGCGCGCATCCATCAACATCTTCGGGCGCATCTCCACCCTCTCCGGACGCGTCGCTTCCACCTTCGAAGACACCGTCGGCGTCGATGAACCCAACGAACTGCTCGAGAAAGCTCTCCTCACCTCCCAGATCTACTGGAAGGCCGTCCCCCTCAAGCCCGGAATGTACAAAATTGACGTCGCCGTAAAAGACGTCAACGGCGACCGCGTCGGAACTCTCGTTCGCTCCATTCGCGTTCCCGAGTATGACGACGAGAAGCTCGCCTCCTCCTCGCTCATCCTTGCCGACATCATGGAGCGCGTCCCGGCCAAAAGCATCGGCTCCGGAAACTTCATCATCGGCGATACTAAGGTCCGTCCCCGTCTTGACGCCTCAGACGGCAAGCCTGCCAGCTTCAAGCGCGATCAGCGCCTCAACATCTGGCTCCAGGTCTATAACCTCCAGCAGGACCAGGCCACCAAAAGGACCCGCGCCGCTATCACCTACGACATCATCAACATACAGACCAACAAGTCCGTCCTCCACGCCGAGGAATCTTCCGCCGTCTATGGCAACACCGGCGAGCAGATCACCGTCGAGAAATCTATGGCTCTGGCCAACCTCGAACCCGGCTTATACAATCTCAAGGTCACCGTGAATGACGAGGTAACCAAGCAGACCATCAATCCTTCGGCCCGTTTTCAGGTCCAATAGGATAGAATCTCCTCGTTCGTGAATGGCGTGCCGATCAGGCACGCTATTCGCAGTTACATTAAGATCGTTGAGAATGGAATCGCGGTCAGGCCCGCATCGCCTGTAGAAACGGCCCGTCATCCTTGGGAGGCTGCTGCATGACGCGTAAGCTCGGTATTCTGGCGCTTGCAATCATCTGGTGCCTTGGAGCATCTGCCGCCGTCAATCCCGGCGTCATTGCCGGCACCGTGCGTGACTCCGCCGGCGTCCCGCAAATGGGTGCCGTCGTAGAAATCCTCGCCAACACCGCCGCCCGCACTCAGACCATCCTCACTGACACCCGCGGCGCGTTTTCCGTCTCCGGCCTCCTGCCTGGAATCTACACCGTCAAGGTCACCGCCCCCAGTTTCCTTCCCACCATCCGTGAGCGTGTCCACCTCCAGTCCGGCGCAAGCCTGCTCCTCAACGTCACTCTCAACACTCTCTTCGAGGCCATTCGCCTGGTCCCCCGCCACAAGCAATCCGCGGACGCCGATGATGACTGGCGATGGGCCTTGCGCTCCATGGCCAACCGCCCCATCCTCCGCCTCGCCGATGACAAGCCTCTCGTCGTTGTTCATCACGATGACGCCGACGCCGACGGCGCTCTCAAGGCCCGTGTTTCTTTCATCGCCAGCTCTGATGGCGATGCCCTCATGGGGCCCAGCGCCAACTTCCAGGTTGAGCAGTCCATCTTCGGAAAGAGTTCCGCCCCTGCCAAGTGGAAGCTCAACGGCGGACTCGGCAGCGCCGCCAATCCCAACGCCGTCGTCCGTGCCGCATACTCGCGTGAAATGCCGGACGGCTCCTACCCTGAGATTGCAATCTCAGCCAAGCATTTCGCGTCCTTCAATCCTGACCAGCCCGCCATCCAGGCTCTCGCCATCTCCATGGCCAATTCCATGACCTTCGGCGAGGTCCTCGAGCTCGACTACGGTGGTGAGACTCAGACCGTCCAGTTCAAGGAGCGCGTCACCACCTTCCGCCCCTTCACCACATTCAGCGTTCACCCGGGCAAGAACACCGTCATCCAGTACCGCTACGCCACCAGCACTCCCAACCTGCGCAGCGCCAAGGGCTTTGACACTGCCCCCGCCGACCTCAGTGAGAGCGATCCCCGCGTCACCATCACTCCCCAGGGCCAGCGCATCGAGCGCGCCAGCCACCACGAACTCGCTCTCTCCCGGCGCATCGGCAACAACAAGCTCCAGCTCGCCGCCTTCTCTGACAACATCCGCAACGCCGCCCTCACCGGAACCGGCTCCAGCTTCACCTCTGACACCAACGCCCTCATCGGCGATCCCTACTCCGGAAACTTCGCCTACAATGGCGGCAATCTCCACACCCAGGGCGTGCGCGCCGTCTTCTCCCGCCCCGTCACCACCGGCATTGACGCCACCCTCGACTATGCCTACGGCGGCGTTCTCACCGCCCCTGAGAGCCTCCTGCAGGTCAGCCAGACCTCTACCGGACTGGTCACCGCCAAGCGCCACTCCGCCGCGGCCAAGCTCTCCGGAACGGCCCCCGCCACCCACACCCGTGTCATCGCCAGCTACCGTTGGCTCAGCGGCCCCGCCCTCACCTCCGTGGACGCCTTTAACGCCTCTGCCGGACAGACTGATCCTTACCTCAGCTTCTTCATCCGGCAGCCCATTCCCACCATGCACATCTTCCCCTCTGGCCTGGAGGCCCTCGTTGACGTTCGCAACCTCCTCGCACAGGGATACCGTCCCGTCCTCAGTGCGGACGGCAGCACCGTCTATCTCGTCCAGGGCTCTCGCGCCATTCGCGCCGGCCTCGCCATCAATTTCTAGCCTTCCCGTACGCAAAAAGCCCCACGTTCCAGCCGTGGGGCTTTTCTCTGCTCTTCCATTCTTGCGCTACCCCTCCCGCACCACGTCTGCCGCTTCCGGCAAAAAATCGCACGCCTCACGGCAGTCCAGGCAGTAGTAGCAGCCGTTCTCTACCAGCCGAACATCGTTTTCCCCCAGGCAGAGCACGCAGTACTTCTCGCACCTGCACTTTTCCTCCACCTGCACGCAAACCACGCATCGGAATCTTCGGGCCATGCGCGAACTTTACCCCTCATTGCTCTCTTCCGCAACTCTCTCTGGTGCATTGCCCCTCGTGCACGTCCCATGTTAACTTTTAAGGTTCCATCGGCCCTTTCGAGGCCGCCAGATTCCCCTTTCCAGAGGTTCGCTCTTGTCCGTGAACGCCGAATCCGCTGTCATCCGTAAGACCGCTCTCAACTCCGCGCACCGTCAACTCGGCGCACGCATGGTCGATTTCAACGGATGGGACATGCCCGTCGAGTACCCAGCCAATGCCTCCCGACCCACCGGAGGCCTCATCGCCGAGCACATGGCCGTCCGCTCCTCCGCCGGACTCTTTGACGTCTCGCACATGGGAGACATTCGCCTCCACGGTCCCCAGGCCCTCGCCGCCGTTCAGCAGATGACCCTCAACGATGCCTCCCGCCTCGCCATCGGACAGGCCCAGTACTCGGCCCTCCTCTACCCCACAGGAACCTTCGTCGATGACGTCATCGTCCACCGCCTCGGCCACGATGACTTCCTCCTCGTCATCAACGCCGGAACCCGCGAGAAGGATGTAACCTGGGTCCAAAACTCCGCCGCGCCCTTTGACTGTGTCGTAGAAGACCTCAGCGACCGCTACACCCAGATCGCCATCCAGGGTCCCAGCGCCTGGCGCGTCCTGCAAAAGCTAACCTCCGCTGACCTCTCCCAGGTCAAGTTCTACTGGTTCACCCACGGCACCGTCTGCGGACTCCCCGACACTCTCATCGCCCGCACCGGGTACACCGCCGAGGACGGCTTTGAAATCTACATCCCCTCGGACGAGCCCACCAGCCAGCGCGTCTGGAGTGAACTCCTCGCCGCCGGAGCCGAGTTCGGCATCCTCCCCTGCGGCCTCGGAGCACGCAACACTCTCCGTCTCGAGGGTGCCCTCTCCCTCTACGGACACGAAATCTCTGACACCATCACTCCCTGGGAAGCCCGCCTCGACCGCTTCGTCAAAATGGAAAAGCCGGCCTTCGCCGGACGCGATGCCCTCGCCGCCCAGCAGGAGCGCGGCCCCGAGCGCATCCTCGTCGGACTGGAAGCCATCGAACGCGGCATTCCCCGCGACGGCTACCCCGTCACCGCACCCTCCGGCGAAACCGTCGGATACGTCACCAGCGGATCCCCCGCACCGTTCCTCAAGAAGAACATCGCCCTCGCTTATGTCCCCATCACCCACTCCGGCGAAGGCACCGTACTCGGCGTAGAAGTTCGCGGACAGATCGTAAAATGCAGGGTGGTGCCAACGCCGTTTTACAAGCGGCCACGCCCCGCCCGCTCGGCGCAGTAGAATACAATTTCAAAGTTCACTCGGGTTTCATCGGCACGCATCAGAAATCTTGGAGATCACAATGGCCTATCCACCGGATTACAAGTACACCAAAGAGCACGAATGGCTCGCCATCGAAGGCACAACCGGAACCATTGGCATCACCGACTACGCCCAGAA
This sequence comes from uncultured Acidobacteriota bacterium, assembly GCA_903832295.1. Lineage (GTDB taxonomy): Bacteria > Acidobacteriota > Terriglobia > Terriglobales > Acidobacteriaceae > TOLSYN. Next base: position 9,554 of record CAILAZ010000071.1, read on the forward strand.
CTCACTCGGTGACATCGTCTTCGTCGAACTCCCCAAGGTCGGCGCTGAGCTCACCGCCGGAAAAACCTTCGGAACCGTCGAATCCGTCAAGGCTGTTTCCGATCTCTACGCCCCGGTCTCCGGAACCGTCACCGAGGTCAACGCCGACCTCGCCACTTCCCCGGAAAAGGTCAACAGCGATCCCCACTCGTCCTGGATGGTGAAGATCACCCTCGCCAGCCCCGCCGAGCTCGATGCCCTTCTCTCCGTCGCCGACTACGAGAAGTTCATCGCCGAGGAGCAATAGCGCGGTTGCGCATCGCATGAGCAAAACACCGCAGCCCAAAATGACGATCCGCGAAAAGGCGATTTACATCAACGCCGGACTCGCTCTCGGCTGTGCCCTCGAGCTTTACTGGGGGCGTTCTCTGCTCGTGGTAGCGCTCTCTGCGGTCCTTCTCTTCACGGTCGCAAACGGAACGCTGCTCTTTCGCAAAAGGGCGGACCGCCCCCCAATAAGGGCTGCCCGCCGTTCATGATTTCCGGCCCTTTTCAGGCCCTTCGCACACAGGACACATCATCATGCGCTATCTCCCCAAGTCGCCCGCCGAACGCGCCCAGATGCTCCAGGCCATCGGCGTCTCCTCCATCGACGAACTCTTCGCCCCCATCCCTGCCGAGTTCCGCCTCACCCGCGACCTCTGCATCCCCCCGCAGATGTCCGAAAGCGAGATCGTCGAGTGGTTCCGCGCCCGTGCCGCTGAGAACGCCACCGGATATGACATCCTCCTCGGTGCCGGAGCCTACAACCACTACCGCCCTCTCGTAATCGACTCCCTCATCTCCCGTGGCGAGTGGTTCACCGCCTACACTCCCTACCAGCCTGAGATCGCCCAGGGAACCCTCCAGGCCATCTTTGAGTTCCAGACCATGATCTGCGAACTCACCGGCATGGAGGTCGCCAACGCCTCCATGTATGACGGCTCCACCGGCGCTGCCGAGGCCGTCATGATGGCCATCCGCCTCACCGGGCGCAGCCAGGCCATCCTCGCCCGCAGCGTCCACCCCGAGTACCGCGAGGTCATCGCCACCTACGCCAAATATCAGGGACTCCCGCTTACCGAGGTCAGCTTCACCGGGAATGGCCGCGTCGATCTCGCCGCCCTCGATGCCGCCATCACCCCGGAAACCGCCTGCGTCCTCATCCAGTCCCCCAACTTCTTCGGAACCATTGAGGATGTTGCCGCCATCGCCGATGTCGTCCACGCCAAGGGCGCGCTCCTCGCCGTCTCCATCGCGGAGGCCCTCTCCCTCGGCATCGTCCGCCCTCCCGCCGAGGCTGACATTGTCTCCCTCGAGGCCCAGTCCTTCGGAGTCCCTCTCAGCTACGGCGGCCCCTACGCCGGAGTCATCGCCACCCGCGAAAAATTCATCCGCCAGATTCCCGGGCGCCTCGTCGGACAAACCACTGACCGCAACGGCAAGCGCGGCTTCGTCCTCACCCTCTCCACCCGCGAGCAGCACATCCGCCGTGAGAAGGCGACCTCCAACATCTGCACCAACCAGGCCCTCATCGCCCTCATGGTCAACATCTACATGGATGTGTACGGCCGCCTCGGCATCAAGGAACTCGCCGAACAGAACCTCGCCAAGGCCGCCTACGCCCGCCAGGCTCTGGGAGCCCGCGCCAAGGTTCTCTTCGACGGCGCCCCCCGCTTCAACGAATTCGTCCTCCAGACCGCCGACGACCCTTACGCCATCTCCCACCGCCTCGCCGCCAGCAACAAAATCATCGGAGGCTTCCCCCTCCGCAAGTTCTACCCCGAACTCGGCAACGCCGCCGTCTGGTGCGCCACCGAACTCACATCCAAAGCCGCCATCGACGCCGCTGCAAGCGAGGTGAGATAGATGAGCAACGAAAACATCAAGAAAGTCACCACCCACATCTCGCAGAACGAAGGCCTCATCTTCGAGCACTCCTCGCCCGGCAAAAAGGCCTACCGCCTGCGCCAGCTTGATGTCCCCGCCATCGACTCCGCCGCTGAACTCGGCTCTGCTCTGCGCACCGAATCCGCTGCCCTCCCCGAGGTCAGTGAGATCGAGATCATCCGCCACTTCACCCGCCTCTCCACCTGGAACTACGCCGTCGATCACGGGATGTACCCCCTCGGCTCCTGCACCATGAAGTACAACCCGCGCGTCAATGAGGTCGTAGCCCGCCTTGACAGCATCGCCGGAGCCCATCCCTACCAGCCCGAGCAAGCCTCCCAGGGCGCGCTCCGCATTATGAAGGCTCTCGCCGACCAGCTCATCGAAATCTGCGGCATGGACGCCATCACCC
>CAILAZ010000072.1 GCA_903832295.1 uncultured Acidobacteriota bacterium
GTCTCCGGAGCCGTGGCAATGGAGCAGTTACAACCATTACGCAACCGGCTCCCTTGGGCAGGTAGAGATTGAATCCGAATGGACCGCAAACCGACGCGAACGCGAGGCGGGGACTTTATGCGAAGCGAACATCAGCAACAGCAGCCCCACTCAACGAAAGGAACGTTGAGTGGGCCACCCGCCCGATCATCAAGAGACGCAGCCGCACAACCCGTTGCCCAACTAGGAGAACAACCCATGACGAAGCCATTCACTGTTGCCGCTGCTCTCCTGCTCTGCCCTGTAATGTTGGCAGGTCAAAACAAAGCTGGAGCTGACCAGCAAATGAACCCAACTCCACCTTCGGTTGCCGCAGCCGCAGTGCCTCTCTACCCGCCGCTGGCACGCATGGCGAGAATCGAGGGAACTGTTCATGTGAAAGTGACAACGGATGGGCATAAGGTCGTTGCCACTGAACCGGAAGACGGGCATAAAATGCTGACGGCGGCGGCTGAGAGTAATGCGAAGACATGGGAGTTTGCGGCGCACAAGCCGACGACGTTCATTATCACCTACCACTACAAACTAGTCGCTGAATCGAGGGAGAATCGTTACGGCCCCACGGTGATTCTGCGACTGCCGACTGAGGTCGAAGTGATTGCAACGCCAATCGCCCTTAGTGACCCCTCGCCCGACCCGAGTCCGCAGAAGAAACAACAATCCGAGGGCAGTCCCTCACACGAGTCCGGCCACGCCACCGGTGCTGGCGGGTGGCCCACACAACGTTCTGTTCGTTGTGTGGGGCTGTTGAAGTTGAATTCCTGCAACCCTTAGAGCGGGTCCCGGCTAACATTCACGTCCATCGATATACTTCAGGATGTCCCATCCTAGCTTCCTTCGCGAGGGCGGGGTAGTTGAACTGAGGTAAGATTCACCCTTCCGGGCACCCCGAGATTTGCAGTACTTACACTGGCGACAAGTGGTCGGCACGGTGAAGACCAACTACATCTACGGCCCCCACGGTGCCGTCATCGCCGAAGCCGATGGCTCTGGCAACTGGATGAAAGGCTACGTCCATCTCGGCGGCGAGCAGATCGCCACCGACGTCAACGGGACGACTTACTTCGTCCACAAGGACCACCTCGGCTCCACCCGCATCCTCACCGACTCACCGGTTCGCCCGCAGATGTGAAGGCGGCGACGAAAGGGATCCACGGGCTTGGGTTGCGGAGGTTGTGGGGAACTGGGATGGGGGGCGGATCGTATATACGATTCGGCAATCATTCTACGATTGAGGTTTGGTGCATGAGTGCATTCGCACCCTTGGTCACGCGCACTTCGGTGCCGGTGCAACGATCCTGGTTGGCTACCGGCGGGGCGGCAGTGCTTTGCATTGCGTTTGTGAAATTGCTGGTCCATCTGTATGCCGGCGGCCGCTACGGTTACTTTACGGATGAGTTGTACTACCTGGCCTGTGGCGATCACCTGGCGTGGGGATATGTGGATCAGCCGCCACTGATCGCAGTCCTCACGAAACTGGGACGGGTGCTGCTGGGCGACTCGCTGGTTGCGATACGGGTTTTGCCGGCGCTGGCGGGAGCGGGCAAGGTGGTGCTGACCGGCCTGATTGCGCGCGAACTGGGTGGAAAGCAATTTGCCCAAGGATTGGCTGCGCTGGCTGTACTGGTGGCACCCGGATTTCTGGGCATGGATAACCTGCTGTCCATGAATCCCTTTGAACCGCTGTTCTGGATGGGGTGCGCATATGTGCTGCTCCGGGTGGCGAACGGCGGGGATCAGCGGCTCTGGCTGTGGGCGGGGCTTTGGGCCGGGCTCGGGCTGCTGAACAAACACTCGATGCTGATCTTCGGCTTTGGCATCTTCGCCGGGATATTGTTGACGCCTCTGCGCCGAAGCCTGCGCTCACCGTGGATCTGGTTGGCTGGGCTGCTCGCGTTCCTGATCTTTTTGCCAAACCTGCTTTGGAACGTGGAGCACCATTTTCCGTTTCTCGAGTTGCAGAGGAATATCCAGCGGGATGGAAGGAATGCGCAACTGTCAGCCTGGGCGTTTTTCACGCAGGAGTGGCAGGCGATGCTTCCGCTGTCTTTGCCGATCTGGCTTGGCGGGCTCTGGTATTTCTTTTCGGAGAGAGGGCGCGCATACCGGGCCGTGGGCTGGGCATGCGTGGTCACGTTCGCTGGTATTTATGCGCTGAATCCGCGGATCTATTACCTGTGGCCTGCGTTTCCGATTCTGATGGCGGCGGGCAGTGTGCTTTGGGAGTCATGGCTTGGGGCACCGGCGCTGCGATGGGTGAAGGGCGGCTACCCGGTGCTGATGACAGTGATGGGCGTTGCGATGGCTCCGATGCTGCTCCCGGTGCTGCCGATTGAGAGCTACCTCCGGTATTCGAAACTGATGCACCTGGAGGCTCCCACGATTGAAAAGTGGAAGCTGGGGCCATTGCCGCAAGTGTATGCCTCGCAGTTTGGCTGGGAAGAGATGGTGGCGCAAGTGGCCGAGGTGTACAACTCTTTGCCGGCCGAGGCGCGGCCCAAGACGGCCATCTTCGCGCAGAACTATGGACAGGCGGGAGCGATTGATCTGTTCGGCGCCAAGTACGGATTGCCCAAGGCGATCAGCGGGCACCAGAATTACTTTTTGTGGGGACCGCGTGATTACACGGGAGAGAGCGTGATTGTGATGCAGGGGCGAGAGGAAAAGCTGGTGCAGTCGTATGGAAGCGTGGAGAAACGCGCTCATGTCTCGCATCCGTATTCCATGCCGCGCGAACACTTCGATGTTTTCTACTGCCGCGACCTGAAGGTTTCGCTGAAAGAGGCCTGGCCGTCCGTAAAGAACTGGCATTGACCGCGGCGCGGGAGCAGGGAAGGCCCACCCAAACCGGGGAGGATTGAGTGGGATGGGGGCGCGGGGTTAGAGGGCGTCGTTGCCGCGCTCCTCGTTGCGGATGCGGATGGCTTCGTCGATGCGGGAGAGGAAGATTTTTCCGTCGCCGATTTTGCCGGTGCGCGCCGCGTCGAGGATGGCTTTGACGACTTCATCGACACGGTCATCGCGGAGAACGATTTCGATCTTGGTTTTGGGAAGAAGGTCGATGGAGTACTCGCGGCCGCGGTAGAACTCGGTGTGGCCTTTCTGGCGTCCGTGGCCGCGGACTTCGAGGACGGTGAGTCCGTCGATGCCGATGGCGAGAAGGGCGGCTTTCACGGCGTCGAGCTTGGAGGGCTGGATAACTGCTTCGAGTTTGGTCATAACGTAATGTCTCTTTCAGGCGTCGCGCCCAGCGATGGCCGGGCGCAGCCGATCAATCGATGGAATAACCTTCTTCGCCGTGCTGGGTGAGATCGAGGCCGATCAACTCGTCTTCACGCGTGACCCGGAGGCCAACGGTGAGATCGACGAGTTTGAGCAGGATGAGGGTTCCGAGGGCAGCGAGGAGCCAGGCGATGAGAACTCCAGCGGCCTGATTGAGGAGCTGGCGGGGGTTGCCGTCTAAGAGACCGGAACCGGTGAGGTTGCCAGCAGCGTCTTTGAACATGGGGTTGATGTAGCGGGAGGCGAAGACTCCGGTGAGAAGCGCGCCAAGAGTACCTCCGGCGCCGTGGACACCGAAGGCGTCGAGAGAATCGTCATAGCCGAACCATCGTTTGACGCGGGCGACCATGAAGTAGCAGAAGGGGCCGACGAGGAATCCGATGACGAGGGCCGACATGGGGCCAACGAATCCGGCGGCAGGGGTGATGGCGACGAGTCCGGCGACGGCGCCGGAGATGCCGCCGAGAGCACTGGGATGACCGTCGTTGATCCACTCCACCGCGATCCAGCCGAGGGCGGCAGCAGCGGCCGCGAAGTGGGTGGCGACGAAGGCGCTGGTGGCCAGGCTTCCGGCGGAGAGTGCACTGCCTGCGTTGAATCCGAACCAGCCTACCCACAACATGCAGGCTCCTACGAAAGAGAGAACCACGCTGTGCGGGGGCAGGAGGTCGTGGGGGTAGTCCTTACGCTGGCCGAGGTAGATGGCGCAGACGAGGGCAGAGACTCCGGAGGTGACATGGACGACAGTGCCTCCGGCGAAATCGAGGCAGGGAATGCGTCCCCCGAGGGAGGCGTTGAGGAGTCCGCCCTTGCCCCAGACCATGTGGGCCATGGGGGAGTAGATGAAGAGCGACCAGAGAGTGAGGAAGAGGAGCATTCCGCTGAACTTCATGCGTTCGGCGAAGGCTCCGGAGATGAGGGCGGGGGTGATGATGGCGAACATGAGCTGGTAAATCATGAACGTTTGAAGAGGGATGGTGGGAGCGTAGTCGGGATCAGGGGCGGCACCGACGCCGTGGAGGAAGAGGTGGTGGAAATTTCCGATGAAGCTGTTGCCGGGGCCGAAGGCGAGGCTGAAGCCGACGACGCCCCAGAGGACGGTGATGACGGCCATCATGGCGAAGCTCTGCATCATGGTGGAGAGGACATTCTTGCGGCGGACGAGGCCTCCGTAGAAGAGGGCGAGGCCGGGGCCGGTCATCATGAGGACAAGGGCAGAGCTGACGAGCATCCAGGCGTTGTCGGCGTTGAGGCGTGCGTCGGTGATTTGCTTCTGGAGGTCAGCGAGCTGCTGGGGAGAGACGGTTTGGGCAGTGGCGGCGAGGGCGGTGAAGAGCAGGATGAAGAGGCAGCAGAGGCGTGCGCGAGAGAAGAGGGCAGTGCTTGCGGGAATGCTGATCAACGGCGTGCTCCGCGGGAAGATGAGTTAGGAGATACGTTGAAGCAAGGACCACTGCTGCATCCCCAATGCTCGCGCAATCGGGTGGCGGAAATTGGGTTCAGCAGGATGTCCACTGCAATATAGCAGCTTGCGCGAGGTGGGCGGAGGAGATTTTGCGAGCAGCCGAGAGCGTAGTTTTCGCAGCGCACGGCCAACTTCGGATGAGGTGCTTCCGTCTTAGGCTTGAGGCTGCGATTGCGGCCCGGGAGGAACAACGTGCTTTGGACGATTTTTGCGATTCTGCTGGTGCTCTGGTTGCTGGGGTGGGGATTCCATGTTGCGGGCTCGATGATTCATCTGCTGCTGGTGGTGGCGCTGATTCTGGCGGTGGTGAATCTGCTAACGGGGCGGAGGACGGTGTGAGGGTAGAGGCGAGGCATCCCGAGTAGATGCAGGTGCCTCTAACTTGCGCAGGGCGCGGAGTGAACGACGAGATCCGCGCCGAAACAGGGCTGATGACACGATTGCAGAGTTTTCCGTCCAGCTATTCCGCAGGTGGGAGCGAGGCGCTGACGCAGCAGATTTCGGAGCTGGGAGACTGGTTCCACAATATTGATCTGCACGGGGTGCAGACGGCTCCGAATCACTTTCTCGGCGACTTTCCGAACGTGAAGTGGCGGCACCTTGCGCCCTCGATTCCGCTGGACTTGCGGGGGGCGACGGTGCTCGACATTGGCTGCAACGGAGGCTTCTATTCGCTGCAAATGAAACTGCGGGGAGCAGAGCGGGTGCTGGGGATCGACATCTGCGAGCGCTATTTGCGGCAAGCGCGGTTTGCGGCACAGACGCTGGGGCTGGAGATTGAACTGGAACAGCGCAGCGTGTACGAGGTGGAGCAGATTGCGGGGCAGTTCGACTTTGTGATCTTCATGGGAGTGCTGTATCACCTGCGGTATCCGCTGTATGCGCTGGACAAGGTGGTGACGAAGGTGGGCGGGAAGCTGATCTTTCAGACGATGATCCGAGGCTCGGAAGAGGTGAAGGCGTGGGAGAGCGACTACGACTTCTGGCAGAAGGATATGTTTGCCGACGCGAGCTGGCCGCAGATGTATTTTGTGGAGCAAAGCTACTCGAACGACCAGACAAACTGGTGGATTCCCAACCGGGCGGCGGCGGAGGCGATGCTGCGCTCGTCAGGGCTGGAGATTGAGTCTCATCCAGAGAGCGAGAGCTGGATTTGCGTGCCGGATGAGAGATCACGCGCGGGACGGTTTGTACATCAGATGGAGTTGGATGGAACGCTGTAAGAGCGTGGCGGCGGCGCTGCCGGCCGCGAGGTGCGAGGCCCGATGGTTGAAGCCGTGATGCTGTGGAACGAGCCGAACAATCTTTCCCATTGGGATTTCAACATCGATCCGGAGTGGAAGCAGTTTGCGGCGCTGGTGCAGGCAGGGGCGAGGGCGATCCGGGAGGCGAATCCGGAGATCAAGATTGTGCTGGGGGGAATCTCGCCGATCGATCCACGATTTATCGAACTGCTGGCGGGGTATGGAGTGCTGGATTCGGTGGACATTCTGGCGGTGCATGGGTTTCCGCTGGACTGGAATCACTGGAACATCAGCGAGTGGCCGAAGAAGCTGGAGGAGATACGGGCGGTGGCGGGAAGGAAGCCGATCTGGGTGAGCGAGGCGGGAGCTTCGTCATTTGGCGCGGAGGAGGTGCAGCTTTTCGGGCTACAGAAATCGGCGGAGCTGCTGCTGCCGCTGGTGGAGCGAGTGCACTGGTACAGCCTGTTTGATCTTCCGGCTACCTGGACGGCGACGACGCGGCACAAGGAGGCCGAGGGGAGCGCGTATTACCGGCACTACTACATGGGCCTGTTCCGGGAGGATGGGTCCCCGAAGCTGGCGGCGGCGAACTTTCCGCAGGGGCTAGGAGTTTGCCAGTGGTTCCACTTTGAGGATCACCGGCTGGAGCTGGGAGTGGAAAGGCTGCGGGAGCTGGGAGTGCGGGCGGTGAGGACGGGAATCAGTTGGGCGGACTGGTTCCGAGCGGGATCAGAGAAGTGGTTTGACAGGCAGATGGCGGCGCTGGAGGAGTTCGACACGACGGTGACGCTGTGCTTTACGCCGGAGCACCTGGGAGTTGCGCCGCACTATACGAGTCCGGCGAAGGACCCGGCGGACTTTGCGGAATTTGCGCGCTGGGCGGTGCTGCGCTACGCGCCGCGGGGACGCACCGGAGGAGTGAGCGCGACGGGCGAGCGCGAGACGGTGGTGGAGGCATGAGCCGGAAGGTGCTGGTGACGGGCGGCGCGGGCTTTGTGGGTTCTCACACGGTGGACGCGCTGCTGCGAGAAGGGCACGAGGTAAGGATCTTCGACAATTTGAGCGAGCAGGTGCACCAGGGAGCGATGCCGGAGTACCTGACGCGCGAGGCGGAGTTTGTGCGGGGCGATGTGAGAGACCCGGACGCGCTGCGCAGGGCGGTGGCCGACGTGGAGGTGGTGTATCACTTTGCGGCGGCGGTGGGCGTGGGGCAATCGATGTACGAGATTGCACGCTACATGGAGATCAACACGCAGGGGACGGCGAACCTGCTGCAGGCGGTGCTGGACCGGACGAGCCGGATCGAGAAGCTGATCGTGGCTTCGTCGATGTCGATTTATGGGGAGGGGCAGTACCAGTGCGAGGCGCATGGGATGGTTGCGCCGACGCCGCGTCCGACGAGCCAGCTGAGGGCGAAGCGGTGGGAGGTTGGGTGTCCGGCGTGCGGGCGGACGGTGGTGGCGCTGGCGACGGCGGAGAGCAAGCCGCTGCAGTGCAGCTCGATTTATGCGCTGGGGAAGAAGGACCAGGAAGAGATGAGCCTGCTGTTCGGGCGGACGTATGAGCTTCCGGTGGTGGCGCTGCGGTACTTCAATATTTACGGGACGAGGCAGGCGCTGGGGAATCCGTACACGGGAGTGGCGGCGATTTTTGCATCGCGGCTGCTGAACCGGCGAGCGCCACTGATTTTTGAGGACGGAGAACAGTTGAGGGACTTTGTGAGCGTGCACGACGTGGTGCAGGCAAACCTGCTGGCGATGCAGCGCGACGAAGCGGACGGGATGGCGCTGAATATCGGGTCGGGTACGGCGGTGACGATCCGGGAGATTGCGGATACGCTGGCAGCTACGCTGGGCACAGAGGTGGAGGCAGAGATCACGGGAAAGTATCGCGCGGGAGATATCAGGCACTGCTTTGGGGACATCTCACGGGCGCGGGAGTTGCTGGGATATCAACCGAAGCACGAACTGGCGGGAGCGGTAGGCGAACTGGTGGAGTGGCTGCGCGAACAGAGCGCGGTGGACAGGGTGGACGAAGCAGCAAGCCGGCTGGCGACATTCGGACTGACGGCGTAGGGAGAGAGTTTGCCGCTTCCCGTGGAGTACCTGCCCGGGAGGTGGAGGCGCGGGGACAAGGGGGCCGGGAGTATGGCTCTCTTCTCGCGCCTGGTTTTTGATGGCGGAAGGCGGAGTGCGATGCACATTCTGGTCACGGCGGACACGGTGGGCGGGGTTTGGACGTACACGCAAGAGCTGGTGACTGGATTGGCTGCTCGCGGGGCGCAGGTAACGCTGGTGAGCTTTGGGCGACTGCCGACAGCGAAGCAGAGCCGATGGCTGGAGAAGCTGGCCGGGGTGCAGTACTTTCCGACCGAGTACAGGCTGGAATGGATGCAGGACGCAGAGAGCGACCTGCGGGAGTCTGCGAGATTTCTGCAAATAGTGATTGCGAGGCGCAGGCCGGAGGTGCTGCACCTGAACCAGTTCTGCTACGGGGCGCTGCGGTGCGGACTGCCGAAGCTGGTGGTGGCACATAGCGACGTGCTGAGCTGGAGCGAAGCGGTGCGCGGCGGGTTTCCAGAGGATGCGTGGGGCCGGGGTTACGCGGAGACGGTGGCCGAGGGGCTGGCTGGGGCGAGTGTGGTTGTGGCTCCGACGGAGTGGATGCTGGCGCAGGTTGAGCACTGCTATGGGAAGCATAGGCAGACGCGGGTGGTGTGCAACGGACGAAGTCCAGAGCGGTTTGATGCGCGGCGGGAGAAAGAGAAGTTTGCGGCGAGCGCTGGGAGGCTGTGGGACGAAGGAAAACAGGCGGCGCTGCTGACGCGGATGGGGCCGGTTCCCATGCCGGTTTACCTGGCGGGCGCAAGCGCGCTGGATGGACCGGCGGCAGACGCACGTGGGGGGGAGGGAGTGCATCTGCTGGGAGAGCTGGGCGAGGGGCAGATGCGGGAACTGCTGGCGAGGGCGGCAATCTACGTAGCGACCTCGCGGTACGAGCCATTCGGGCTGGCTCCGCTGGAGGCGGCACTGTCACGCTGTGCGATTGTGGCGAACGACATTGAGAGCCTGCGTGAGGTGTGGGGCGAAGCGGCGCTGTACTTCCGCAGGAACGATGAAGAGTCATTGCGGGCTGTGCTGCGGCTTCTGCAAAGGGATGAGGGGTTGCGAAGAGAGTACTCGGAGCGAGCCTACGGGCGGGCGCTGGAGCGCTATACCGCGGAACGGATGGTGGAGGGATATATGCGGATTTATTCGGCGCTGATGGAGCACGAGGTGGCGGCGGCATGAGGGTCCGGCTGTTTGCGCACTCGTGGGTGAGCGACTGGAATCATGGAAACGCGCATTTTCTGCGGGGACTGGCGCGGGAACTGGCGCGCATGGGACACGAGGTTCGGTGCTATGAGGAGATCGATGGATGGTCTCTGCAGAACCTTATGGAGGAGGGAGAGGCGGGAATCAACGCCGTGAATGACTTCCGGGCGATGTATCCGGAGCTGGATGTGCGCTTTTACCGGCGGGGCGGCGGGCTCGCGACGTTTCTGGATGAGGAACTGGAAGGGGCGGAGCTGGTGCTGATCCACGAGTGGAACGAACCGGAGGTGGTGAACGAGATACTGGCGCGCAAAAAGAGAATGGGATTCCTCGCGCTGTTCCACGATACGCATCACCGGGCTTACAGCAACGCACGAGAGATATTGCGGCTGCCCCTGCACCTGTTTGATGGAGTGCTGGCGTTTGGAGAGGCGATCCGAAAGATCTACAAAGATGGGTTTGGAGTGGAGCGGGTGTGGACGTTCCACGAAGCGGCGGATGTGAGTGTGTTCAGGCCGATGGAGCGGAAGAAGCTGAACGACGTGGTTTGGATTGGGAACTGGGGCGACGAGGAGCGGACGCGGGAGTTGATGGAATTCCTGGTGGCTCCAGCGGTGGATATGTTTGGCGCAGGGCGGCGGGTGCTGGTGCACGGAGTGAGGTATCCGAGTGAGGCGAGGGAGACGCTGCGCTGCTCGGGGATTGAGTACCGGGGATACGTAGCGAATCTGGAGGCTCCGGAGATTTACGCGCAGAGCCGGGTGGCGCTGCATGTGCCAAGACGGCAGTATGCAAACGGACTGAGCGGGGTGCCGACGATACGGGTGTTTGAGGTGCTGGCGTGCGGGGTTCCCCTGGTGTGCGCGCCGTGGGTGGACACCGAAGGGCTGTTTCGCGCTGGAGAGGATTACGTGGTGGTGAGAGATGGAGCGGAGATGAGCGCGCAGTTGAGAACCCTACTGGCGGACGAGAGGGCGCGGAGGGAGATTGCGGAGAGCGGGCTGGAGACAATCCGGCAGCATCATACGTGCAGACATCGCGCGGAACAGTTAATGGAGATTTGCGGAGACATACGATGAGAATCTTTGTGTTTGGGTCGAGCATTACTTCGAGCTACTGGAACGGGGCGGCCACGTACTACAGGGGAATCTACAAGGGATTGGCGACGCTGGGACACGAGGTGACATTTGCCGAGCCGGACATTTACAAACGGCAGCAGAACCGCGACCTGAGCGAAGTGGAATACGCGAAGGTGATTGTGTACCAGACTCCGAAGGATATTGAAGAGCTGATGGGACTGGCATGCACGGCGGACCTGGTGATCAAGCACAGCGGCGTGGGGGCGGACGACGAGCTGCTGGAGCGAAGGGTGCTGGGGTGCAAGTCGGCGCGGACGCAGGTTGCATTCTGGGATGTGGACGCTCCAGCGACGCTGCAACGAGTGGAGGGAAATGCGTTTGATCCATTCCGGAGATGCATTCCGCGGTATGACTTTGTGTTTACGTATGGCGGCGGGCCGGAGGTGGTGAGGCGGTATGGAAAGCTGGGCGCGAAGAACTGCCATCCGATCTATAACGCGCTGGATCCGGAGACGCATTATCCAGAGGCAGGGGACGATGGGCTGAAGTGCGACCTGGCATTTGTGGGGAACAGGCTGCCGGATAGAGAGAAGCGGGTAGAACAGTTCTTTCTGCGGGCGGCGGAACTGGCGCCGGAGATGCGGTTTGTGCTGGGCGGGGAGGGCTGGGGCGGGAAAGCGCTTCCGGCGAATGTGCGCTGGATTGGGCACGTGGGAACAGGCGCGCACAACAGGATCAACGCATCGGCGCGGATGGTGCTGAACATCAACCGGGAGTCGATGGCGGATGTGGGATTCTCTCCGCCGACGCGGGTGTTTGAAGCAGCGGGCGCGGGAAGCTGTTTGATCACGGATAAGTGGCGCGGAATCGAGATGTTTTTCGAGCCGGAGCGGGAGATATTGGTGGCGGACAGCGCGGAGGAGATTGTGGGGTATCTGCGGGGGAAGACGGCGGAGGAGGCGCGCGCGATTGGCGGGGCGATGCACGGGCGGGCGCTGGAGGAGCACACGTATGCACAGCGGGCGGCCGAGGTGGATACCATCCTGCGGGAGGCGCGTGCGGACAGGCATCCGAGCGCGGTGGATGCGAACGCGCTGAAAGCGGCACTGCGAAGGGCGTGATGGAAAGGTGGGGAGCAAGTTGAAGATCGTCCTATTTGGCCTGTCCATTACTTCCTCATGGGGGAACGGACACGCGACTACGTTCCGGGCGTTGGCGCGAGCCCTGGATGCGCGTGGACACCGGGTAGTGTTCTTCGAAAAAGATGTGGAGTGGTATGCGTCGAACCGCGATCTGCCGGAGCCGGGATTTTGCGAGCTGAAGCTCTATGAGCGCTGGGCAGATGTATTGCCGGAGGTGCGAAGGGAGCTGGCGCAGGCGGATGTGGCGATGGTGGGATCGTACTTTCCGGATGGGATTGCAGCGGTGGAGGAGATGCTGGAGTCGCAGGCGGCGGTGCGGACGTTCTACGACATTGATACTCCGGTGACGGTGACGACACTGCGCGAGCGCGGGGCGACAGACTACCTGAGGGCAGAGCAGCTGCGGGCGATCGATGTGTACTTCAGCTTTACGGGCGGGCCGATGCTGCGCGAACTGGAGGAGCGCTTCGGAGTGCGGAGGGCGGCACCACTGTATTGCAGCTTCGATCCGGAGCGGTACCGGAGTTATGCGCGGTCGCAGAGGTTCCGGTGCGCGATGAGCTACATGGGAACGTATGCGCCTGACCGGCAGCCAAAGCTGGAAGAGTATTTATTCGGCGCGGCGAGGGCGATGGAGGAAGAGCAGTTCATTGTGGCGGGTCCGCAGTATCCGAGCCGGGTGAGGTGGCCGAAGAACGTGCGGCACATTGTTCATCTGAATCCGCGGTGGCACGCGCACCTGTATTCGTCGTCACGGCTGACGCTGAATGTAACGCGGAGAGACATGGTGATGGCGGGGTATTCGCCGTCGGTGCGGCTGTTTGAGGCAGCGGCTTGCGGGGCGACGATTGTGAGCGACAACTGGCCGGGACTGGAGACCTTCTTTGAACCAGGCAGAGAGATCCTGCTGCCGACGGGGAGCGAAGAGATTGTGCATTACCTCCGCGAGGCGGATGAGGATGGGCTGCGCGAGATTGGCCTGGCAGCGCAGCGACGAGTGCTGGCGGCACACACGAGCCAGCAGCGCGCACTGGAGTTTGAGCGCGAGGTGGAAGCGGCGCGCAGTGGGGAACGAGCGCGGCTGGAGAACTCACAAGCGCTGGGCTGAGGGCCAAAGGGGCAATCGAGGGCTGCCGCGATAACCTGCTGTTCTTGGGGCCGCATCACACTGTAGTGGCGCGCGACCGAAGCCGCTCCACGTCTTTCAT
The DNA here is from genome assembly GCA_903832295.1 of uncultured Acidobacteriota bacterium. Lineage (GTDB taxonomy): Bacteria > Acidobacteriota > Terriglobia > Terriglobales > Acidobacteriaceae > TOLSYN. The sequence continues at coordinate 12,774 of CAILAZ010000072.1, forward strand.
TCAATTGGAAATAGTGGGAGTGTGAATGCGAATCGCGTTGATAGCTTCTCCGTTCATCAGCGTTCCGCCGAAGAAGTACGGCGGCACGGAACTGTTCATCTCAGAACTGGCATCGGGATTGACGCAGCTGGGAGTGGATGTGGTGGTGTACGCCAACGGCGAGAGCAAGGTGAACGCCGAGGTGCGCTGGCTGTATGAGAAAGATGAATGGCCTCTTGATTGCGAGTTGTATTCCAGCCTGAAAGATCTTAACCACACATCGTGGGCGGTGAACGACTGCTGCCGCGAGGCGGACGTGATTCACCTGAACAACGCTCCGGGGCTGGCGTTCTCGCGCCTGCACGGACAGCGCTGGGTCTATACGATTCACCATCCACACTTGCCTGCGCTGTCTTCGTTCTATGCAGAGTTTCCGAATGTAGAGTTTGTGTCGATCAGCGAATTCCAGAAGAAGAAAGAAGAGATGAAGCGGGTAAGGACGATCCACCATGGGATTGACTTGAGCCAGTATCGCCTGCAGATGAAGAAGATCGGGTATCTGAGCTTTTTGGGGCGGATTGCGCCGGTGAAGGGAGTGCACAACGCGATTGAGATCGCGAAGCGGAGCGGGGTTCCGTTGAAGATTGCGGGCGAGGTGCAGCCGATGTTCCGGGAATACTTCGAGACGCGGATCAAGCCGCACATCGACGGGAAGTTCATTGAGTACGTGGGCGAGGCAGACCTGGAGATCAAGAACGAACTGCTGGGGAATTCGCTGGCAATGCTGTTTCCAATCGAGTGGAACGAGCCGTTTGGGCTGGTGATGGTGGAGGCGATGGCGACAGGGACGCCGGTGATTGCGTTTCCGGGGGGCGCGGTGGAAGAGATTGTGAGGGACGGCATCAACGGCTGGGTTTGCGCGGGAGTGGAGGAGGCGGCAGAGCGGGTGCGGCAGGCAGAGGGGCTGAGACCAGCGGCGATACGGGCCTATGCACAGCAGCACTTCTCAGTGGAACGCATGGTGCAGGATTATTTGGCGCTGTATCGCGGAATGTACGACGAAGTTTCGGTGGTGGAAGACCTCACGATGGGAAGCCAGGCGGCGGCATGAGCGCATCGCGGATTTTGAACCTCGAACAACTGGTGCCGATGGAATCTCCGCACATGGAGCCGCGGCTGGCACACCAGGCGCAGGAGCCGAGGAAGGTCAACAACCTTACGCTGATTGATGGGAAGACCTTTTTGGCGACGAGCGTGGCGGGAGACATTGTGCCGCCGGGCGCGCCGGATGTGGGGTTCTTCCACGAGGACACGAGGTTTCTGTCGCATTTGGAATTCAAGATTGATGGGCAGCGCTCGGTGGTGCTCTCCAGCAGTACGGAGAAATCGTTTGTCTCGCAGATTGAGCTGACGACTGGGAACATCACGCTGCGGGACTCGTTCGACCTGCCGGAGAACACGGTTCACATACGGCGGGAGCAGTTGCTGGCGTCCGACATTCTGTTTGACCGGTACACGTTTGAGAACTTCAACCGCTGCGCGGTGGAGTTCGCGGTGGAACTGTCGTTCAATGCGGATTTTGTGGATGTGTTCCAGGTGCGGGGAGTGGCGCGGGGAGAACACGGGCAGTATTACCAACCGGTGGTGGAGCGCGACGGGTTGACGTTCAGCTACCGGGGACGAGACCAGGTGCTGCGGCAGACGATCATCCGCACGGACCCGGCACCGCTGGAGATAAGCGGCGGAACGGCGAGGTGGGAGCTTCGACTGGACCCGCTGGGGAAGAGTGCGCTGGAGGTTACGGTAACTCCGCAGGTGGAGCGCAAGGCAGGACGGGCGACGCTGTATGACTTTGACGCGCAGCTGAAGACGCGGCGGACCGCGTTCCGCGAGTTTGATTCGGCATCGACGAGCTTTACGAGTTCGAACTCAGTGTTTGACACGATGCTGCGGAACGGGATGGGAGACTTCCACGCGCTGCGGATTCCGTTCGGCAACGAGCACGTGATTGCGGCGGGGATTCCGTGGTTTGCGACGATCTTCGGGAGGGACTCGATTCTGGCGGCGTACCAGACACTGTCTCTGAATCCTGAGCTGGCGAAGGACACGCTGCGGGTGCTGGCGCGCTACCAGGCGAAGGAGGTGGACGACTGGCGGGACGCGCAGCCGGGAAAGATTCTGCACGAGGCACGCGAGGGGGAGATGACGCGCTGCGGCGAGGTTCCGTTTGGGCCTTACTATGGCTCGGTGGATGCGACGCCGCTGTGGCTGATTCTGCTGAGCGAGACGTTCAACTGGACGGCCGACGAGGCGCTGGTGCGGGAGATGCTGCCGAATGCGTACCGGGCGCTGGACTGGATTGACGAGTTCGGCGACATGGACGGCGATGGGTTTGTGGAGTACGAGCGGCGGTCGCCACGCGGGCTGGTGAACCAGGGGTGGAAGGATTCGTGGGATGCGAACATGCACCGCAACGGCGAGGTGGCGAAGGCTCCGATTGCGCTGTGCGAGGTGCAGGGGTATGTGTACGACGCGAAGTACAGGATGGCTTCGCTGCTGAGAATGTTTGGGGACAACACGCGGGCGGAGAAGTTGAAGCGCGAAGCGAATGAACTGGCGCGGAAGTTCGACAAGTCATTCTGGAGCACGGAGCGCGGATTTTACGCGATGGCGCTGGACGCGGAGAAGAAGCCGCTGGAGGTGGTGTCCTCGAATCCCGGGCACCTGCTGTGGAGCAGGATCATCAATCGTGAACGGGCACGGGCGGTGACGCAACGGATGATGAAGGAGGATATGTTCGGCGGGTGGGGATGGCGGACGATGGCGGCAACGGAGCAGGTGTTCAATCCGCTGAGCTACCACCGGGGATCGGTGTGGCCGCACGACAATTCGGTGATTGCGCATGGCATGGCGCTGAACGAATTTCGAGAGCCGGCACTGCGTGTGCTGGGAGCGCTGTTCCAGGCGGCGCTGGAGTTCCGCGACTACCGGCTGCCGGAGTTGTTTTGCGGAGTGCAGCGGCGGCCTTACGACGAGCCGGTGCACTATCCGGTGTCTTGCTCGCCGCAGGCGTGGGCGTCAGGAGCGCTGTTCCTGGTGCTGTCATCGGTGCTGGGGATACGGCCGTCGGCGCACAGGAAGGAGCTGAACATCATCAATCCGCAACTTCCAGAGTGGCTGGGGCATCTTTACATAAGGAACCTGAAGATTGGGAACTCGCGCGTGGGATTGGATTTTACGAGGCGCGAGCATCGGACGTTCTGCAACGTGGTGGATGTGTCCGGGGAGAAGCTGCTGGTGAATGTGGCGTTCCGGCATTAGATCGAAGATGGAGGAAGAATGTCGAAAGTGAAGATTACCATCCGGCCGAATGGGCCGTACCGCGTGGAAGATCCTGAGGGTGTGATTGAGCTGGTGGATGCGGCGGGAACCGCGGTTGACCTGACGGGGAAGCCGGCGTTTTCACTGTGCCGGTGCGGGGCGAGCGTGAACAAGCCGTTTTGCGATGGAGCGCATTCGCGAGTGGGCTTCCAGGCGGCGGAGGCGGCGGTGCAGGCGGAAGAGAAGAAATAGAACGGGAGCAGGAAGAATCCGGAGACCGTGCGCTGCGATCAGTGCACGGTCTTTGTTTTGCGGCTCATGTAATCCATGAGGAGATATTGGCCGAGGGTGTAGGGGGTGGTGAAGTAGGCCTTGCCCCGGCACATCTCGGTGACTTTCTGGACGAACTGCACGAGGCCACGGTCAGAGGCGAGCATGAAGGTGTTGATCATGACTCCGGCGCGCTTGCACTTGGCGACTTCTTCGAGGGTCTGGCTGACGACCATGGGGTCGAGTCCAAAGGCGTTTTTGTAGATGCGGCCATCGGGAAGGGTGACGGCGGAGGGCTTGCCGTCGGTGATCATGATGATCTGCTTCATGTCTTTGCGCTGGCGCTGAAGGATGCGCTGGGCGAGGCGGAGACCTTCGCGGGTGTTGGTGTAATAGGGGCCGACGCGGACGCGGGCGAGCTGCGAGAGGGGGAGTTCCTCGGCGGAGTCATGGAAGAGGACGAGGGAAAGGGTGTCTCCGGGATACTGGGTGCGGATGAGCTGGGAGAGCGCCATCGCGACTTTCTTGGCGGGAGTGAAGCGGTCTTCACCGTAGAGAATCATGGAGTGCGAACAGTCGAGCATGAGGACGGTGGCGCAGGAGGACTGGTACTCGCACTGATGGACATGGAGGTCGGAGTATTCGATCTGCAACGGCAGGGCCAGGCCTTCGCGACGGATGGCGGAGGAGAGGGTGGCGTTGATGTCGAGGTTCATGGTGTCGCCGAATTCGTAGAGCTTGCTGGAGCCGCTGGTTTCGATTCCGGTGGCGGTGTCGCGGGTGTCGTGGCGTCCGAAGCTGGCGCGGCCCAGGGAGCCGAGCAGGTCGCGGAGAGTGCGGTAGCCGAGGAAGTCTAGGCCCTTGTCCGTGACTTCAAATTTTGCAGGACGCGATTGCGACTGGTCGCGGCCAACGCTGCCGGCAGTGCTGGAGATGCGGGTGGGATCGTGCGGAGGCGAGATGGTGACGAAGCCATCCTCCTCCATCCGGCTGATGACTTCGTCGATGAGATCGTCCATGCCGCCATTGTCCTGCATGAGTTGTATCTGGTCGCGGACTTCTTCGTCGAAGAGATCAGAGTTGAGGAGCGCATCGCGAATGGCCTCGCGCAGCGCGTCGAGTTGATCGTCACCGGCGCCGGGCTTGTAGTAGCGGCCCAGTTCGCTCTCAAAGCCGCTCTCGAGAAGGAAGTCGGAGAGCGCGTCCATGAGGTCGTCAAGGCTGATTTCCTCGGCGAGGTTGGGGATGTACTTGCTGTACTTGACGCGCTTCATGGCAGCTCCGGTTAGTTGAAGGGACGGCGATTCTTTTTGCGCTGCTCCCAGTCGGCTTCAAACTGTTCGCGGGTGTCGTCGCGCTCGGTGCGCTTGGGCTTGTCGCCGGAGGTGAAGACGCGGTCCTCTGTGCGTCCGATGCGCTTGTGGGCGTGGAGGCCTTCGAGGATGAACTCGGCGGCGGAGACGATGGCCTCGGGAGGTTCGCCCTCGCCGACGCCGACTTTCTCGGTCTTCTCCAACAGGCCCTGAATTTTTTCGAGGCTCTTGAGGCCTTCGTGAGTGCGGGTGTTGTCGGTGAGGGTGACCTGGCCGCCGAGTTCGAACCACTGGACGACCTGCTTGAGATCGTTGGCTCCGAAGTAGCGGTCGAAGGTCTGGGCGACGGCGGCGAGGATGACCTCGCGGGCGACAGTGTCGGCACCCTTCATCTCGCCTTCGTATTCGAGTTCGAGCTTGCCGGTGATGGAGGGCATGGCGGCATAGATGTCTGAGATGCGGGGGACGGCGAGGGCGGAGCCTTCGAGGACGGCGCGGCGCTCGGCGTTGGAGATTACGTTCTCAAGGACGGAGATGGGGAGGCGCTGACTGACGCCGCTGCGCTTGTCCACACGCTTGTCGGCACGGGCGATGAAAGCGATGTGCTCGGCGGTTTCGCGGATGTAGGGCGGGAGGGTGAGGGCGGGGCCTGGGCGCTCGCACCATGCCTCCTGCGAGGTGATGGACATAGCTTCCTCGACGGTGGCGGGATAGTGGGTGCGGATTTCGCTGCCGATGCGGTCTTTGAGCGGAGTGACGATTTTGCCGCGGGCGGTATAGTCCTCGGGGTTGGCGCTGAAGACGAGCGCGACATCGAGGGGAAGGCGGACGGGGAAGCCCTTAATCTGGACATCGCCTTCCTGCATGATGTTGAAGAGGCCAACCTGGATTTTTCCGGCGAGGTCGGGGAGTTCGTTGACGGCGAAGATGCCGCGGTTGGCGCGGGGGAGGAGGCCGTAGTGGATGACGAGCTCACTGCCGAGTTCGTGGCCTCCGCGAGCGGCCTTGATGGGATCGATGTCTCCGATGAGGTCGGCGATGGTGACGTCAGGGGTGGCGAGCTTCTCGACATAGCGGTCCTCGCGCTTCATCCAGGCGATGGGAGTGCGATCGGCATCGCGGGCGAGGAGGTCTTTGCAGCGGCGGCACAGCGGGGCATAGGGATTGTCACGGATTTCACAGCCGGCGATGTAAGGGGAGTGCTCGTCGAGCAGGGAAGTTAGGGCGCGGAGGATGCGGCTCTTGGCCTGTCCGCGAAGGCCAAGGAGGATGAAGTTGTGGCGGGAGAGGATGGCGTTGACGAGCTGAGGGATGACGGTGTCGTCATAGCCGACAATGCCGGGGAAGACAGGGCCGGGGGATTTCAGGCGGGCGAGCAGGTTTTCACGAAGCTCGTCTTTGACCCCGCGATGGAGCATTCGCTGCTCGGTGAAGTGGCTGTTGCGGAGCTCGCCTAGGGTATGGGGAAAGGGCATTGCCGCCTCCGGGTCCTGTGCCAGCGCCGACTCTGGTCTTGCGCACCCCGATCACGGCGTTGTCATACGGATTCCCATTGGACGCGAATTGAGGGCTGGGCGTTGCGTTGTATTTTGGGAGGCCGGCCTGGCGCGGCTCCCAAGAGTTGGAAGGAGCCAACTTCTGGGGGCCAGCTGTACCATTCCAGGCTGCGGACTTCAGGGCTACTGAGGAGCGTTGGCCTTCTCGGTGGCATTGGTCGCATCGTGTTCGTGCTTGAGCGCATCCGCCTCATTCTTGTCGGCTTTGGCTTCGCTCTTCTGGGCTTTGGCTCTGTCCACCTGGGCTTCGGCTCTGTCCTTATTGGCTTTGGCGCTCGCCTCTGCTGCCTTTTCCTGCTGCTTCTGCTGCTTCCTCTGGGCTTTCATCTCGCTCTTTGTCATGGGAGCACTGGTGGCGGGAGGCACGGTATCCTGGGCGCTGTTGCTCTGGCCGCTGTTGTCTTGTGTAGTTGTGGTTGTGGTGGTGGTCTGAGAGGCGGCTGGCTGCGAATCTTGCGTCGTCGTGGTATTCGACTGCGTGGTGCTCTGTGCGACCGCAGGCAGCGAGATCGCTAATACGACGAGCGACCCCAGAACGGCGGCAGTCAGTTTCCTGGAATTCATTGGCTCTCCCTTAGTAGGTCAGTCTGAGAGTATGGTATTGCGCCTCCAGAACTTAATCTGTGCAAGATTGCTCACTGCGCGGTTGCAGAGGGGGTTCCACCCTGCGCGTGTGCGGGCTTGACAATTGAGCAGCGCGGAACTAGAAGTTCCGGATGGGAATTTCCGGCAAGGTGGTGGTGGTTACGGGCGCGTCGATGGGAATCGGCGAGGCGATTGTGCAGAGATTCCTGCGCGAGGGCGCATCGGTGGTATTGGCCTCACGCGACCTGGGGAGAGTGGAAGCGGCGCGGGCGCGGGCGGGGGCGATGGAGCGAACGCTGGCGGTGGAGTGCGACGTAACTGAGCGGACGCAGATTGAGGCTCTGCTCGCGGCCACGGTGGAGCGCTTTGGCCGGGTGGATGTGTGGGTGAACAACGCGGGCTACGGTCTGGTGGATTCGGTGGAGCGAATGGACATGGCGGCCTGCCGGAAGATGTTCGACACCAACCTGTTTGGCGCGGTGGAATGCATCCAGATGGTGGCTCCGCTGCTGAAACAACAACGCTCGGGAAGCATCATCAACATCTCAAGCATGGCTGGAATTGTGAGCGTGCCGTATATGTCTGCCTATGGGGCGACGAAACATGCGCTGAACTGCTTTTCAAGGGCGGCGCGGCTGGAACTCGGGCCGTACGGGGTGCACGTGGGGACGGTGTGTCCGGGATACGTGCAGACAGACTTTAATGCGCGGTCTGTGTGGGGGACGGAGCGGATGCGGGTGGCGGGAGATCGCAAGCACGGGATTACGGCCGAGCGGGTGGCGGAGGCAGTGTGGAAGTGCTACCGGCACAACCTGCGCGAAGTGGTGGTGCCGTGGAGCGGAAATCTGCTGGTGGGACTTTACCGGCTGATGCCGGGAGTCTTCAACTGGGGGATGATCCGGATGCTGAGGAGAATGGACCGCAAGGGCTAGGACTCGAGTTCCTCAAGAAGAGACTGCATTTCGCTGGAGGCGTGGCGATTGCCAACGCGGTCGGCGCAACTGATTCCATCGTTCAGCCACTGAATGGCCTCCGGAATGCGCTGGGCGTGCTGGAGGACCTGGGCTCCCATGAAGAAGGCATTGGCGTAGTTGGGGTCGATTTGCAGCAGGGTGCGGAATTGTTCGAGAGCGAGTTCGGCTTCGCCGGTGGAGGAGTACTCCATGCCGAGGGCGTAGCGGGCGAAGGTGTTGTTGGGTTCCTGGGCAAGAATCGACTTGAGAGTTTCCATGCGTTCGGCGGACATAAGCAGAACATAACACAATGAGCGGCTCGCATTAGAATGGAAGACAAGGGAGACGAGCGATGGCTTGTCCGTACTTCATTCCGACAGAACCGCATGAGAGAGAGCTTTGGGCGCATCGCCAGAGGCTGCCGCTGGGCAATGGCTTTGCGGGCAGGTGCGGAGCGGGAGAAGTAGAGAGCGCGTGCGACGATGAGACGCTGCGAATGCACTGCAACCTTGGATACTCGGGATGCGCGCGGCTTCCGGATAAAGGATGCGAGTGGGATGCAGTGCGTTTTTCAGTGCTGCGCGAGAGCGCTACCGTGCTGCGGGTGCAGTTTGCATGCGAGACGGCGCATCGGCCTGCAATGGCTGGAGAGCTGCGCTATGATCTGGAGTTGCAGAGATGGGTGGTGGCTCCGGATGCCAGGTTGGTGAAGCTGGCCGGGGCCGCGATGCGGGCCTTTGTGGCAAGGCCCGAGCAAGCCTGGGATGAGATTAGTTTTGTAACAAAGTGAGTGCAGTGGGCGTCAAACCAAAGTAGTGAAAATCTGGCCGCGACCAGCGGCAAACCTCGACGAGGAATATGGAGCACTCTGGAAATTCAAACCCGCGCCCTGTCGCCGAATCAATTTCTGAGATGGTGGAACTAGTACTGCCTAACGACGCGAATCCGCTTGGCGCACTGCTGGGGGGAAGGCTGATGCACTGGATCGACCTTGCCGGCGGCTTCGCGGCGCACCGGCACTCACGCAGTTTCGTGGTGACGGCTTCGACCGATCACCTGGACTTCCTGGTTCCGGTGCAGGTGGGCGACCTGGTGATCTTCAAGTCTTCCGTGAATCGCGCTTACCGCACTTCGATGGAGGTGGGGATCAAGGTGTGGGTGGAGAGCTTTTTTACGGGAGAGCGCAAGCATGTTAGCTCGGCGTATCTGACGTATGTGGCGGTGGACAGGCATGGACGCAAACTGCCGGTGCCGCAGGTCATACCGCAAACAGAGGATGAGATCAGGCGCTTTGAGGACGCAGGACACCGGCGCGAGATTCGCAACGCGGAGAAACAGCGGAAGGCGAACGCTTCCAACCGGGGATGATTTGCAAGGCACGAAAAAGCCCCGGAGCGCGCTTGCGTCCGGGGCTTTTGCTATCGGCGGGAAATCAGGCGGCAGGATCCTTCTTGTCGCGCTCGATGCGGTCCCGTTCAGCGTCTGCATCTTCCTTGCCGCGGTCGAGCACATCGCGCCCTGCGTCCTTCACCTTACCCCAGGCGTTCTGAATTTTGCCCTTGGCCTGATCGGCCGCTCCTTCCGCCTGGGCGTTCTCGTCGCCAGTCCACTCGCCAACCTGGCGTTTTACTCGTCCCTTTACATCTTCCAACTTGCCTTCCACGCGATCCTTATCCATGTATCCTCCTGATGTTTCCTGGTGATGACGGTTACGATCATTGGGAACCACCGTCGCTCATGTTCGTGTTAAACAACCGTCCTTCGTCCGGAGATCAACTGGAAGACCAGCGCGACAAGCGCCAGGACCAGCAGAATGTGGATGAAACCTCCCAGGGTGTAGCTGCTCACCACGCCAAGCAGCCAGAGCACCAGCAGCACTACAAATATTGTCCACAGCATCTTCTGAGAACCTCGATAACCCTTCTGAGCCGAACGTCGCGGCACACGGAGGATTGGGTGCGGCGGGAGAGGCGGAGGTTGGCGGAAATCGGTTGCTGCTCGAATTCGCACTGGAGTGGCGCAGCTTTTGAGGGCACAAAAGAAGCTTCTTGCTTCCAAACTCCGGCAGGGACTACAATCCGCGCGCTTGGGTATGGAGCGGCGGAGAAGCTGGCTGCTGGGATGAGGCGGGGAGAAAAAGGTCAGGCGCGCGGACGGCATGTGTTTGAAAATGGTTGAAAAAGGTGCTGGAGAGGGTATTGTGGGGATGGAATCTGATCGTTCCCCGAATCTTTTCGTATAATAGAGTCATCATAGTTGAGTACGTTGGACTCAAGGAGCTTTATGGCGAACGAAACGCGCAATCTTGAAGACATACCCGTGGTGAATGATGTGCACGTGGTGCGCGATCTCCCGGTGCTGCCGGTGCGAGATACGGTTTTATTTCCGCATGCCGTGCTTCCGCTGACCGTTGGGCGCGAGAGTTCGGTGCAACTCATCAATTCGCTTGGCGAGGATAAGACGATTATTGTGATCGCGCAGCGCGAGGCGCGGATCGACTCTCCTCAGCCGGTGGATCTGTATCCGATTGGGACATTGGCGACGGTTCACAAGGTAGTGAAGATGCCGAACCAGAGCCTGTTTGTGTTTGCCGAGGGACTGGAGCGGGTGAGCGTGGTGGAGTACACGCAGCTTGCGCCGTACATGAAGGCGAAGGTGAACACGGTTCACGAGGTGACTCCGGAGCTGAATTCGGAGGTTGAGGCGCTGCAGCGGAACATTCTGAACCTGTTCCAGCAGATCGTGGCGGGGTCGCCGACGCTGTCGGACGAGCTTTCGACGGTGGCGATGAATATTGAGGAGCCGGGACGTCTGGTGGATTTTGTGGCCAGTTCGCTGCCTTCGCTCTCGACGCGCGACAAGCAGGATGTGCTGGAAACCTATGACGTGCGCTCGCGGCTGGACAAGATCAACCAGCACCTGGCGAAAGAGCTGGAGGTGCAGCAGCTCCGCAACAAGATACAGAGCGAGGTGCAGGACCGGGTGCAGCAGACGCAACGGGAGTACTACCTGCGCGAGCAGCTGAAGGCAATCCAGAAGGAGCTTGGCGAACAGGACGACACGACGCGCGACGTCGAGGAGTTCAAGGAGAAGATTGACCAGAGCGGGATGCCGGAGGATGTGAAGAAAGAGGCGATGAAAGAGCTGAACCGGCTCTCGCGGATGTCTCCGATGGCGGCCGACTACTCGGTGACGCGGAACTACCTGGAGTGGCTGGTGGTGCTGCCGTGGACGAAGTCGAGCGGCACGGAAGTGGATATCACCAAGGCGAAGGAAGTGCTGGACGAGGACCACTACGATCTGCAGAAGGTGAAGGACCGCATTCTGGATTACCTGTCGGTGCGAAGACTGAATCCGAAGATGAAGGGGCCGATCCTGTGCTTCTTTGGACCTCCGGGCGTGGGCAAGACCTCGCTGGGGAAGTCGATTGCACGGGCGCTGGACCGGAAGTTCGTGAGGATGTCCCTGGGTGGCGTGCACGACGAGGCGGAAATCCGCGGACATCGCAGAACATATATCGGCGCGATGCCGGGACAGATTATCCAGGGAATACGGCGGGCGGAGAGCAATGACCCGGTGTACATGCTGGACGAGATCGACAAGGTGGGACGCGACTACCGTGGCGATCCGACAGCGGCGCTGTTGGAGGCGCTGGACCCGGAGCAGAACTCGACGTTCCGCGATAACTACCTGGACGTGACGTTCGATCTGTCACGGGTGCTGTTTATCACGACGGCGAACCAGTTGGATACGATTCCGGACCCACTGCGCGACCGCATGGAGATCATCGATCTGCATGGCTACACGGAAGAAGACAAGCGGCACATCACGTACCAGTACCTGATCAAGCGGCAGACGGAAGAGAACGGACTGACGCCTGACCAGATTGAGTTTACCGAAGATGCGGTGGGCTTCCTGATCCGGCACTACACCCGGGAGGCCGGAGTGCGCAGCCTGGAGCGCCAGATTGGCACGATTTGCCGCAAGCAGGCGCGGCGGATTGTGGAAGGCAAGATGGAGAAGCTGACGGTGACGCGCGAAGTGGTGCAGGAGATGCTTGGCGGCATCAAGGTGCGCGTGGATACCGAGATTGCGGCGCGGACGAAACATGCGGGCGTGGTGGTTGGGCTGGCATGGACTCCGACGGGCGGCGACATTCTGTTTATTGAAGCGATGAAGATGAAGGGCAAGGGCGAGTTCCGCATCACGGGACAGATTCAAGAGGTGATGAGGGAGTCGATGCAGGCGGCGTTCAGCTGGGTGCGGGCTCACTCGGAACAGTTGAAGATCGACGATGAGTTCTTCACGAAGTATGACCTGCACATTCACGTTCCGGCGGGGGCAATTCCGAAAGATGGGCCCTCGGCGGGAGTGACAATTGTGACGGCGCTGGTATCCCTGCTGACGGACAAGAAGGTGCGTCCGCAGATGGCGATGACGGGCGAGATCACACTGAGCGGCAACGTGCTTCCGATTGGCGGCGTGAAGGAGAAGTTTCTGGCAGCCAAGCGGGCGGGCGTGAAAGACATCATCTTCCCGGCGGAGAACCAGCAGAACGTGGAAGAAGATGTGCTGCCGGAGCAGATGGAGGGCGTCACCGTGCACTACGTGGAGAGCATTGAGCAGGTGCTGGACATTGCGCTGCCACAGAGCCCGGCGGAGGCGAAGGAAGACGCCGAGACACGGGAGCAGGTGCTGGCAGAAGCTCCAAAATAGGTGAACGCAAGATGCGAAAAGGCCAGCCCGTAACAACCTGTTACGGGCTGGCCTTTTTTGCTGGATGGAAGGTGCGGCCGCGATTGTGGACCGAAGGGACAAGCACTTGAGTATCAAGGTTGCAACCCAGTATTTGCTTGAATTGGAGGGGTTCTGTTGCGAAGATTGAGACACTCTGAGTCGGAGGAAGTCGAATGAAGCGGCGCGTACTGGTTACATTCTGTGTTGGTGTGCTGATGGCATTGATGGCGAGTTGCGGCCAGACGTATTCGCTGCAGTCGATTTCGGTGACTCCGGGGGCCTATGGGGCTACAGGCAGCGCAGCGATGAACCTGGAAGGCATTGGCTCATACCAGACGCTGACCGTGACGGCGCAGTTTTCAAACACGAAGACGCAGAACGTAACGAGCAGCAGTACGTTTGTGCTGGGACCGTCTGCGGACACGGTGCGGGCCCCGCTTGCCTCCTCAATGTGAGTGCATCGGGCGTAGTAAAGGTGGTGGACGTGGCATGCACCTGGCACGCGCAGCCCACGGATCCCCCGACGAACTCAAAGTTCGGCTACGGAACCAAGCCATACACTGTGACCGTCACTTATTCCGGGCAGACCACGACGGCGTATGTGAGCGTGGCGAATGCGGCAGGCTGCTATGACGGCATTGGCTATCCGGCACCGACGGGCTTCGCCGGAAACTAGCCGAACCTGCTATCTTCATTTGCATGCAACTTCGAGTGCTGTGCTTTGGCCGCCTGAGAGAACTTGTCGCGTCCGCGATTGCGGTGGAGATGCCCGCGGGTGCGACGGTCGGCGACCTGTGGCAGACGCTGCGGGAGCGACATGCGGCGCTGGCACCTTACGAAGGCGCAATCGCGATTGCGGTGAACCAGGAGTTTGCGGCCTCATCCAGAGTATTGATCGAGGGCGATGAAGTTGCGCTCCTGCCCCCAGTGAGCGGCGGGATGGGCGAGGAACTGCCTCTGATTTCCATTCATGCGCGGTTACAGACGGAGGCCATTGCCCCGGCCGCGATCCTGGCAGAGATCAAGGCGGGAGAAGACGGCGCGGTTTGCCTGTTTGACGGCATTGTGCGCAACCATACACGCAACCGGAGAACTCTATACCTGGTGTATGAGTCGTATCCGGCGATGGCGATTGCCGAGATGGAGAAGTTGGCGCGTGAGGCCTTGGAGCGATTCGCCATACGGGAAGTGCGGATGGCGCACCGGGTCGGCAGGCTGGAGATTGGTGAGACGAGCGTGTTGATCGCGGTGGCAAGCGCACATCGCGGGGCGGCGTTTGACGCCTGCAGATGGGTAATCGATTCGCTGAAGAAGACAGTGCCGGTTTGGAAGAAGGAGTACTTTGAGGACGGTGCAGTGTGGGCGGACGGGGAGCCATTCCCGCCGGAAGCTTCGTTGTGAGAGATTCTGCCAGAGGCTGAAACGCAAACTTCCGAATCCAGGGCAAACGTTCTTTCCCTATAATTGCATTCGCATGCTGTCCCGTCTTGTATTCCTGATCCCGCTCCTGCTGGCCTCCGCGTTTGCGCAGGATGCTCCTCCTACTCCCAATGGAGGCGAGAATCCGGCGCTGTATCCGCATATTCCGGTGAAAAGAAATACGCAACAGGGTGCCAGGAAAGATGAGGCGCAGAAGGACTCCGCGCCGACGATCTCAGTGAACGTGAAGCTGGTGAGCGTGTTTGCCAGCGTGGCGGATGGAGATGGGGCACCTTACGCCGGATTACAAAAGGACGACTTCCGTATCTTTGAGGATGGTGTGGAGCAGAAGGTGGCGGTGTTCGAGCGGGAGTCAGGGCTCCCGCTTTCGATTGTGATGGCACTGGATACGAGCATGAGCACGCGCAAGGATCTGCCGGTGGAAGTGGCATCGGCGCGGAAGTTTGCGCACACGCTGCTGCGCCCGGTGGATTCGATCTCGCTGTATCAGTTTTCCACCTATGTCTCAGAGGCGATGCCGTTTTCCAACGATGAGAAACGGCTGGATGCGGCGCTGAATCACTTGCGTACGGGGGCGGCGACAGCGCTGTATGACGCCATTTACCTGAGCGCGCAAACCCTGGAACACAGGCAAGGACGCAAGATCATTGTGCTGATTACCGACGGGGGCGACACGGCGAGCAAGACGGATTACCCGGAAGCAGTGCGGGCCGCTCAAATTTCAGAGGCAATCATCTACTCAATCATCATGGTGCCGATTGAGGCGGATGCGGGGCGCGACACGGGGGGCGAACACGCGCTGATTCAGCTCTCACGCGATACGGGGGGGAAGTTCTTCTATGCGTCCTCCACCAGCCAGTTGGACGATGCCTTCCGGCAGATCAGTGACGAACTGCGGACGCAGTACCTGTTGGCGTACTACCCGGCAAGCCGCGTGGGCGCGGAGTTCCGGCGCATCTCGGTGCAGTTGACCAAGCAGGCCCAGGAGCGCGCGCAGCGGGATTTGTACGTTCGCCATCGCGCGGGATACTACAACAGCAAAATCGAGTAGCGGACGCGGCGCTCTGCCGGGCTGCTTGCTTTCCAATCTCCGAAGCGAGAGTTCCTGCTTTTCCCCAATTTCATATTCAGTGCTGGATTTTCCCTTTCTGGTCAAGGGCTTTGCCCTGCTTCGTTAAACAAATGGTCTGGCCGTCGGCGTGCAAGAACTGACGCTACAGTGACGCTACTCGCAGATTCGAAGTGCGCGGGTAGCGCGGTTCCGGCCTTGCCGCCGGGGCTCTCAGGGTATTGCAGTTGCATCCTCGCCGCTTCTTCCTGGTCCGCTTCCAGTGGGCTGTAGATCGAGATGTTGTGGGGGCGGAAGACCGGGCAGTTCCACGAATCAGTGTCCGGTTCTCTGAAACCTCCTTGATTAACGTGCTCGCGTTTGGCCGTTGCGGCCGGGTGAATCCGCTGCCGCCACCGGTCGCTGGTAAGGAGAAGTGAATGCCACTCAGTAAACGATTCCGCCGCATCGCGTGCCTGCTGTCCATGGCAGGCGTGATGCTTATGTCGGTTCTTGGTTTCGCGCAGAATACCGTGTCCGGTGAGCTTACCGGCACCGTTACCGACCCTAGCGGCGCGGTCCTGCCCTCAGTAAGCATTACGCTGAAGAGCCAGGAGACGGGCCAGACCCAGACGACAACAACAACCAACACCGGGTTCTTCCGCTTTGCACTGCTGCGGCCCGGAAAATATACGGTTACGGCAACGCCGACAGGATTCGCGGTGGTGAACCGCGATGCAGTGGTCAGCCTTGGCCAGGTCACGAACATGAGGATTTCGGCGAACCTGGCAGGACAGACGACAACGGTGGAAGTGAACGCCGGCGCCCCTCTGCTGCAAACCGAGAACGGCAACGTGACCGCGAACTTCAACCAGGAACAGATTGCGCTGCTGCCTGCTCCGGGCAATGACATGACGAACTACGCGCTGACGGCTCCGGGCGTGACCCTGAGCACGGGCGCGGGTTATGGAAACTTCTCGGCCTACGGACTGCCGGGAACTTCAAACCTGTACACGGTGAACGGCAGCGACAACAACGATCCGTTCAACGGGCTGAACAACTCCGGCGCCAGCAACAACACACTGGGCACCAACGAATTGCAGGAAATGACCATTGTGACCAACGGCTACACCGGTCAGTATGGGCGTTCGGCTGGAGCCAACGTGAACTACAGCACGAAGTCGGGCGGCAACAGTTTCCATGGAAACGCGCAGTGGCAGTGGAATGGCCGCTATGTGAATGCCAACGACTGGTTCAATAATCATGGCGGCGCAGAGCGCGGATTTGCCAACAGCAACATGTGGCTGGGGTCGTTTGGCGGCCCGATCAAGAAGGACAAACTGTTCTTCTTCTTCGATAGCGAGGGCATGCGGTATGTACTGCCGGGCAGCGGACCGGTGTTCATTCCGTCACCGCAGTTCCAGGCAGCGTCATTGACCAACGTTCCTGCGACAGAGCTCCCGTTCTATACAAACATGTACAAGCTGTTTAACAATGCAATCGGAGTGCAGCACGCGGTGCCGGTGACCCAGGCCGACGATCCTTATGACCCGGTGAATGGCGCCGGACTAGGGTGCGGCGGATTGGCAGGATCGGTTGCGCCAAACAGCGGTGGAGCGCTTTGGGGACAGACCGTACCGTGCGCACTGACTTACCAGGGCGGCGGAAGCGCGAAGAACACCGAGCGGTTGATGGCACTCAAGGTTGACCTGGTGGCAACGCAGAGCGACAAGCTCTCGTTCCGCTACTGGCAGGACCGCGGCTTGCAGGCGACGTACGCGGACCCAATTAACTCGATCTTCAACGCATCCAGCAACCAGCCGCAGGACCAGGGACAGATGACTTACACCAAGGCCATCAACTCCCGCACGGTGAACCAATTTATCGCAGCCGGAAGCTACTACAGCGCGATCTTCAGCGCAACGAACCTGACGGGAGCGCGTGCTGCCTTCCCGACGACCCTGATCATGCAGGACGGCCTGTTCGCGTCCGGCACAGCGGGGACGGCACTGGGCGGCGAAGACTATGCGTGGCCTCAAGGACGGAGAGTGACCCAGTTCCAGTTTGTGGATGACTTTTCCTGGACGAAGGGGCGGCACAACTTCAAGTTCGGAGCCAACCTCCGGCGCAACAAGATTACCGACCTCACCCCGTTCCGCAATACCACGGGTGAGTTGGAACTCACGATGGCCGATCTTTATGCGGGGCTGGCCTCTCCGGATTCGATCCTGGTACAGAGATACATCAGTCACTCGGAAGCCGGGTTCTCGCTCTACAGCCTGGGCATGTACGCACAGGACGAGTGGACCGTGTCTCCAAAGCTGAAGCTGACACTTTCACTGCGTGCGGATCGGAACTCGAACACCAGTTGCAAGCAGAATTGCTTTACGCGCTTTGCGGGGAACTTCACGCCCGCGGATGCTTCGGTGCCCTACAATCAGTCGCTGCTCAGCAATCTCTCCACCGGACTGCCGAACGTGGAAGGGATTGTGTGGGAACCCAGGCTGGGATTTGCATTCAATCCGTGGGGTGACAAGACCGTATTCCGGGGCGGCGTCGGCTTGTTCTCGGATCTGTATCCGGCACAACTGGCGGAGCCGTTTGCCTCTAACCCGCCGTTTACAACCTCGTTCAACATCTCCGGTTCTGCTGCCGGTACGCTGGTCGATCCGTCACTGCCGGGAAGCCTTGCACAGATCGGCGCTGCCGGAAAGGCTGCGCTGTTGACCGGGTATAACTCAGGGCTGACGGTTGGTGCGATCAGTACCGCTTTCACCGCATCGACGGGGCTCAATTTCCCGCTGCCCGCTGTGACCGCAGCGCCCAACACCTTCCACAATCCGAAGTACCTGCAATGGAACTTTGAGATTGAGCAAGCTGTGGGAGCGAGGACGGCACTTACCCTCAACTACGTAGGCAACCACGGTTATGACCTTGTGTTGCAGAATCCCTACGTCAACTCGTACTGCAAGACGGCAGCCTGCCTGGGCTACTCGGGCGTGTTGCCGGCGACTGCGCCGGATCTGCGCTTTGGCCGCGTGGTGCAGTATGGGAACAACGCGATCTCGAACTACAACGGTTTGACCGTCAGCCTGAGCCGCCGCATGTCGTGGGGATTCAGTGGTTCGCTCAATTACACCTGGAGCCACGCCCTGGACTATGTCTCCAACGGCGACATCGACCCGTATAACGCGTATTTCACGGCATCGAGCGTGTTGACGCAGATCGTTCCCGGAAACCCTGCGAAGAACTACGGAAACTCGGATTATGATTTCCGCCACAGCTTCAGCGCAAACTACATCTGGCAGGTGCCGTTCAAGGCGAAGAATGCTGCATTCAATTCGGTGATCGGCGGCTGGTCGTTCGCGGGCACGTTCTTCGCCCGCAGCGGCATGGGCTTTACGCCGTTCTTCGGATCGGTTACCGGGAACCTGGGCAACGTTGTGGGCAACGCCTCCACGGGCAACTACGTTCTTGGGACATTTACCGGTGGCTCCACGTCGTGCAGCGGCCCCAGCCCCAGCGCTGGCACCAGTTCCTGCATTGGCGGCCCGGGGGTGCAGTTTGCAGCGGCCTCAGCCCAGACCGGACTCGGAAACTATGGACGCAATGCATTCCGCGGACCGGGTTACTTCAATACGGACATGACGGTGATGAAGAAGTTCAAGCTGAACGAAAAGGGTGCGGCATTCGCATTCGGCGCAAACTTCTACAACATCCTCAACCATCCGAACTTCCTGCCCCCGAATCCGAACCTGTCGAGCGGTTCCTTCGGGAAACTCCAGTTGACGGCAACACCGCCGAGCAGCCCGTACGGGAACTTCCAGGGCGCGGCAGTGTCGGGCCGTATCATCCAGAGCGTGCTGCGGTTTGAATTCTGATCGTTCAGCTTGTTGAAACTGAGCCGGGGAGCCGCAAAGCTCCCCGGTTTTTTCTGTGACGATCGGGTGATTTTAGGGTTGGAAC